>CALUPP010000001.1 GCA_944322685.1 Candidatus Gastranaerophilales bacterium
ATGCAAAAATCGAGCGCATATTCCTTAACGGCTCGCGTCTTGTGAAAAACATAGTTGCAGAACCTGCTGAACACGGTATCGGGCAGTTTTTTGTTTCCAAAAGCGGAAAGTTTTGGCGTTCGTTGAAAATGGGTGAAGATTCGCTGGAAATTATTGTTGGGCGCGTCAAAAACGGCGTTGAGCAAGCTGAAAAATTTTTTAAAAAGCAGAATGGCAAAATTTCCTCGCTTCCGATGGATTCTGTCCGGGGAATCCGCCTCAATACGTTTAAATAGAAAGGGATTCTGTTTTTTTGTGCGCCTCTTGCGTCTCGCATTCTGTCATGCTGAACTCGTTTCAGCATCTTACCGACGAGAAAAATGTACCAAAGTAGGTCAGGCATCGCCTGACATCAAAAAACGGGATACTTTTACGATTGCTTATTCGTAAAAAGCCAGATTAATTCATTTTTCAAGCCTCGATTCGCTTCTTGAAATCGGCCGCTCCGCCCCGGAGTAACGTCCGGCTCCGCAAGGGGCGAAGCCCCGATCGATTTCGCTTCGCTGGAATAGGTCTTAAAAAATAAATTAATCCGCCTTTTTACTTTGCGAGCCTCTTGCACCCCTCATTCTGTCATGCTGAACTTGTTTCAGCATCTTACCGGCGAGAAAAAAATGATCCAAAGTAGGTCAGGCATCGCCTGACATCAAAAAACGGGCTAATTTGCAGACTTTTTCAGCATTTTCCACGTAAAATCAAACAGGTTTCACCCATTTTCCGTCGTAAAATGACAAAAAACGAGCAAAATCTTTACGCTTCAAGCATCTCTTTCAGAATTTTGTTGATAACCTGCGGATTTGCGCGTCCTTTGGTTTCTTTCATTACCTGACCGACAAAAAAGCCGAACAACTGCTGCTTTCCGCCGCGATATGCTTCGACTTGGGCAGGATTTGCCGCGATAACTTTTGCGATTGCGTCTTTAATTGCGCCCTCGTCCGAAATTACGCTCAATCCCTGCTTTTCAACCATCTCTTTTGCGCTTCCGCCGTCTTTTAAAAGCGACGGGATAAGCTTTTTCGCAATGTTGTTTGAAATTGTGCCTTTTTCAATCAAATTAACAAGTTCAGCAAGCGATTCCGGCGTGAGTTTTGTCAGATTTATTGTGATGTTGTTCTCTTTGAGATAAGCCGTGATGTCGCCGACGAGCAGATTGTTCGCAATACGGTAATCTGCACCGAGTTTCAAAACTTCGTCGTAGAAAAGCGCTGTTTCCATCTGATCAACCATGACATTTGCGTCATAAGCGCTCAAACCGAGCGATTCGTAGCGTTTTCTCTTTTGTTCGGGAAGCTCGGGCATTTTTGAGCGGATTTCTTCGACCCACTCGCGCGAAATTTCAACCGGCATAAGGTCGGGCTCGGGAAAATAACGGTAATCGTTTGCATCTTCCTTGCTTCTCATTGATTTTGTAACTTTTTGGTTGTCATCCCAGAGGCGGGTTTCTTGAACAACCTCGCCGCCTTCTTCGACGATTTCGATTTGGCGGTCGATTTCGTATTCAATTGCTCTTTGGAGCGCCGAAAAACTGTTGATGTTTTTGATTTCTGCGCGTGTGCCGAATTCTTTGCTGCCTTTTGGCATAATTGAAACGTTTGCGTCGCATCTCATTGAGCCTTCTTCAAGGTTTCCGTCGCAAACGCCAATATAGCGCACGATATTTCTTAATTCTTCCATATAATTTCTTGCTTCTTCGCTGGAACGCATGTCCGGCTCGGAAACGATTTCCAAAAGCGGCGTTCCGGCTCTGTTGAGGTCAACGAGCGAATAAATCGAGCCCGCAATTCCGTCAGCGCCTGCGTGAACAAGTTTTCCTGCATCTTCTTCGAGGTGGGCGCGCGTGATGCCGATTCTTTTGCCTTTTACGTCAATGTGCCCGTTTACGCAAATCGGCTCGTCATATTGCGAGATTTGATAGCCTTTCGGCAAATCCGGATAAAAATACTGTTTTCTGTCGAATTTGCAGCGTGCGGGAATTTCGCAGTTGAGCGCCAAGCCAAGCAAAATGCCCATATTTACGCATTCTTTGTTCAAAACGGGCAAAACACCCGGCATTCCGAGCGTAATCGGGCTTGTGTGCGTGTTTGGCTCCGCGCCGAATTCCGTGCTGTCAGGCGCAAAAATTTTCGACTTTGTTTTTAGCTGAGCGTGAACCTCAAGTCCGATTACAACTTCATATTTATCTCTCAAATCTGTCATAGCTTCCTCTTTTTTAACTTTAAATATGTTAATTTTAAATATATTTCCCCATGCTGCTTTGTTTTGGGCAGTTTTGGCCGATTTGTAAAGCTTCGCGCTTCTTTTTGTTAAGCAAATCCCGCATTACGGACAAATTCCTGCATTCTGAACTTGTTTTGCTGCCAAATTATTGCAGTATAATTTATTTTACTAAAATTTTAACACAAAGATAGCAAAAAAATTTTTTATGCGTTTTAATCAATTACAAGGAGATGTCCATGGATATAAAAAATATTGATACCGAGATGTTTAAAGCTGCATACAGACAGGGTAAAAAGGCCTTTAAGAAAGCAGTTGATGATTTTAACAAAAAAGCCGATCCGTTTATGGGCGAGGTTAAAGAAAACGCGAAAAAGGTTCTTTATGAGCCAAAACTTGAAAAATTGGCAAAAAAACATGAAGCTGCGGTTGCTGCTCATGAAAAATCGTTGAATTCGTATCGAAAAGCTTCGGAACGCCGTGATTTTTCCGCAGAATTTGTTGCAAAAAAAGAAATGGAAAAAAATGCACAAAAAATTCAGGATATTTTGCAAAAATATGAAGCTTTTAGGGCCCGTCAATTCTATGCGCAGCAAGCTTTTGAAAAATTGAACGGCTGATTTTGTGATTTCAAGCCAAGTTCGCAATGACAGGCAATAAAGCGTCATGCTGAACTTGTTTCAGCATCTTACCGGCGAAAAAATGTTCCAAAGTAGGTCAGGCATCTCCTGACATCAAAAAACTGGCGACTTTTACGGTTGCATATGCGTAAAAATCCGGATTAATTTATTTTTTAAGCCTCGATTCGCTTCTTAAAATCGGCCGCTCCGCCGGAGTAACGTCCGTCTCCGCATGGGGCGAAGCCCAGACCGATTTCGCTCCGCTGGAATAGGTCTTAAAAAATAAATTAATCCAGCTTTTTACTTTGCGGGCTTTCAAAGGATTTTTTTTGTGAAAAAAGGTAAAAGTAGGTCAGGCATCGCCTGACAGCAAAAAACTGGTTGCATTTGCGGTTGCATATGCGTAAAAATCCAGATTAATCCATTTTTTAAGCCCCGATTCGCTTCTTGAAATCGGCCGCTCCGCCGGAGTAATGTCCGGCTTCGCATGGGGCAAAGCCCCGACCGATTTCGCTCCGCTGGAATAGGTCTTAAAAAATAAATTAACCCGGCTTTTTACTTTGCGTGCCTCTTGCGCCCCGCATTCTGTCATGCTGAACTTGTTTCAGCATCTTGCCGGCGAGAAAAATGTTCAAAAGTAGGTCAGGCACCGCCTGACAACAAAAAACGGGCTACTTT
>CALUPP010000002.1 GCA_944322685.1 Candidatus Gastranaerophilales bacterium
TTTTTAAGCCTCGATTCGCTTCGCTGGAATAGGTCTTAAAAAATAAATCAATCCAGCTTTTTACTTTGCGAGCCTCTTGCGTCCCGCATTCTGTCATGCTGAACTTGTTTCAGCATCTTACCGGCGAGAAAATGTTCCAATGTAGGTCAGGCACCGCCTGACAACAAAAAACCGGTTACGTTTGCGGTTGCATATGCGTAAAAATGAATCAATTTGACTTTTTACTTTACGAATTTATGCAGCCGCAATTTATCTTGCCGCACTTGCAACAACGCCAAAATTTCGCTAAAATATGACTTATGGAAAACGGAGAGAGAAAACAGGCAAAAATACTCGGGTTCGGGGTCGATTTGATGAGTTTTTCTGAGGCGCTAGAGTTTACAATGAACAGATTGCGCGCCGGACAGGGTTTTCAGGTTGTTACAATTAACCCTGAAATGATAGAAATTGCAAAGAAAAACCCGGATTTTGCTTCCGTCTTGAATAACGCGGAACTCGTAATCCCTGATGGCGTCGGAATTAAACTGGCTTTGAAAATCAAAGGAATAAATCAGGAAAATATCCCCGGAATCGAATATTCAAAAAAACTTATCGGACTTTGTGCGCAAAACGGTCTTCCGGTGGCGCTTTTGGGTGCAAAAGAGGAAATTGTGCAAAAAGCAAAACAAAATCTGCTCAAGGAATTCGAAAATCTCAACATCGTCTACACAAGAAACGGCTACTTTTCAAAAGAGGATGAAGAATCTATCAAAAACGATATGACCGCAGCTGCGCCAAAAGCTGTTTTTGTGGCGCTTGGCGCACCTAAGCAGGAATTTATGATTCAGGAACTGAAAAAATCAATGCCCGATGCTGTTTTCGTCGGCGTTGGCGGAAGTTTTGACGTTTGGTCGGGCGTTGTGAAACGGGCGCCTGAAATTTATCGGAAATTGGGGCTCGAATGGCTCTATCGCACGCTCAAAGAGCCCGAAAGGTTCAAAAGAATCTTTCCCGCTTTGCCTTTGTTTCTGATTAGGGTTATAATAGAATCAGTCTTTCAAAAAAAGGGTTATTAATGAACAATCAGCTTTTACCATCGCAAGTTGAAGAACTCAACAAACTGTGCCGTGAAATGAGAAAAGATATAGTCAAAATGATTCATGCGGCAAAATCGGGCCACCCCGGCGGAAACCTCAGCGCGGTCGAAATTCTCGCGGTTTTGTACAAATGCTGCATGAAACACAGCCCTGAATGGGATAAATCGCCTGATTTCGACAAACGCGACCGGTTTATCCTCTCAAAAGGACACGCTTCGGCTGCTTTGTACTCGATTCTCGCGGAATGCGGCTATTTTCCTAAAGAAGAATTAATGACTTTCCGAAAACTCGGCACAAGATTGCAAGGACATCCGTCCTGCCGCCATTTAAAGGGCATTGAGGTTTCAACGGGCTCGCTCGGACAGGGGCTTTCGATGGCATGCGGCGTTGCGCTGGGGCTTAAAATCGATAAAAACCCCGCAAATGTATTCGTATTTGTCGGTGACGGCGAAATGCAGGAGGGAAGCATCTGGGAGGCTGTTATGAACGCTTCTCATCATAATTTGGACAACCTTATTGCATTTATTGATAAAAACAAGCTCCAAATCGACGGAAGCACCTGCGAAGTTAAGTCCATTGACCCTCTGGATGAGAAACTTGAGGCGTTCGGATGGAATGTAATTACGATTGACGGGCATGATGTGGAAGAAATCTTTGATGCCATACAGATTGCCAAGACAATGGACCGCCCGACCGCAATAATCGCGGAAACTATCAAGGGTAAAGGCGTTTCATTTATGGAAAACAACTGCGCATGGCACGGCAAAGCGCCTAACGACGAAGATTTCGCCAGAGCAATGGCAGAACTTGAAAAATAACCTCGTGGACAATTAAAAAAGGGCAAAAAATGATAAAAATCTTACAGGGTAAAGACAGAGAAAAGAAATCCATCCGCTCGGAATACGGAAAAACGCTCGTTGAGCTGGGTAAATCTAACCCTAACATCGTTGCGTTGGATGCTGACCTTTCTTGCTCGACCCAGACGGCGATGTTCGGCAAGGAATTTCCTGAAAGATTTTTTAATATGGGCATTGCTGAGCAAGACGCAATGACTACGGCTGCGGGGCTTTCCACAACCGGAAAAATTCCGTTTGTTTCGACTTTTGCGATGTTTGCGACGGGTCGTGCGTGGGAGCAGATTAGAAATTCCATCTGCTATCCGCGTTTTAACGTGAAAATCGTTGCAACTCACGGCGGAATCACGGTCGGCGAGGACGGCGCGAGCCATCAGGCGCTGGAGGATGTCGCTATTATGCGTGATATCCCAAATATGACGGTTATTGTGCCTGCTGATTGCACGGAAACGCGTGAGGTGATTAAATTCGCGGCAGAATATGACGGCCCTGTTTATATAAGGCTCGCAAGAACCAATGTCCCTAACATTTTCGACCCCGAAACTTACAAATTCGACCTGAAAAAGGCGCTTGTTGTCAGAGAAGGCAAGGACGTTACGCTTATTACGAACGGGGAAACGCTCGTTGAAGCGCTGGATTGCGCCGAGCTACTGGAAAAGGTCGGAATTGATGCGGAAGTTATTCATATGCCGGTTGTAAAACCCGTTGATGTCGATACAATCGTCGAATCTGCGAAAAAAACGCAAAATGTCATAACAATTGAAAATCATTCGATAATCGGCGCTCTCGGCTCGGCAATTTGTGAAACTTTGAGCGAAAATCATCCCGTAAAAGTCAAAAGAATCGGAATAAACGACCAGTTCGGCCAAAGCGGCGAGCAAAGAGAACTTATGAATTTTTACGGGCTTACGGGCGAAAAACTGGCCGAAAGAATTACAAAATATTTAAAAAAATAGAAAAATTAGGACAATTTATATGATACAACTTCGTGGTGTTACCAAAAAATATAAAAATAATTACGCGCTGAAAAATATCAACCTCGATATCATGTCGGGTGAGTTTGTTTTCATTACTGGGCCGTCAGGAGCGGGAAAATCAACCCTTATGAAGCTTTTGTACAAGGAAGAAACCCCGACCACTGGCAGCGTAATCATCGGTGCGAAAAATATTGCGAATTTGCCTCCGGAACAGGTTCCCAGCCTGAGAAGATGCATGGGAATTGTGTTTCAGGACTACAAACTTTTGAACAATCAAAGCGTTTATGACAATTGCGCTTATGTAATCAGGACACTCGGCATGAGCTCAAAAGAAATCGAGGCAAGGGTTACGGGCGCATTGAAAATTGTCGGGCTTGTTGATAAAATGAAATTCAAACCGACCGAATTGTCGGGCGGCGAACAGCAGAGAGTGAGCATTGCACGTGCCATCGTGAACGGGCCGCCGATTTTGATTGCGGATGAGCCTACGGGCAACCTCGATCCGAATAATTCGATGGAAATCATGCAAATTCTTGAACAAATTAACCAAAAAGGAATTACGGTAATCGTTTCCACGCACGATCATGCAATGGTCAACTATTTTAGAAAACGAGTATTGACCCTTGAAGACGGTCAAATAGTCAGAGATGTACAAGCAGGTACTTATGAATGAAATAAAAAGAAATATAAAAAAAACAGTAAAATCGCACATCCCGAAAGACTGGCTGTATGAGCTTCGTATAGTTTACCGCATCGGGCTTGAAACAATCAACGGAATCAGGCGCACGGGGTGGATAAATCTTGCGATTATCACTACAATGGCTGCGATTTTGTCTATTTTCGGTGCACTTTTCAGGACTACGCTTTCTTTGTCTTCATTTGTTTCGGAGCTGGGAAATGCGCTTGAAATTTCGGTTTATTTAAAGCCTCAGGCGGCGCCTAACGATGTTGCAAACCAGATAAAACAAATTCAGCATGTTGAAAGGGTCAAAATTATCCCGAAAGAGCACTCCTGGAACGATTTGAAAAGGGAAATTGATGTTCCGGATATGGAAAATCCGCTCCCAGACACGCTTCATGTTAAAGTTGACAAGCCTGAGAACATAAATGCGGTTTTCAACGAAATTAAAAAGTACAAAACCGTTGAAGATATGAACTATGCTCAGGATATAGCAAAAAAAATGCAGATGTTCAACAATGTTGTCCACACAATCACGTTGATTGTGGTGATTTTGGTTGCGATGCTGACGATAACCATTATTAATAACACGATTCAGCTCGTTATCCAGTCCAGAAAGGACGAAATTGAGATTATGCGCCTGATGGGCGTCAGCAACTGGTACATAAAAATTCCCTTGATTTTGCAAGGGGCGATTTATGGCTTTTTAGGAGCGCTGATTGCGCTTGTACCAATAAATGCAGCGCACAACGGGCTATTGAAAGTTCATGAATTCTTTGTGGTGCCTTCACCCGTACTTGCAAATAACATAGTAATTCTGGTATTATTTATAATAGCGATAGGTTTCGGCGCAGGCGGAAGCTTTTTATCAATAAAAAAACACTTGCAGGTATAGTATTATGGAACATAAAACACCCATTGATCTTATAAATACAATAAAAGACGTCCCCGCAATGCCTAATGTGATTATCCGGGCGCTGGGGATAATAAACGATGATTCGTCAGGTACAAAAGAGCTTTCTGATATTATGGCGTATGATCAGGCTTTGACTTCTCAAGTGCTAAAGCTTGTTAATTCGGCATATTACGGGTTTGCTCAGGAAATTACCTCTATCAAAAACGCAATTGCACTGCTTGGGATGACCCAGACAAAGAACATCGTCATCGCTGTTGCAATGAAACCGATGCTGACCTCTCAGTGCGGAAAGGATATGTGGCGTCATTCCTTGAAAACAGCGGTTGCAAGCGAATTGCTGGCTAAAAATTACGATATAATTGACCCTAATGACGCTTTTACAATAGGATTTCTTCATGATATCGGGAAAGTAATCTTAAATATGTGCGATCCGAAGAAATATCAGGGCGTAAAAGAGCTTATCCAAAACGGTGAGGCACCTTTGTCAGCAGAAGAACATATTTTTGATATGAATCATGCTGATGTCGGTTTTATGCTGGCTAAAAAATGGAAATTGCCGGTATTGCTGGCAAATTGCATAAAATATCACCATGATCCGCTCAGATCGTCGATGCCCAAAGCAAGCTCGCTCATTTATCTGGCAAATATGATTTCCCAGCCGGGTGAAGAACTGCCGAAAATGGACTATAACGTGCTTGAGGAAGTCGGAATTGAAATGAACCAGCTAAAACAGTTCAAACTTGATTCGGAAGCATCTACTGACACGCTTTCTATGAAGCTCGGCAGCAATTAGGCTGTGTTTGAGTACAAAAGTGATATAAAAAATAATCCGCTTTTTTTAAGAGCGGATTATTTTTATGTTATTTTGATATTTTTAGTGTTTGTCAGTCAAAACGAACAGGCTTATGAGGTCATTGAGCGTAACGGCCTGTTTTTTGTAGTCCTGCACCTGTTTTTCAAGGCTTCTTATGCAGTTTTTGTATTCATTTATTGAAATCATGCAGGTTCTTGCCGAATCATTGAGGCTGTCTTGCACCTGCTGCGCTTCTTTGAGAACGCTGTTCATAGAAATGCCCAGAGCTTCCATAGTTTGGCGGATAATTTGCGCACCCGTTTGTTTTGTTACACCGCCGGGCAGCTGTGCGATGAGCCGTTTCAAAACTGCAACATTTGAGGGCATTGTATGGCTTTTTGGCTTGGGCGGAGGAGACAATTTCATATTCTGTGTGTTGAACGTTTCTTCCTGAGTAAATGATTGTGAATTTTCAGAATCAAAGTCAAATTCTGACGCATTGTCGTATTCAGAATCCACAGAAACCGGGCTGGAGTCAAAATTGTTCATGCTGATTGACTCTCCGTCGTTGAAAAAGCCGTTGTTTGCGGAAAAATCGCTAAAAGGCTCGTCAAGATTTACATCATCTGCTGGTGCTGCATTGCTGAAAGCAGCTTCGGTCTGTTTTGCGAGAGCTTCTTCTGCTGTAACTACTTCATCCGGCACTGTTTTTATTTCAATATCGGCCTGTTTTTTCAAAGCCTGAACAATTTTCTTACCAACACCGTGAGGGAGTTTATTTTCTGCCATTTGTCTACCCTTGTCCTTTATTTTATCGTATTTAGAGCATTATCTGCTTAGAAAATTATATATAAAATATAAATTATTTACAAAAACATATTACAATATATTAAGCATAAATGCATGTACGCCCGAACTAAGCCCGGTTGAGAAATTTTGACAATAATCCGCCCGTTCCCCTGGCTTCCTCCGCCGTCATCCGGCATTATTCAAAAGAAAGTGCTTTTAATGCTCAATTTTTACGCTTTGCTGCCCAAAAATGAAGCAAAAGTTTTGTTTTCGGGGATTATGTTCTGAATTTGCATTGACTGTTCAGGATTTTGCGCATTTACTGCTTTTTTTGCCTCACGCTTGCTGTTTACATGTTTTGTAATCGCGATATTGAGCTTCGGAATGCCCACGCCGAGCACAACGCCCGAATATAAATAGCCCAGAAGCTGCGCTGTGTTTTTGTATCTGATACTTTTCAGCGTTTTTTGCAAATCAGCTGTGCCTGCGGCCTTTTCTTTCAGCGTTTTTATAAGTTTTCCGTAAGAAAGCGCTTTTCCGTTTTCGCCGACGGTTTCAATGCCGTATTTTTTCAATACTGGGTAGAGAATTTCTTCATGCGATTTTTCAACAGCCTTTGTAATCCAGTTCCAGCCGCCTTTGCCCATTGATTTTTCATCATAATTGATGAGCGATTTGTCCATTTTGTTCAAAGCGAGCTTCGAAACAAATCCGCCCAAAATCAGCCAGTTCACAAAGCCTAATGTATCTTTGATAGTTGATTCTCTGAGCTCGTCTTTGTTCCTTGCTGCGAGCATTCTGCTGAAAATTGTGCATGCGTAAATCAATTTGAACTGCGGAATCGTAGGAACAAGCCCTTTGTACTGCAATTTTGAGGGAATTTCTTTGAATTTGTCGATAGAACGCAGCATTGCGGCTGCAATACCGGCGCCCATCGCTGTTTTAAGGATTTTAAAGCCGGCCGAATGGTCAGGTTCTCCGCCGCCGACAAAACCGCCGTTTCCGGTGCGTTTTTTCGTCATATAAGCGTTAAACGGCTGGAGGCTCATCCCGATGGCAACGGGCACGGCCAGTCCTGCGATTGCGGTTTTGCCTTTTATGCTTTTGAGCGCTTTTATGAACTCTGCATCGGTGAGTTTTTTGACGTTTTCTTTTGCGTCATGCTCTGCTTTGTCAAGGTAGGCTTTTTTAATGGAAAACGCATCTTTTAAGAAGTTTTCAAGCCGTCCTTCGACAACCTGGTCGCCGTTTTTCACCTTAATTGATTCAGCGGCGCCGATATCGCCCGTAATCAGGGCGCTGACCTTTGAATAAACGTCTTTGGGAAGTCCGTATTTGTCCGTTTTTGCTTCTGCAAGGAGTTTTGCGGCTTTTTTAACGGTTTCTCCCTCCAGTTTGTTAGTATAAGGCGCATCCGGCTTAGCTGACGAGTTCAGACCCTCAATACTATTCAAAAATTCCGTGTAATAAGCCAATTTCGGGTCTTTTGCCGAACGAGTCTGTGCTTCGAACTTGGAGAAAAGGTCGATTGATTCACCGTTCGTGAAAATCATGTGCGCTTTGACGCCGTTTGCCCTGTTGAACGCGTTTGCAACGAGCGAGCCTGCTCCGATACCGACAAGCCCTGCAACAGCATGGTTGATTGTTGAGCTGAATTCTCTGGTTGCTGTTTCCAGCCCCGCATCGGGGTTTCTTGTTGTATCAACAACCGTTCTGGGTGTATCCATAAACGCTACGTCCACAAAAACTGCGCCCAGAGCCGGATTTGTGTTCAAAAAATTCAGTCCTGTTGCGAGCAGCTCGGGTGCGCCCTTAAAATTTGGTTTGTGCTGTTTGTTATTAATGTGGATTTTCGGTTGGATAGTGTTAATCATATTTTTGCCTTATTTTGTTGTCCCTGCTTCCATCATTCCGAATGCCTGGAATGCTCTTTTTGCAGTGTTTGAGGGAAATATAGTAGGATAGGTGTGGTATCTGTTGTAGTTTGCTTCAAGTTCTTTTCTGTGGGTGATTTCTGTTTGTTTTCTAACATACCATGGAACAAGAATTCCTAAAAGCAGCATGGAGAAGCCCAACGAGCTGACTTCGCAAAGAGCACGGTATCTTTTTGCGGTTGGCGAGATTTTTTCCGCTTCTGCAAAGGATTTCAGCCTTGTTTCTTTTACCCAGTAGTTGAATTTGTCTTTCAGCGAGTCAGATTTCGGTTTTTCTGATGCGTAGTTCATCAAATCTACTTTGCCTTTGGTCAATTTCTTGATTAATGAGCCGACGCCCTTGTTTACGTAGTCGCCAAAGAAGTAAAGGCTGCAAAATGTTGCGATATCACGGAAAGTTGCTTCGCGCAGTTCGTTTTTATCTTCTGCCGCGAACATTCTGCTTGCAAAAGTAGCCGTCGCAATCCATCTGCACTGGTCCATGGACGGGAAAATATTATGGAATTGGAGCGATTTGAAGAAAGGCATTTGCGTAAGCTTTTCTTTTCCGTTGAAAAGCGCTTTTAAATTCGGTTTTTCTTTTAAAGAAAGAATCGCAACGCCGACCATCAAAGCAGCAGCAGCGAGTTTTTCCGTGAAGAATCCCGCTTTTTGCTTTTCGTTCATTTTTTTCTTTTTGTTCTGCTGAATGAAATCTTTGTAAATCGGAGCGCCTTCTTGGCCCGAAGATTTTCTTGTAATCCATCTGTTAATTGACTGAACAGATGCAGCGAGCGGAATTATTGTCGCAAGGCCCGCAAGGCTCTTTGCGTTTGTGAATTTAACGGCCTTTTTCAAGAAAGCGTCAAATTGTTCTTTGTTCAGGCTCTTAAAAATCTTTCCTGTGTCAACTGTATCGCGCAAAAAGAACGAAAGCGACGAGCCAAACTGTTTGTCGCCGAGTTTTATGTGTTCAGCGCCTTTTGAGTCGTCCAAAATCAGCCCTACGACCTTTTTGAGCTCCTTTTTGTCCTTGGTTTCGTTGATTATTTCTTTTACAAGGCTTTTTGCTTCCGCAATCTTGTCGCTGGAGGCGTTCAGGGGCTTCCAGTCTTTTCCGACGTTAACTTTTATGTCTTTGAAAATTCCGTCAACAAATTTATCGACATTTCCGGCCTTTTTGTAGCGCTGATGGAGCTCTGTGAGGCTTTCTTCGTTAGCCCAGGTGCCGAGAAGTCCCGGAATTTTGAAATCTTTATACAGCATTTGTGCAATTTTGCCCGTGCCGAGGACAAACAGCCCCGGAATCATGCAGTTTACAATCAATCCGGAAGATTCCCGTCTGAATGTTTCCGCAGCGGCGAAACCGTTAGTTTTTGCGTCAACAATGGTTCTGGGGGCGATTGCGGTTACTCCGTCGATTAGCGCAACGCCGTACATGGGCTCCGTGCTTACCCATTGAAGCGCGTTTACGCCCATATCAACCAGTCCGCCCTTAAATGAGGGTTTTTGGGTTGATTTTGCATCATGCGTATTCGTATTAATGTTTACTTTGCTAATCATACTATACTTCGAAAATTACCTGTTATGTGACGGCATTCTGTTTCAATCATAACAAGTCCTTATATAATTACAAATCAGCTCAAAAAAAAAATTGCTATTAAAATATGTTAAATTTTTCAGAATTTATCGGTTAGCTGTGATTTTTTTTTTAATATTATAATTATTTTCTTTTTATTATTGGAATAATTGTATTTTTTACATTCAAAATTCACAATAATAGCCTTAAAATTCATTTTTACAAAACTTAACACAAATTCGCGTTTACAATCGTTTACAAAACCATAAAAATCATTAAAGTTTTATCAGGGAAGTGCCGATAAATAAAATATAGGACAAAATCGGAGAAAACATGGCAGACAGCAACAACATTTTAAATCAGCCTTTTGGTTTGAACATAAAAGTTCCGACCCGTACGATGCAGCAGGGAAAAGATACTGTTAATCACGCTATTGGCGGGGTTCTTGAGCCTTTGTTTAATTTTATCTCCGAAAATCAAAACGTTTTTACGGGCGAGGTTTTTGAGCAGATAGAAAAATACAATCTGATGTCATACAACACCGGCGTTGTGCTCAGAAAAGCCGGCGAACAGCACAAGTTTGATATAAAAGGGTAGCTTTAGAGCTTATCATTTATAATATATTTAATTAAATTCGAAATGCTTTCGCGATGGGTGAAGATTTTTGGCAAAAACGTCAAAATCATCAAAATTTTCAGCCCGAAAATGTTCTTTTCATTTGCGTAGCACAGGCGGAAAAACAGATACTGGCTTTTTTTGTACTCGTAGTACATTTTTTCGCGTTTTTTGGGTGATTTGTCATGGAGGTGGATGATTTTTGCCTCCGGATTAATAAAAATTTCGTATCCGGCTTTTCTGATTCTGAATTGGAACTCGTTTTCTTCAAAATACATGAAAAACCGCTCATCAAATATCCCGACCTCGTCGAGAACGGATTTTTTAATCATCAAATCCGCTCCTGTTATGTAGTCAACGGCTTTTAGCTCATTTTCCGCGTTCAAACCTTTGTCTTTCATTGCTTTTAGCTCTTTCGGGAAGAACCATCTGAGCATAAATGTCTTTAAAATCTGCCTTTTTACGGTCGGAAAAACTCCGTATGAATGAACATGCTCCATATTTTCATCATAAAGATTTGCGCCGCATGCGCCCACCCGGGGATTTGATTCCAGAAAATCATGGAGGATTTTTATTGCATTATTAACAAGAATTGTGTCGGTGTTCAAAAGAAAAACGTATTTTGCGTCAGATTGGCGGATTGCGAGGTTGTTTGCGGAGCCAAAACCGCTGTTTTTGGGGTTTTCAATGAGTTTTATCCATGGAAATTCCGATTTTATCATTTCGCAGGTGCCGTCTTGGGAATTATTGTCCACGACGTAGATGTCGTAGGCGAGATTTTGCGTTTTTTCCACTATTGAATTGATGCAGTTTCTGGTCAGGTCTTTTGTTTTGTAGTTGACAAGAATAATCGAAACTTCTTTCTTTTCCATAATTTCTCCGTAATTTGAGGTTTAATTTGCAATTTTTGGCCGCGATTTTTTGTGCTTTTGCTAAAATACGGTTTTCTGACGATTTCGGGACAGAAAAATTTGAGATTTTGCGTATTTTTTAGCTGATTTTGTTTATAAATTATTAAATAGAACAATTTTTGTTAAGTTTAGCACAAATTTTGTGCATGATTCTATGTTTTTTTATTAAAATTAATTTAATTAAAGAGGAATATAATTTAATATTAATTCGGGAGTATAAAATAAAATGAGTGCGTCTATTTCTGTTGTGATACATACATATAATAACGAAGCAATAATAAGGGATTGCCTTGAGTCCGTGAAAGATTTTGACGAAATTGTGATTTGCGACATGTATTCGACTGACAAAACGCTGGAAATCGCGCAGGAATACGGATGTAAAATCGTAATGCATGAAAATATCGGCTGGGCTGACCCTGCAAGGAATTTTGCCATATCTCAGGCAAGTAACGAATGGGTTTTGGTTGTTGACTCGGATGAGGCGATTCCGGATGCGCTGAGGCTGTGGTTATATGATTTTACCGAAAGCGCAAACGGTTACAGCGCGGTAAGAATTCCCAGATTGAACAATTTCTGGGGAAAATTCATGGAAATGCAATATCCTGATTATGTGACGAGATTTTTCAAAAAATCCGACATCTATTGGCCCCCAAAAGTCCATTCTCACCCGGAAATTCGGCGCGGAGATGTTTTTACGATTCCAAAAGAGAACAAAAACCTCGCAATGCTTCATTATACGTCCGAATATGTGCGGGATTTTGTTAATATAATCAATAAATACACCGATTTTGAAGTTGAAAAAATGGAGGCCAAAGGCAAAAAGGTCAATATTCCCTTTGTTTTTTTCCAGAGCATCTGGCTTATTTTTGAAAAATTTATCTTTAAAAAAGGCTATAAAGACGGCACCCACGGCTTTATTTTGTGCTGCTGCTGGGGAGCGTACAAATTTCTTGCCCATGTGAAATACTGGGAGTACAAGAAAAATCTGAAAGAACCAAGATAATGGAAGAAAAACCTCGAACCGGCAAAAATACAATAGTTTTGGCGCAAGATAGCGGCATCGGAAACCGCATTCAGTTCATGGCTTCGGCGATAAGAATCTATGATATCAAGAATTTTGACCTTTATTGGCCTGTTGAGGGCTGGGTGAGCGCGGCTTTTGGCGATTTGTTCGATTTTGATTGGGATTACGAGGTGCGCGAGCACGGTGAAACCGTTCTTTTGCGCAATTTGCCCGAAGAAAAGCCCCTGTATTATACAAAGGGCTGGAGATTGTATATTTCACCGAAGGACGGGCTTTCGCGGTTTTTCCCTTGGCTTTATGACAACGCTGAGCACGGATACAGCATTGATTTTGAATATAACCGCATACCGAAGCGGATTTTGGCGATTTACCTGCCTTTTTTTGCACGGTTAAAGCCCTCAAAAGCTGTTTTGGAGAGGGTTAATGCGGTTAATTTCCCCCAAAAAACTGTTGCTGTTCAGGTTCGCAACAATCCTGACTGGGACAGCCATAATCGGACGGTCGAGTTGGAAAAATATTTCAAACTAATGGACAAATACCCTAAAAAAACACAATTTTTCCTCTGCGCAATGAATAAAAACACTGAATCCGCGTTTGTTGAGCGCTATGGGGAAAGGATTATTGTTCAAAGGGATAAAAATTACGGCTCAATGATTGACGCGGCAGCGGATTTGTTTTTGATGGCAAAATGCAGTGACATGATTTTGAGTTTTGAATCTTCTTTCGGCTGTCTGGCGTGGTGGCTTGGCGGTGCAAAGGCAAAGGTGCAAATTGCCGGCGAAAGAAGCCTTTTTAAGCGTATAAAAAGAAAAATTCGGAATTTTTTCAGGTTCTATGCGATAAAATGAGAATTTGTGCATAAATCTGTTTAATTTTTTCAGAATTTTGCCGATTTGGTTTGCATTGGAAATCTGACGGCATTTTTCAGGTTAATTTAACAATTTTTTTGAAAAACTTTGCTTTTTGCCGCAAAATAATGGAAAAACTTGCGATTTACAGGTCATATCTGTTATAAATCGAATTTTTTTCATCATTTCCGATTGTTTCGGTTTCTTCTTCGTAATATTCCTGCGTAAGCTCCTGCCTGACGACCTTTGCGTCGGCGAGAACCTCCATCAGCTCGATGTAATCAAGGCATTTTTTCCCTTTTATGCCTTCTGTGGTCATTTCTATCTCGCCTGTGGGCAGAAGTTTTATTTTTAGTTTTTTATTCGCCATTTTTTGTCCTCTCTAGTCAAGATTTACCGTGAGCATTATTGAATCGTCCTCAAGCACTTCTTCTTCGTCGATTTTGAGGTTCTTTTTTTCGAGCCGTTCTTTGATTTTCAGATAGGTTTCTTCTTGAACATTAAGAGTGTATTCATCGCTGATATCCGTTGTCAGACGGGTTGTTTCGCACAATTTTGGGCAAAGAATGTTCATTGTGTAAGGCTGCGCGCTGTCGGTTCTGTAAAATTCAATCTTAACATTGTCCAAAACTGCCGAAATTTTGCCGTTTTCTTCGGAAATATCCGTAAAACCGTGCTCGTCAATGGTTTTTAAAAGCAAATCCCTGTCCATAAAGGTGGTTGAGTATTCACGGCAGATTAAATCGACCTGTTCTTGCGAAATTTCGCCGTTGTTTGCTTCAAGCGATTCTTTGAGCCTGCGTTTCAGCTCATCTGTGTTTTCTGCGGGCGAAAGCGAGATTGCGGCCTGCGCTGCGCCGTATAAGAGCAAAAATGGAACCAATCCTATTGTGCAAGACATATTTTTCCTTTCTAAAAGTCCAAAGCCCTGCCGCCGCGCGTTTTTGCGACGTCTTTTGAGTCATTTTGGGGTGATTCTTTGTAGGACGTGAGATCTTCTTTTTTTGTTGCCGCAACCGCACGAACATTTGCCCACGCACGCAGCGCAAGGATTTGTTCTTTTTGCGTGGTCGACAGCGGAACCGTGTTTTTGATTGTTTTTTCCAAATCGTTGAAAGTCAGCGCCCTGTTTTCAAAAAATGCCTCGTAAAGCGCGGAAATTACGACCTGTTCAATCTCAGCGCCGATAAATCCCTCGGTCATTGACGCAAGTTTTTGCAAAAGCGCGTCATCGATGGTGATTTGGGCGGAAATTTCTTCGTTTTTGAGCCTTTTTTTCAAATGCAGCCTAAAAATTTCAATCCTTTCGTTGTAAGTCGGAATATCAACGAAGAAAATCTCGTCAAAACGCCCTTTTCTTAATAGTTCGGGCGGCAGGTTGTGAATGTTGTTCGCCGTTGCAATAACGAAAACGGGCGCTTCTTTTTCCTGCATCCAGGTGAGAAATTGGCCGAAAATTCGCGAAGAAACCCCGCTGTCGTTTCCGGAATTTACTCCGCTGAGGCCTTTTTCGATTTCATCAACCCACAAAATCGACGGAGCGACCGCTTCTGCGGTTGCAATTGCGCGGCGCATGTTTTCTTCCGAGCTGCCGACGAGTCCTGAGAAAATTTTGCCCAAATCGAGCCTTAAAAGCGGCAATTGCCAGATTGCACTCATTGCTTTTGCCGTAAGGCTCTTTCCGCAGCCGGGAACTCCCGTTATCAGTACGCCTTTGGGCGCCGGAAGACAATATTTTTTCGCTTTTTCAGACCAGGAATTGTTTCTTTTTAAAAGCCAGCTTTTCAGGTTGTCCAGCCCGCCGATGTCGTTGATATTGAAGTTCGAACGGACAAATTCAAGGATTCCCGTCTTTTTTATGACCTGCATTTTTTCATCGAGGATAATATTTATGTCTTTTTCGTCGATTTTTCCGTCGTTTACCATCGCGAGCGCAAAAGCGTTTTCAGTTTCCTGCAATGTTAGTCCCAGAGCGGCTTTGCAGAGCTTTTCTTTTGATTCGGGGGTGAGATTTTCTGTTTTTACGCGTTTGTTTTGCGCAAGCATGCTGTCGAGCTTTGATTTCACCTCATCGAGCGTCGGGAGCGGAAAATCACAGATAGAAATGTCTTTTTGCAGCGTTTCCGGTATGACGGCCTCGGGCGCAATGAAAAAAATGTTCTTTCTGACGGGGCTTGTTTTCAAAAATGACACCAAATCGCGCAATTTCCGCACCAAATCGTAATCCGGCGCGCGATTTCTCAACCCGAAGTTCACATGAATGTCATAAAAAATAAAAATCGAATCTTTGTCATGTTTTTGAACAAAATCCAACGCTTTGGCGGGGTTGGATGTGCCGGCGATGGGTTTTTCGGTTTCGTCGTTAATAAAACCGTTTGTCTGCGTCCAAATATAAATTTCTCTGGGGAATTTTACGAGTTTTTCGTTGCGCACAATTGAGCGCAGCATTGAAGTTGCACGTTCTTCCTCATAAGTCGTCAAATAAATATAAGGAAATCGCGCTCTTAAAAGGTTTGCAATTTTTTTCTCTAACATATTTCACTCCGTTTGTTAAATTATAGGCTATTTTTCGGGCACTGTAAACACAAATCGCGCTCGATTGCGTTAAAATCCCCCATTCCGTTGATAAAAACAAAACCGTTTTTCTCAATCCGCACTTCGATTTTGTTTTTGTAATTTTTTATTTCATTTTCGTTGTATCTGTCGGTCAAAAAGATGTATCGCTGGTTTTTTGAGCCGACCCAGGGCCGGGAAAGGTCGAATTTGTCCTCTTCAAACCCTCCGTCGATCAAAAGGTCGGTTTGTGCTAAAAGTTCATCGTAATCCTTGTTTTTAGCGTTTTTTAGCTCCTCATAACGATTCCCCGTAAAGGTCAGAACGGACAATCCCTCATTTTTGACCATTTTTGCAAGTTCTGCGAGCGCTTTTGCCTGTTCAAAAGGCTCTCCGCCGAGAAAAGTCACGCCCTCTATGTCTTTTTGTGCAGTTATAAGCCGAAAAAGGTCAATTGTGCTCATAATTTTATTTGGCTTGTGCGGCCAGGTTTCTTTTGCAAAACAACCGCTGCAATGCCTGCTGCAACCCTGCACCCAAAGGCAAAAACGCTGTCCCGGGCCTTCTGCGGTTGTTTTTTTTAGATATTTGTATAAATTTATGTCCATTAAATGTCTATGATTCTTTCCTGTTGGGCTTTTTTGACTTTTTTCATGTTTATTTTCTTTGTGCAGATAATTTTTTCGAGCTGTTTTGCAAAATGCGGTTTTATTTTCATGATTTTGAAAAATTCATCCGTTGATTTGAACGGATGTTTTGTTTCCCGGTAGTTTATGATTTTTTTTGCCATGACGATATTAATCCCGGGAAGCGCTGTCAGTTCTGCTTCGGAGCAGCTGTTTATATCGAGCAGTTCGTCGTTCAAATCTAAAAATTCTCTGTTTTTTAGGTCGATTGCGACGGTTTTTTCGGCGTTTTGGGCGGTTTGGGCCGGTTGCGGCCTGTTTTTGTTTTGTGCCGGGGCTGATTCTTTGCGGATTTTGTATGGAACTTCTTTTACGGTTGCAACTGTTTTCAGCGTGCTTAAAAGCCCGTCATAAGTCGTGTTGTAGCTGAAAACTTCGGCGATTGTGTCGAAAAATTCATCAATATCGACCGAAAAATCTTGCGTTGTTGCTGCCATTTTTCGCCCGTGTACGTTGTAGACCGCGCTCATTAGGGTTATTGTTCTGTTTTTTGCATTCAGCGAAAGCGAGCAGTGCTTGTTTGAAAGCGTGTGGTTGCCGAAGATTTTTTCGTAAGGCTTAATATAAGATGCGGCGGTTTTCAGGGCGTTTATTCTCCGGTTTCTGCGCGTTATGAAGCGCATGAACAGGTCTGCGACGGTTGTTCTGTATTCGCTGTACCCAAAACTTCGCCCCCGTCTGCGATTGTCCAGCGGTGCGGAAAGAATTATTGTTATTATATAAAATATTAGCGAAAAAACTACTCTATACATTATACTCCTGCATCTTAGTTTATATTTTCAGCTGTTTTGCGAAAATTTAAAACCACTTTCTATATGAAATTTTAGTTAATTGGTTGTTGCTTTGTGCGCGATGTTACTTTTCTCGTAATATTGGCAGATTTTTTTAAAACTGCCGTATTCTCTATGTT
>CALUPP010000003.1 GCA_944322685.1 Candidatus Gastranaerophilales bacterium
CAGCCATTTCTTTTGAACTCATTGTGCCTTCTTGAGCAGCAAGTGTGAATTTATAAGTAGCAAATGTTGCTTTTTGAGCAGAATCACCGGCTGTTTTAACCGCCTTTGCCATCAAGGCTGAGCCGGCCGCTGCGGTGAATGGGTTAGAAAGCATAGTTGCAGCGGTTGAAGCATCAGTTACAGCAGTAGTTGCCAAAGTAGTTGCTTCCGCTGTATTTGCCGCACCC
Organism: Candidatus Gastranaerophilales bacterium; assembly: GCA_944322685.1. GTDB lineage: Bacteria > Cyanobacteriota > Vampirovibrionia > Gastranaerophilales > Gastranaerophilaceae > Spyradomonas. The sequence goes on from CALUPP010000003.1 coordinate 228, forward strand.
TCTGTCGATTTTGCAGTGGCTTTCGCAGCATGTTGAGCGGCTTTTCCAGCTTTTTGAACAGATTTTCCGGCTGCGACAACAGCTTTAGCCTGAGCAGCAGCAGCTTTTGCTTCGCTTGTGGCAGCTTGAGTAATTTGCGCCTGACCGGTTACAACTTGCCCCTGGCCTTCATAAATCATCGCACCGCCGCCCGCAATAATGCCCGTTGCTTTTACTGCTTCGCCCGCTGCATTAGCAGCAACACCGCGCTGCTGGTCTGCGGCGGAGGTATTTGTTGATACTGCTGCGCTGGAAGTATTATATCCAGCTAAATTGACGGAATAACTGCTTATTCCTGACTGTTCTTCAGAAGCAAGGCTTTGCAATTGACTTTTTTTATCTGCGTCGTCAGTACTGTCGGCCATTGCGCCAATTTGGGCGGATGGAGCCTTTGCGGTCATATTTCCGGAAGAAGCTTGAGTTGAGCCTGTCGTCGATGGAGCCTCCGATGCAGCAGTATTTGCTTGTGGAGCTGCGGAACCAGCTGTTTTTGTAGCTGGTGCTTCCTGATTATCTTTTTGGGTTTGATTTTTTGTTTTTTTGCTGTTCTCAAGCTTATCGTCCTGCTTCATTGCTTCTTGCGCGTCTTCTTCTTTTTGTTCGGCGCCTTCAATAGCTTCTTCAGCGCCGTCAACTGCTTCTTCACCTTCTTCTGTTTTATTTTCGGCAAGAACTTCATTCAAAAGCTCATTTTCATCCTCCTCAACGCTTACACGCTCAAAACCGTCGGTATTACCCCAGTTTGTGTTGCTTTTTCCCGCGTAAGTATAAACATCCGTAGATTTAAGAGCTGATTTTTCTTTTTCTTCCACAGATTGAGCAGACTGCGCACCATTGACTCCCTGATTGGGCTGGGTTCGCTTTGTTTCATCTATTCGTGCTGCATCAAACGGATTACTCATTTTGCTCACTACTTCTTAGACACTTACATATAAATAAAAATGTTTTATAAGCAAGAATTTCAGGGCTCTTAACAATCCGTAACATTTCTTTTGAATTTTGCGGAGAAATTTAGGCTTTTTAGTGAAATTTTATATATAAATCCCTAATTTTTTATTATATAATTTATTTAGGGCTAAACAATTTGGAATTAGAGGTAATTATGGAAAAAATAGAAAGACAGCACCCCAAAGAACAGGATCCGCAACTCAGACGGACGAACTTTGAGGCTGTTGAAGAAAATTTCACCGATGAACAGGCAAAACTGGAGGCATCACGATGCCTGCACTGCAAAAATGCGAAATGCGTTCAGGGCTGTCCTGTGAATATTCACATTCCTGATTTTATCGCGGCGGTTAAAGAGGGCGATTTGGAAAAAGCCGGCGAAATCATAAGGAAAACAAGCATGCTCCCGTCCGTATGCGGCAGGGTTTGCCCGCAAGAGCGCCAATGCGAGGGCAACTGCGTGCTCGGAATCAAAGGAAAACCCGTTGCAATAGGCGCATTGGAGCGATATGTCGGCGATAAAACCAACGCAAAAATGAATAAAATAGAGCCAAACAACAAAAAAGTCGCAATTGTCGGCTCAGGATGCGCAGGAATCACGGCTGCGGCTGATTTGAGGCAGCTCGGCTACGATGTAACGGTTTTTGAGGCATTGCACAAACTTGGCGGCGTTTTGAGATACGGAATCCCGCCTTTTAGGCTTCCAAGAACGGTTTTGGACAGGGAAATTGAATCACTGAAAAAAATAGGCGTAAAATTTTACACAAACGTAATCGTCGGCAAATCCATAACCATAAATCAACTCAAAGAAGACGGCTACGAGGCAATTTTTCTGTGTTCCGGCGCAGGTCTGCCCAAGATGATGAATATTCCGGGCGAAAACCTCAACGGTGTATACAGCGCAAACGAATTTTTAACACGCGTGAACCTCATGCAGGCGAATTTGCCCGATACGCCGACCCCGCTCAAAGTAGGCAAAAAAGCCGCAATCATTGGAGGCGGAAATGTCGCAATGGATGCAGCAAGAACAGCTGTAAGAGTCGGATATGAAGATGTTTACATTGTTTACAGAAGAACGGAAGCAGAACTCCCGGCCCGACTGGAAGAAATTCGCCACGCAAAAGAAGAAGGCGTGATTTTCAGGTTTCTTCACGCGCCTGTTGAGATTTACAACAAAGACGGCTATGTCAACGGGATGAAATTCGAAATAATGGAGCTCGGCGAGCCCGACGAAAGCGGCAGAAGACGCCCGGTCGGAACAGGAAAATTTGAAGATATGGACGTTGACACGGTTATCGTAGCGCTAGGCACGGGGCCGAACCCGATTATCCAAAAATCAGCCGAACATGAGGGTTTGAATCTCGAAACGAACAGCAGAGGCTATATCATCGTCGATGCTGAAACCGGAAAGACCTCAATTGACGGTGTTTTTGCGGGCGGAGATGTTGCACCGACCGGCGAATCCAACGCAATCAACGCAATGGGCGCCGGAAAACGCGCGGCAAAAGCAATAGACGAATATTTGAAGTCATTATAAAATTTATAACGCCAATTTCAGCTGTTCTGTAACAAAAAGTAACAGAGCAGCTGATTTTTTAAAGTTTTTTTGCAAATTGCCGATAATAAAAATATGGAAATAAGAAAAATCGATAAAGTTCAATACTCTGAAACAGCTCGCACCGCCGGTAAACCCTCTGCCGCGGATGAAGCGATGTTCGGCAGTCATTTTGACCCCGACGAGGGCATAAAAATCGAAAAAAACGCCGAAAAAAGCTCAAACACCGCATCCGCCACAAAAGTTGAAAAAGATGAAGACGGAAACACGGTAGTTTACAGTTACGATAACGGAAAACTCGTTTCAAAAAAGCTTTACACAAATAATGCGGATAAACCGAGCCTCACTGAAGAATTTTCAAACGGAAAAAGAATCAGAACAACATACGTTGACGGAAAAATCGAAGCAAGAAACGTCTTCGGGCCGAACAATGAGCCGCTGGAGCTGATGAAAAAGACTGTATTTCACACCGGTGAAAAAGTCTACGTAAATTACAGGTTTAAAGAAGACGGAACACGTCTGTGTGAAGATTTTTACAGGATTGATGACACACAAAAGCCTTTTTTAACAATCCGGTATTCCGAAAACGGCAAAAAAATTACCCAAGCAACAAAAAGAGAAGATGACGGCCGATACAGCGTTACAGAATACACCTCTTGGGAATATCCTGCCGAAAAAACGTATTATAACGATGAAAATTTGACCTCAATAAGCGAAAAAATCACTTACAACAAAAAGGGCGGAGAAATAGAGCATATTTACTACGATTCAGAAGGTAATATTGTTCCGTACAAAAACATTTTTGCCGATACGCAGAAATAATAGCAGATTTTAACGTCTAAACGCCTGAAAATTCCAGGTTATACGGCTATTTGCATGTTTTTTAAAATCTTTTTGCCAAAAAACTGACTTTTTTTTAATAAACATTAATAAAAACCATGCAAAACGGTGTAAAAATTCCTCCAAACGGATGAAATTTTCCTAAACCTCAAAAGGGATATTAACTTATACCGTAATTAATAGTATAATCGTAAATAAGAGGCAGGTAAAAACCGAAGAATGAATTTACAGGACTTGACACAAAATAAGCCATTGCTTTACGGCATAATCGGGGGATTGGTCGTCGTTCTTGCGTTAGTGATAACGCTCGGTATTACGCTGTCATCAAAAGGCGACAATGCGGCCAAAACCGTCAAAGAAAAGGTTATAAAAGAGCCTCTTGACCTGCTCACGACGGATAATCTCGGAAAAGCAATAGAAATTCAGGCACTTTTGGCAAGAGAAGGCATAGAAATCAAACGCCGCGTTGATGGTACAAAATCGACCCTTTATCTTGAAAAATATACTATGTCAACGCGCGACAGAGCGCTTTTGGCGATTGTAAAAAGCGGTCTGATGGATCAAAACGTCGGACTTGAGGTTTTTGATAAAGGAGATTTTACTTCAACAAAAGAAGATAAAAGAATAAGGCTTTCGCGAGCAATAAACGGTGAACTTTCACGCTTGATAAGGAAAATTCCGCCCATTGAAAACGCTTCGGTGCTTGTCTCTATTCCCGAGCAGACAATGTTTGCGGCAGACCAGAAACCCATTACTGCAACGGTTCAGGTTGTAATGCCCAGCGGGGAAAAACTCGATGCGATGAAAGTTAAAGCCATAAAAAACCTGCTTTTAGGCACGGTTAACGGGCTTGTTGCTGAAAATATTTCGATTACCGACACAAACGGAAACGTTTATGACAGCATTGTGAGCGCTGATGACGATTTGCTTGCAAAAATCCAGGAAAACGACCAATACATGCAGCAAAAAGTCAAAGCACAGCTCGACAAACTGGTCGGAAAAGGCAATTACGTCGCAACAGTCAGCACGTATCTGCGCGAATCGCCCATGGACAAAAGCACAATCGATTTTGACCCCAACAAGAAAACCGCTGTTACAGAACAGACGTTTTCTGAGGGGTTAGGCGACCAGACAAGGGATTCTAACAAAGGAATCAGCGCGGTCAGCGTTTACCTGCCCAACGGGCTGCCCGCAAATAACGCCGATTCTTCACAAAACCGCAGCTACTCCAGAACAGCGCGTGAAACTCAGTACGGCGTTGCAAAAATTCAGACAAATGAGTTCTTGAAACCCGGGGTTGTTGAAGATATTTCGATTGCTGTAACCCTTGAGGAAAGCTCAATTCCGCCAAACACGACAATTGAAGAAATGAAAGAGCTCATTGCAAAAGCAGCTTCCCCCAAGGCAAAGGCTGAAAACGTAGAAATCGCGTTCACGGATTCGCTTGACCCGTTCCTCGCCGGTGACAAGCCGGAAGCGCTTCCAAAACCCGATGCAACCGGAAACCCCTGGTGGATTGCAATTGCGCTTATGCTTATCGGGCTTGCAGGCGGCTTGAAATACCTTTCCGGCAGAATCAAAGCAGCTCAGGACAAACAAAAATCAGAAATTGAAATGCTTCGGGAAAAATCAGCAGAACAGGAAAAACAGCTCCGCGACGTCAACCTCAAAGCTGCGGAACTTATTGAACGCCAGACACAAATGGCTCAGGGACTGCTTGAACAAAGAAACCAAAACCGGGGAATACCCGAACTTAGCACGACAATTTCCGAATTAACTTCTGATTTGGAAGATTTTGACGATGATGCCGTCGCAGAACACGTAAAAAGCTGGATAGAAAAGGCTTAGCAGAAAACCGACCGGCAAAAACAAGGGAAAATAAATGCCTGCGTGGCAAAAGAAAAGAGGATGAGGATAAATGGCGATAGATGGATTTGATTTTAAGGGATTTTCAAAAAACCTTGCAGATCAGGCAAGCCAGGTTATCCCTGCGGAGTTTTCCGAAGCCGACCGCCAGTATATTGTGAATATTGTTTACAATTTCTGCTATATGGCCGGTGAAGCCATTTATAACGATACAAATCTCAATTTTAACGCTGATCAGGCAAGCATTGTTACGCAATTTATCGGAGAATGGGCTTTCCATAAGTCAATTGACCTTATAAAAAGCGGAATTGAGCCTCAGTTCAGAGATGGAATCCTGCAAAAAATCGCTTTTACCGTTTTTGAAATTGCAAAACAGGCAATTATCAAAAACATCCCGCAGCCCGATATGATTGCGCTCGTCGAGCATCATGTAAAAAAGGCATACATAGAGGCGCTTGAAGAACTGAAGGCAAAAGGCGCAATTTCCGAAGAAAAAATGCTCGAGGCTGAAAACCATTCAAATATTGACGATATGGCAAGACAGGCCGCCGAGCAGGGAACGGATGTTGAGGGAAATCCTGTTGCACAAGTCAGCGACAACAAAATTCTCAAGCTGGCAACGCTTGCAATGGTCGTAAAACACCTTCCGCCCCAAAAACAAAAGGCTGTTTTATCAAAGCTTTCACCTGATGATGCGATGATAATCCAAGAATACGCACAAATGGACGGTCTGGAAGAAAAAATCGACCAAAATGTAACACTAAAATGCCTGAAAGAGATTAAAGAAACGCTCCCCGAGGTTAAAAAAGTCAACCCGGACAAGGTTTTTGACAAATTACACGCGATTGTTTCCGGCTCAACACCCGCTCGCATTGCAGCAATCATGAGCACGGAAAGAAACGCCGTAAAAAGTTATGTAACAGGAGCACTTGAGGGAAAAAACACAAAATTGGCGCCAAGAGTCGGCGAAGTTGTGTGTAAATATCTGGAAGAAAAACTCGTATGATAATAAAAAAGAAAAGATTTACAAATATTCCCAGACCGCCTCTGCCCACCCCCGAACCGGAGGCTCCGCCTGTTATGCCGGCGCCGGAGCAGGAAGAAAATATTCAGGAAAATGTCGTTGTTGAAGAACAAAAGCCCGAAAACGAAGATATTTTCGAGGGATTTGATTTTAAAAACATAGATTTTTCCCAGCGTTCTGAAAGACGCAGAGGCGACAGAAGACGCGGATATCGACGCGTAGACGACAGAAATCTCATCTCTCGTGCACAGGAAGAAGCCATTCTTATTAAAGAAGAATCTTCAAAAGAGGGATATGAAGAAGGGCTTTCCCGCGCTCAGCACGAAATTGAGACACTCAGCGCTTCATTAAAAGAGTTTTTTGACTACAAAGAACAAGTTTATGACAAAGTTGCGGATGATGTGCTGGATATTGCGCTTGAAGTAGCCAAAAAGATAATAAAAAGAGAAGTTGCAGCAGACAAAACAATCCTTGAAGACATTATTTATGACGCGCTCGAAAATATTGCCAAGGATGAAAACAAAATTATACTAAAAGTAGCACCAGTAGATGTCGAATATGTGAAAGAGCTCGTTCCTGAGCTGCTTTCAACGGGAACGGTAGAAGCAAAAATTTATGTAACCGCCGAAAAAACGGTCGATGAGGGCGGAGTGATAATTGAAACCTCAAACGGGCTGATTGACGCAAACATAACAACCCAGCTCAATGTTTTAAAGGAGGCTTTTAAGCAGATTTAAAAAATGGCAGCACCACAGGCACAAAGCAACCCAATAAGTGAAATTACGCTCGCAGTATTCGTAATCGTCTTGATTTTGATACTGCTGATTGAGATGCCGAACTGGGTTATCAACTTTTCAATAAGTTTGAACATAACCCTCGGTATTGTGCTGCTTATGATTTCATTGTACATCCAAAAACCGCTTGAATTGGCGGCATTTCCGTCAATTATTCTTATCGGAACGATGTTCAGGCTGGTTTTGAGTATCGCATCAACAAGGCTTATCCTCGCAAAAGGCGAAGCTGGCGAGGTTATTCACGCTTTCGGCACATTCGTTACCGGCGGAAATATGATTGTCGGCGGTGTAATCTTCATAATCATCACAATCGTGCAATTTATGGTTATTACAAAAGGTGCCGAGCGTATCGCGGAAGTTTCGGCAAGGTTCGCCCTGGACGCAATGCCCGGTAAGCAAATGACAATCGACGCGGACTTCAACGCAGGGCTGATTTCGCCGGAAGAAGCCGTAAAACGCCGTGAAGACCTGCAAAGAGAATCAGCGCTGTTCGGTTCAATGGACGGTGCTATGAAATTCGTAAAAGGTGACACCATCGCAGGTATAATCATCGTTATTATCAACATTATCGGCGGTTTGTGCATCGGCGTGCTAATGAACGGAATGCCTGCGGCCGATGCGGTTTCAAAATACACGGTTTTGACAATCGGTGACGGTTTGGCATCTCAGGTTCCGTCTTTATTGATGTCAATTTCTGCCGGTATCGTTATGACGCGTTCTTCTGCGGCAAGCTCCAGTTTGGGGCTTGATTTGGCTGCACAGGTTCTGAACAAGCCGTACAGTTTGTTCTTTGCGTGCTGTTTTCTGATGCTTATCGTGCTGACAAGCTCATTCACAGGCCTGCCGTGGATGCCGTTCCTGTTTTTTACGATAATTCTTGCAATTTCCGGGTTCTCGGTACTTGTAAACCAGGATGTTCAAGCACAACTCGGCCAATTGGAAAATGTACGCCAGAATATGCAAGATTTGGTTAATCCGAACAAAATGTACGAACGCCTTGGCGTCGATGTTCTTGCTTTGCAGGTCGGTTCGGGACTTTTGCCCATTGCCGATCCGGAACAAGAGGGTCAACTGCTTGCCAAAATCGCCGCTTTACGCCAGCGCGTAACAGACGAGCTTGGATACATTATTCCGAACATAAGAATTATGGATTCATCGGCGCTTGATGCAAATGAATACCTGATTTCCATCCGCGGAAATACTGTTGCGACAGGATTTGTTTACCCGGGAAAATACATGGTCATTGCCGACCAGTGGGATAGCACGGGCAAACCAACGCCTGCTGATGCAATTGTAAACGTTGACCCGACCTACCAGGCGCAGGCATACTGGCTTGATCAGTCACAAATTGACCCTGAAGACAATCTTACTGCGGTTGATTCGGTCGATGTAATCGTTACGCACCTGCAAGAATGCGTAAGAAAATACGTTGACGAAGTTATGACTAAAACCGACGTACTCAAACTCATGGAACTCGTTAAATCTCAGGATCCGACGCTCGTCAACGACCTTATTCCGACAATTATTTCAACCAGCGACCTGAGAAAGATTTTTGTAAACCTTATCAGGGAAAAGGTTTCAATAAAAGATATTATTTTCATTTTTGAGCGCCTTTGCGACTATGCAAGGTTCTCAAAAGAGCCGGATATTCTCTCGGAACGTATCAGAGCGGCACTCGGACGTCAAATTTGCCTTTCAAACGTAACGGAGGACAAAGTTCTCTACGCGTTAACGCTTTCTTCCGAGTGGGAAAAACTGCTTGATGACAGTTGTCAGAGAACTGAGCTCGGAACAATGTTCTTGCTGAATCCGATGCAGGTTCAGGAACTGATTGAAACCACAGCATCAACGCTCATGCGCGCTCACCAGACAGTCGGGCGCCAGCCGGTAATTCTCTGTTCGCCGCGTATCAGATTGCCGTTATATCAGCTGCTTGAGCGTCATATTCCGACGATTGTTGTCATTTCATACTCAGAATTGATTACGGATATCAAAGTTGAGGCTGTTGACACAATCGGAGAGGCTTATATGCCGAATTTTGAGGGTTAAAAATAAAAATGCTTGACCAGAGTACGGAAAAATCACTTGAATACATAAAAAAACGAGCAAAACAAATAATCAACACGACCCCGCTTTACCAGTACAAGGGTTCTGTTTCAAAGCTGCTCGGTTTGACTGTTGAAGTCAAGCTCCCCGGGCTGAAAATCGGGGATTTGTGTTTTATTGAGACATACGAGGGCGAACAAAAAGCAGCGGAGGTTGTTGCCTTCAAAGGAGAAGCCGCACAGTTGCTTTTGCTGTACGACGGTTCCGGAATCGGCCAGGGAAGCCTTGTGACAACAACAGGCGAGCCTATAAAAATTCCTGTTGGCGATTTTTTGCTCGGCAGGTTGATAAATCCGCTCGGCGAAGCAATTGACGGGCTTCCTTTGGATACAGCCGGTGCAAAATGGGTAAATATCGACGGCCCGCCGCCCGGAGCCTTTGAAAGGCCTATAATTAAAGAGATGTTTTCGACCGGAGTGCGCGCAATTGACGCAGCAATGACGCTCGGCTGCGGACAGCGCATGGGGCTTTTTGCGGGATCCGGCGTAGGTAAAAGTACGATGCTCGGTATGATTGCGAGAAACTCGGATGCCGACGTAAACGTCGTTGCGCTAATCGGAGAACGCGGCCGTGAGGTAAAAGAGTTTGTAGAAGATGCGCTTGGCGAGCTCGGTATGAAAAAATCCGTTCTTGTCTGTTCAACAGGCGATCAGCCGCCATTGATTCGCCAAAAATGCCTCCAAGCCGCAACCGCAGTCGCCGAACACTTCCGCGATCAGGGAAAAAAGGTTTTTCTTATGACCGACACCGTGACAAGGTGCGCGATGGCGGGCCGTGAGGTCGGTTTGTCAATCGGTGAGCCGCCGACGATGAAAGGTTATCCGCCATCTATTTTTTCGTGGTTGCAAAAGGTACTTGAACGTACGGGAAACAGTCCCAGAGGCTCAATTACCGCATTATACACGGTTTTAATGGAAGGCGACGACATCAACGACCCGATTGTCGACACAGTACGCGGTATTGTGGACGGGCACATTTTCCTTAACAGAAAAATTGCAGAAATGAACCATTATCCGGCCATCGATGTCCTCGGCAGCATTTCAAGGCTTATGTCCTCAATTGTAACCCCTGAGCATCGTGATGCAGCATCAAAGCTGCGCAGAATTATGGCTTTGTATCGTGAGAACAAGGATTTGATTGACGTCGGGATGTATGTTTCCGGCTCAAACCCCAAGCTCGACGTTGCAATCCAGATGATGCCGCAGATTAATGCCTTTCTTCAGCAAAGAACGTCAGATCTGGTTTCCATGGATACCACAATCAGCACCCTAATCCAAATGATGTC
>CALUPP010000004.1 GCA_944322685.1 Candidatus Gastranaerophilales bacterium
TCGGACGCTTCACGGGTTTTAGGCTTATTTAACTTTTTTGCACAAGAAAGCTTCAAGGAAGAAAGGGCTTTTTCGTATTTGTCATAATTTTCATTGTCAATGTTGTATTTTGCGAACAAAAACCTGATAATCTGCGAGCGTTTTTCGTCGTCGCAAACCTCAAAATCATTTTCAAGTCCGACTTTTAAGAAATTGTTGTTTTCTTTCAAAATTCTCAAGGCCAGCCCGTGAATTGTCGAAATATTGGGCAGGGAATTGAGGTTCGGGCAGATTTTTTTGATTCTTTCTTTAAAATTTTTGGCCGCAGAATCCATGTAGGTCAAAACGAAGATTTTATCGGGGTTTACTCCGTTTTGAAGAAGTTTTATGACCAGCGCAAGCAAAACCGTGGTTTTTCCGGCACCGGGAACGGCAGAAATAGCCATTTTGCCGCCTTTGTAAGCCAAAACAGGCTTTTGGTCGGCTCTTGGCGTAAAATTGAACTCAATTTTGCCGGAATTTTTGCCGGTTATGAAATAATTCTCAATCCCCCCGCTGTTTTCAACGCTGTCACGGTCAAAAAGGCTCGAATATGGAAAAATATTCTCAAAAAGCAGCCGCAGCTTCCTGATTCGGCGTTTTGTTTTCTCTTTTGAAAGCTCCATTGCCTCTTCATAGGTGAAAGGCTTGACCTCGCGCGACTTCTGGAACACCCAGGCGTTATAAATCGTCCCGCTGTCGTCCCTAATCCATTCTCCTGATGTCACATCAAGCCAAAATGCATATTTGCGCCTGATTCCCAGGTCAATAATTTTATGAGCGGTGGAAATAATGATTTTTTTGTCCTCAACTTCAAGAGAATTGGGGGGATTTTCAGAAATAATCGAATTTTCGAGCTGCTCAAGCACGATTTTTTTCATTTTCAAGTCCAATACCCCGAAAACCGCCTCAAAATCAGCCAGCTGCTTGATAAAAAAGTTTATTTTTTCAAGCGACGGAACAAAACGCGCATCAAACAGCGTTCTAAAAACCAAAACAGCACCCTCATGCAAAGAAATATCCTGAGATTGCAGCTTTTGGGCCAGATTTTCAAACAACTCAATTCTATCCGAATAAAAAGCCGCCGAATCAAACTTTTTCAAGTCCGAAAACGAGATTTCACCGGTATTTTTGTAATTTTCAACAACCGGCAGGCAGTATTTTACCGGAATTTGAAGCAAAGTATGGATTAATGCCGTCAATTCGCGTGCTTCAGGGCGATAACCGCAGCAAAAAGTTTTTAAAAGGGTTATAACCGCAGAAATATACGGATTATCGACGAGTTTCTCGCTTCCCGAGATGAATTGCAGAGAATTTTCGCCGAATGCGTCTTTTAAGAACGATTTCAGCGAAATATCGATAATCGGTGTCACAAAAACGATTTCCGACGGACTTACACTGCTTTTTATCAGGTTCAAAGCCCTCTCAACTGCCGAATTTATCATCTCAATGCGCATCACCGAAGAATCAATTGACGCATCTATCACATCGAAACCGGCATTATCAAGGATTTTCGGAGCTGAACCCTCCAGTTTTGCCAATTTTTCCGGCATTAAAAAATCTCCGCACAAAAACCCCGCTCTTGAAACGCCGTCAGGATCCATTGCAATGAAAAATTCGGAAATTTGAGGCCTCATAAACTCCAAAAACTCAAACTCTGCGTTCGAAATCTCATCACCGTCATCCAGAAAAATGTATTTTATTTTTTTAAAATAATTTGTATTTTTATAAATAAAATCAAAGATGTTCAGCTGCCGCAGGTAGTCAAACGCCCGATATTGGGTAGTTTTTTTCTTAAAAAGTTCAAGCGCCTCCGCAGCATCATCGCCAAAAGACTCACCCAGCACTTCAGAACGGAATTTTACCTCAGCAGGGGTGAGCGCGTTTTGCACAATAAGAGAATTTCGCCTGAAAAGCTGATGAAGCAGGTTAATTTTGGAGTTGTAATCAGCAAAACCCGTTTCCCTTACGGCAGATTTCATAAAAAGCTCTGAAACCTCAAGCCCGCATTGGTTTGGGGTAATAACAGGGGCTCCGATTTTGATATTTTCCTCCAACAAAGCCCAGTTGTCAGCAACAGCAGCATACGCAAGGCCAAAAAACGTGTAGATTTTAGGCGAATCCAAAAATAAAATGTCCTTAAACGAAAGAACAGCGTCAAAAAATGCCGATTTTTTATAAGAATTCTGAACCAGCACCAAAATTTCTTCGGCCGGGACGCCCGAATTGATTAATTCCGCATACTTTTCAGCAAGCATTGTGGTTTTTGCACTTTTTGCCGTGCCGTAGATGAGCATTTTGCCTCCTCATCTGGCATTATAGCACAATAAACGGGCTAAGATTCGCGGATTATCGTTTCTTTTGCCGCAACGCCAAGGCCGATGCCCGCAAGAATATACGTACAGAGCGCAAAGAGATAATTCCGCTTCAAAGGTGCAAGGTTAGCCGTTTTTCCAAGAACATTTTTAGCCGCCTTGATTCCGCGCAAAGAAGCGATTCCCTCTTCGATTATCGTTGGCAAATACGCAGCGAACCCCAAAATTCCTGCATTTTTTTGTATAAAATTCTGATTTTCGCCCTGTTTTTTAGGCAAAAGGGAACTCAAAAGCAGCAAAACAGTAGGCGCAGCGGTTGCATACCCCCTTGAATTCTGCAAAAATCGCATAAACTTGCCTTTTGTTGCGTTAACAGCATGTCCCAATTCGTGCAAAATCAAAGATGGCCGGCTTTTTGGCGCAACAGCCAGCTTTGAGGCAGAAGAAAAGAAAGCATTTTCACCCTTTGCAACAGCTTCGAATTCAGCTGCACCGCCATAATTACGCACAAAATCCGCCTTATTCGCCGCATCAACAAATCCGACTTTCACATCAAGGTTATTTTTCTTCACCATTTCGCTTGCGACCTTGTTGACATTTTCCGCAGAAGTGAACTCTTTGCCCTGTTGCAGCTTATAAGAGCACCATTTTGACGCTTTATTTAAAAACAGAGCAATACCTTGCAACAAAGCCGCCAAACCAAGTGTTTTTGCAGGATTTTCAGATTGAGGTGACTGAACAGGCTCGCTATATTCAGGGAAATAGAAGCCGGGAGTGTCATATCCGGTAGCAAACGGGCTAAAACTATATGGATTTGTGTATATAACCGGTCTTACCATTGAACACCCCTTTTCAACAATTCTAATACATGTAAATTCTAAAAATTGCCGGCCGAATGAAAAATTTTTACATTTTTTTATATAGGCGTAAATATTTGTTGGGG
>CALUPP010000005.1 GCA_944322685.1 Candidatus Gastranaerophilales bacterium
AGCTGCTTTATCAGTCATTGTGCCTTGGAATTTACCTCACATTGATTATTCCGGTATTTAAAAAAGGCACTTTCGGCGTTTTTAAGACAATTTTCAAAAATGAAAAGGATTTTCAGCTGTTCAACAACGCTTCTGAATACCTTGATTATCACAAACTAGCTACTTTGTCGGATAAAGGCTCAAGAAACATTGATAAAGCCGAAAAACTGCTCGCAAAAGCAGAAAAAACCCAAAATTCCGCAAAAGCTGAGTCGCTTCGCGAAAAAGCTAAAAAATTAAAGGCTGACGGTGAAAAAATCCGCAAAGAAGACATTGAAAAACTGCCACAGCATCTTCAAGACGAACTCAACAAGCCTCAAATCAACAAATTTATTCTCGCAAAAGGCGCAATTGAATTCAGCTCGCTCATTGGATCGGTCATCGGCTTGACAATACTCGCTCCGGAGCTGAGCCACCTTGTTCTTCACCCGCTGATGAAATTATTCGGCATGGAAAAAAAGCCGGACGCACAAAAGTCAGCAGAACAGCCCAAACAGCTTGATAAAAATGTATAATAAAAAACCTCCTGAAAAAAGGAGGTTTTTTATTGATTAAATTGCATTTTTTACTTATTTGCGTCCAGCATTTGCTTGATTCCGTCAACGGAACTGAGAATTCCCGTCGCTTCGTAGGGCATGTAAACGACTTTGTTGTCTTTTCCCTCAACCATTTGTTTAAGAGTATCAAGATATCTCACCGCAATAAGATATTTATCCGGCTGGCCGTTGCCCTGAATCGCTTCGATGGTTTTTTGAATTGCAGTCGCCTCAGCTTCCGCCTGCATAACCCTTGCAGAAGCCAAACCTTCCGCAACAAGGATTGCAGCCTGTTTTTGCCCCTCTGCTTTGTTGATTTGCGACTCTTTTTCGCCCTCAGCTTTAAGAATTGCAGCCTTTTTCAAGCCCTCAGCCTCAAGAATTGCCGCACGGCGGTCACGTTCTGCTTTCATTTGTTTTTCCATAGAATTTTGTATATCCGCAGGCGGAATAATGTCCTGAAGTTCAACCCTATTGACCTTTACGCCCCATTTATTGGACGCTTCGTCGAGAATTGTTCTGAGTTTTGCGTTAATCGTATCTCTGGAAACCAACGTTTCATCCAAATCAAGCTCACCGATGATATTTCTCAATGTTGTCTGGGTAAGTTTTTCAATTGCCTCGGGCAGATTTTGGATTTCATAAACAGCGCTTTTTGCATCCATAATCTGGAAATAAATCAACGCATTAATCGCGATAGAAACATTATCCTTAGTAATAACGTTCTGGCGCGGAAAATCATATACGCATTCGCGCATATCTATGCGGTTTTTCTGTGTGTAATAAGCATAACTTCTGCCATCCGGAGCTTTTGTGGTTTCTTTCCAGGCAATCGTTCTCGGAGCCTCGAAAAACGGGATAATATAATGAAAACCCGAATCCAAAACCCTGTCGAATTTGCCCAGACGCTCAATAATCATAACTTCTCGCTGCTGAACTATCTGGATTCCCTTTACAAAGAACACAATAACAAGAATAATTAGTGCAATTAAAATAAGCATTTTTCCTCTTTCTATATTTTTTCTACAAACATTGTTATACTATCAAGTTTTACTATTTTAACCTGCGTATCTTTTTCGATTTCTTCGCCGTTTAGCGATTTTGCCAGCCAGGTTTCACCGTAAATAGCTATTCTTCCGCCGTCTTTGCCGATTTTTTCAACAACAACGGCCGTTTTATCCTTATATTTGTCCTCATACTCAGAATCGGCATTTTTTGACTTTGCAAGGAGCACCGGCCGAAGAAAAACAAGAAAAAGAGCCGCAAAAACCGCAAAAATAGCGACCTGAGCCGTAAAATTTGCCCCGAGATACCCCGCAAGCCCCGATACAAAACATGCCAGTCCCATATTCAAAAAGAACATTACGGGCGTAAAAATCTCAATTATACAAAATACGACGCCAATAAGGCACCATAACTGCCAAAGTTCCATTAAGACCTCTTTTCACTATAAAACATAATTATTTATTATACATTTTTTGAGGGGAAACGCAACTAAATAAACTAAATGCAAAAAAGGAAGCCCGAAAGCTTCCTTTTTTCATTATTTTCAACTTCAAATTAGTCGCCGAGCGCCCATCTGAACCCGAATGTCAAAGCGATACCGTTTCTTCCGCCATTTCTCATCATAGCCTGTCCGAAACCGGTAAATCTGTCGCCCCAGCGTTTCTGCAAACCAACACCGTATTCAACAAACGGGTCAACTGACAATCTTGATACAGCAACATCAGCAACTCTGAATTTTGATTTATCAAGGATGTTCCAGGTCATATTGACGCCGATATAAGGCTGCCAGCCGTTTTTCGTGTTCATTATGAATTTAATACCCGGAATCAACTCAATTACATGCAACGGATCGCTGTCAACCTGTAATCCCGACGCATTTCTGTAATCAAACACGTTAACAAAAGTATATGAAGCCATAAAGCTCGGTTGGATTATATATTTTCCGTTTTTGAATTCAAAGTTATATCCGGTTTTCGAAGCAATACCGGTCATCAACATCGGAAATTCTTCTCTGCCGGCCAATGACGTTGCCGCAACACCGCTTGCACCGACGTTAGCAGTCAAACCGGTAAAGAAATTACCCTTATATAATGTACCGACAGCACCCAAAGTTCCGCCATTCTGCCACATACTTACACCGTTGTATGTCTGGTGAGAACCATGATAAGCCCCAAAGACTGAATATGTAGCATCCCAGCCGTGTTTGAGCTCAATAATATCGCTTTCACCGCCGATTAACGTACCGTAGCTGACGTTAGAAACTTTCGGCCCGCCGCTCAAAGGCACATTTTCAAAGTTTGAAAACGGTCTTATATAAAGTCCGTCGCGTTCTTCACCTATTGAAGACGGCTGATACAAACCGGGTATTACATCATCCGTAGACGCGTATTTATTGCGCATTTTTAACGCCATACGCTGCTCTCTTGTCATCAGCATGGTCATATCCATATTGGCGAATGACTGTCTGTACAGGTTATCCATTAACAGGAAGCCCATTTGAGAAGCAACGGAGCCGATTAATGAAGAATCCGAGTTGCCCATGTTGTTGAACACAAAATATTCACCAGCAACATTACCCGTTGAACCGTTGTCATAGTATTGAGAAACGGCATATTTGTAAATAGGCCCCTGAATTATGCCCAAGCCATCAGAAGTAACGGCACCGTTACCGCTCAACTGAGGCAAATCGGTGAAAAGAATAGCAACGCTTTGTGCTCTTGTATCTGTAACTGCCTGCATTGCGTTGACATTCAATGAACCGCCGTTATGATTAACAGTTGTGCCCCCGTTTGTTAACAAATTGTCCATTTTTTTGTTAGCAAGATCAACATCAACCTGAATATTCGTAGTATTGTTGATATTTAATTCTCCTGCTTGAAAAGGAGTAACAGCTCCGTTCATAATGCTGAATGTACCGCCGTTAAGGTTGATAACATCGCTTTGACGCAAATGGTAGTCATTTGTAAAATGAGCTGTACCATTATTCAATGTCAAATTAACGTTTGAAACAGCCCCATTGAATACAACCTTTCCTTCTTCACCATCAGCGTTAATATTAACATCGCCTCTGTATGTATCAGAGCCTGAAACTGTTGAATTTATGTTAACAACGCGGTTTTGATTTGCTGAAATATTAAGTACAGCTCTATTTCCAACATCATTTCCGTCGCTATCAAGATAAATAGAGTCATAAGTACCGCTGGTATCAGC
>CALUPP010000006.1 GCA_944322685.1 Candidatus Gastranaerophilales bacterium
GCGGGACAAAGCCGGAACTATTGAGCCACCTTATTTAAAATTGATTGGTGGGAATCGCTGCGGAGATTGGAACATTTGTTCAGAAATCCTTGTTTTAGCTTTTCCCACCCTACGCGGGGGTGGTTGAGCGGGGAAATGGGTAAAAAACGACACCTTTATGTCATTTTTATATACCTTTTACATCCCTCTATTTATTTAATGCCCATTTTTCATGGTTTTATAACATCTGGCGGGTAATATTGTTACAATTCGTTACAATCCACCCCCAACCGAACAAAAAATCCGTTAAGAAGCGTTAAGGATTAGAAAAAATAGGCCGGATAAGCTAAAATTTATAGTGAGTAAATCTAAACAATCGAAAAACTCAAAAATCGAACCGGCAAATCGCAAAAAACCAGCGGAAACGCCGATTATATAAAGAAAATGAACAGATTAATAAGCTTATTAAGAAATAACGACATAATAATGGCAGTCGGGCTTGTGATAATTATCGCAATGATGATTATCCCGCTTCCGGCAATGCTTCTGGATATTTTGCTGACGCTGAATATCTCGCTTTCCGTTATTATTCTTCTGGTTTGCCTGTTTATCAAAGAACCGCTCGAATATTCGTCATTTCCGATAATTCTTTTGATTGCAACGATTTTCAGGCTGGGCTTGAACGTCAGCTCGACAAGGCTGATTCTTCTTGACGGCGCGGCGGGCGAGGTTATCAACTCATTCGGGCAATTTGTCGTCGGCGGAAACTACGTTGTCGGTTTTATCATATTTATTATCCTGGTAATCATAAATTTTATGGTAATCACGGGCGGTGCGACCCGAGTCGCGGAAGTTTCGGCAAGATTTACATTGGACAGCATGCCCGGAAAACAGCTGAGCATTGACGCAGACCTGAATGCTGGCCTGATTAACGAAGAACAGGCGAAAGCCCGCCGCAGAAAGCTCGAACGGGAAGCGGATTTTTACGGAACGATGGACGGTGCCTCAAAATTCGTAAAAGGCGACGCGGTTGCGGGCATTATCATCACTGTTATCAACATTTTCGGCGGTTTTATCATCGGTATGTGGCAGCTAAAGATGGATATGATGACAGCGTTGAGCACATTTACGATTTTGACGGTCGGTGACGGGCTTGTGTCGCAGCTGCCGGCACTTTTGATTTCATTTTCAACCGGTTTAATCGTCAGCCGCGCAAGCGGCCAAGACAGCTCGCTCAGCGCCGATATTATCAACGAAATGTTCACAAACCCCATGGTTCTGGGGATTGTTTCGGGGCTTTTGCTGGTTCTCGGGCTTGTTCCGGGGATGCCGACGATTCCGTTTACAATAGTTTCTCTGGCAATCGGCTGGATTGCCTATTCAAAACAAAAAGAAGCCAAAGCCAAAAAAGAACTTGCCCTAAAAGCCGAAGCCGACAGCAAAAAACTCGAAAACCGCGTCGGGAAAAAGAAGAAAAAAGCCTCCAGAGAAAGCGTCATGGAGCTTTTGAACGTTGAAACAATCGAAATGGAGATAGGTTACAGGCTGGTACCGCTTTTGGACGCGGAGCAAGGCGGCGATTTGCTTGAGCGTATCGCACAAATCAGGCGCCAAACAGCTTTGGACCTGGGTATTGTTCTGCCATCTATCAGAGTAAGGGATAATTTGCAGCTTCCGCCAAACACCTACCAGATAAAACTAAAAGGCGTCCCTATTGAGAACGGCGAAGTTTATCCGGAAAGATTTCTTGCGATGAACGCGGGCGGAACGGACGGCAACCCCGGCGGAATCAACGGAATCAGCGCAATCGAGCCTGCATTCGGGCTTCCGGCGCTCTGGATTGAAGAAAAAGACAAAGAAATCGCCGAAACTTACGGTTATACGGTCGTCAGCCCCTCCGCCGTAATTTCAACCCACCTCACCGAGGTTATAAAGAAAAATGCGTCTGAAATCCTTACCCGTTCGGATGTTCAGCAGCTTTTTGACAACCTGAAAAAGGAGGTTTCGGAAGATTATGTCAACGATTTGCTCAAAGACACCTCAGTAGGCGAAATTCAGCAGGTTATGCAGAACCTTTTGAAAGAAAGGGTTTCGGTTCGCGACTTAAAAACGATTCTTGAGGTAACGAGCGTGCAGTCAAAAGTCAGCAGAAACACGGATTTTCTCACGGAGCAGGTCAGAGCGGCGCTTGCGAGGGCAATTTGCAAACAAAATCTGTCAGATACGGGCGAGCTGCTTGCAGTTACGCTTTCTCCGGACGCCGAAAACACGATTGCGCAAGGCCTGAGCCCGGACGGCAACAGTCTTACGCTCGATCCGGACTTTACAAGGCGGCTTTTGGACAGTTTGAACTACGAACTCGAAAAAGCAATCACCGCAACGGGCGCACAGCCGGTTATATTGTGTTCTTCCCCGATAAGAATGCCTTTTCGGCGTCTTATTGAAAGAACTTACCCGCAAATTTCAGTTATGTCGTATAATGAAATAAGCAACAACGTAAAAGCAAAATCCGTAGGGGTTGTAAAAGCCGCTCCGGCAAAGGTTTAAGAACAATCGAAAGGTTTATGATGAAAACTCTGTTGAAAAAGAACAAAAAAGTAAGCATTCTGCCAAAAGACGTTAAAGGTGCAGCGGAAGGAACGATAACAAGAGCGCTGAAGGACTTTTTTGAGGTCGAAATTCCCGTAGAAGATTTAAAATATTACAAAACAGGCGAAAATATAGAGTTTTTTGCGGCGGTTGAGTCGGGAATGCTTTATTTTTCTTCAGAGCTGGAGGAAATTAACGAAAACACCCTGAAAATCAAAACAGCAAAAGATTACGATCTTCTCCAGCGCAGAGAATACACCAGAGTGCCGCTCGACAAGGAAATAACCATAAAAGACGACAACATAACCTGCAAATGTCTCGACATAAGCGCAGGCGGAATGAAAATCGAGATGGCAAAACAGCCGGACATGGAAAAAGATTACACAATATCGTTCTCGCTCGACGGCAGAACGGAAATCGGCTGCTATTTGCGCCCGATAAGAATAACAAAAGACGACAAAAAGAAAAATGGCAAATATATAGTATCCGGACGATTTGTTTTATTGAAAAATATTGATAAAATAGCAATAGTCCAGTACTGCTTTAAGAAAAACATAGAAAACACGAACAAATAATGCCGGGAAAACTCACATACAAACACAAACTCTGCGGAATATTCGCAACATTCACCGCCCTGGTGTGCGGAGCATTGATTTTTGGAAAAGCAATGCCGGATATTTACGGGTTGATAAGCGGATTTGCAATTATTCTGCCCGCGGGAATCTGCGCAGGCGCCGGAGGGTATTTTATCGGCAAAATTTTCGACAGCTCAAACAGCAGCACGGGCGGTTCGGGACAAATTTTCAGGTAAGGTTTTAAAATAATGATAAAAAAGGTGAAAAATTTTAAAACTAAATTGAGCACTCAGTTCGGGCTTTTGACCAGCCTTTTGATTGCGATTATGGTTTTGTGCATCGCCGGATATTCGATTTTGTTCGTGGACAGCCTCACAAAACAGGTCACAAAACAGACAAAAAGCCTGAATGATTCGATTTATACCACGGTTTTGCAAGTTGTGAGCGATTACATCGACAAAGACAACTACACCATGCTCGACAAATCGGCACGGAACATGATTTATAACAAATTAATCGCGAATTTGACCGTAAAAGAAACCGCGACCGGAAAAATTCTTTATAAATCGCCAAAAATCAAACTTCCCGACCAATTCGGCGAAAAACCGCGCCAGTCACGCTTCGGACGGAAACAAGAAGCCCAAAATACCGAAGCAAATACCTATTATTTGATGGGGCAAAGGGGCGCAAAAACTATTACCATCGGTTTTTATTCAGAACCTATTGTAAAACAGGGTTTGGACATTTTGATTGAAAATATGACCGCAATGGTTATTATATTCATATTTTTGGGATTTTTCCTGTCGAATCTTGTTGCAAAAATCCTCATAAAACCCATAAATATGCTTGTAAAAAGCCTTGTTGAGTCAAAAGGGAACTTCTCGCACCGACTTGAGCCCACGAATTATCTGGAAATCAACAGGCTCATCATTTCGTACAACAACATGGCCGCTTCATTGGAAGAACTTTACCAGTCAATGGAACAACAGGTTAAAGACCGCACAAAAGAGCTGGAAAATGCCTACACAGAGCTGAAAAGCACGCAGGCGATGATGGTTCACAGCGAAAAAATGCGCTCTCTGGGCGAACTGGTTGCCGGAATCACGCACGAAATCAACAATCCGGTCAATTTCATCTACGGAAACCTGATTCACTTGAAAAATTATACAAAAGATTTGATGGAAGTCATCGACAAATACACAGAATTCAACGATGACCTCACAGACGAGCACAAAGCCGCAATAAAACAGCTCAAAGAGGACATTGACCTTGATTTTCTTGCGACAGACCTGCCCGATTTAATCCGAAGCTGTCAGGAGGGCACGGAAAGAACAAAAAATATCATTCTCGACCTGAAAAACTTCTCGCGGCTTGAAGAAGCGGTCATAAACAGCATTGATTTGCCCAGAGAAATCGACACCACGCTCAACATTCTGCACAACAAAATTAAAAACAAAATTACCGTGCACAAAGAATATGACGAAGAAGTTCCGCAAATTGAGGGCTATGGCGGCCAATTAAATCAGGTTTTCATGAATATTTTGGACAACGCAGCTTACGCAATCAAGGAAAAAGGCGATATTTGGATAAGACTTCACAAAAAAGAGGACAAAATCGTGCTGGAATTTGAGGACAACGGCTGCGGAATGGACAAAGAAACCGCAGAAAAAGTTTTTGACCCGTTTTATACCACAAAACCCGTCGGACAGGGCACGGGGCTCGGTATGGCAATCAGCTACAAGGTCATCAAAAACCATCACGGAGATATTTCGATTGAATCAGAAGCAGGAAAGGGCACAAAATTCACAATTACGCTGCCTTTATCAATGGGAACATAATAAATGGACGAAAAATATAACATATTGCTCGTAGACGACGAAGAAGACAACCTGTCGCTTTTATACAGGACGCTGAGAGGCTCATACAACCTTGACAGGTCAACATCACCCGTAAAAGCGCTCGAAATGATGGATGAAAAGGATTATCAGCTGGTAATTTCCGACCACAAAATGCCTGAGATGGACGGGGTTGAATTTTTAAAAAGAGCAAGCGAAAAACATCCGGACATGATGCGGATTCTTTTGACCGCATATTCTGACGCAAATATTCTCATTGATGCGATAAATTATGCAAAAATTTACAGATATGTAAAAAAACCTTACAATCCCGAGGAGCTCCAGCTCATAGTTTCCGCGGCTTTGGAGTTTTATCAGCTCAAACACGACAACGACAGGCTTATTGTCGATTTAAAAGAGCTTTTTTCAGGCACAATCAAAGCAATAATGGGCGCTTTGGACGCAAAAGACTCCTACACCTCCGGGCGCAGCATGAGAATTACGTTTTATTCCACAGAAATCGCAAAAAAACTCGGACTTTCGTCGATTGAAGTGGGAAAAATCGAACTTGCCGGAATGCTGCATGATATTGGGATGATTGGGGTTTCCGATGATGTGCTTTATAAAGTCGGCGACCTCACGCAGGAAGAATATGACGAAATCAAAAGCCATATAAATTACAGCGTAAAAATTCTTGAAGATATCAAGCAGCTCAAGGATGTTGTCGAAATAATCAGGTGCCACCATGAAAATTACGACGGAAGCGGCTATCCTGCGGGGCTTCGCGGTGAAGAAATCCCCGTCGGCGCAAGAATTATCGCGGTTGGCGACGCTTTTGACAGCATTATTTCAGACAGAATTTACCGCCAGAAAAACAATTACGACGAAGCGCTCGCCGAAATCCAAAAAGGCTCGGGAACTCATTTTGACCCGATTGTTGTTCGTGCTTTTTGCGAATGTTATGACAATATTGTTAAAACAATCAGCGAATAATCACAGTTTTTTAGTTTTTTTAGTTAGCCCCCAAAAGTTGACCGTCAAGGCTCATGAGAATCTGGTATAATGCGTTCATCAGGTGAAATTTTTGATGTCTTTTTTTCCTGAAACCGCTGGTACAGCTTCATTATACGGATACAAACAAAAAAAACAAAAATGGGGATAAGATTTTTTATGGTAATAACACAATCAGGGCCAAACCAGAAAAATGGCACAAGCATTAATACAATACCAATATCAAAAAACACATCGTAAATAATATTGTGTAAAAAAAATGGCTTTGTTACACGTTTTTTAGTGTATTTATCTACTGTAAAGAAAATTGCAATAACCATAAGAAACCAGACATAAAATACGGGTAAAATAACAACCTCTAAGCCACAGCCATAGCTGGTTTGATTCATTGGAGCATTATAATTATAAAGCATTGCAACAATCCAACCGGAAACTGCACAAGCATGAGCACCAAAAAGCTTTTTGGGAGC
>CALUPP010000007.1 GCA_944322685.1 Candidatus Gastranaerophilales bacterium
CTTCCGCATCAATCAATAACCCAAAACTTGTCAACAACGCATGTTCGGGATATAATGTCAGGGTGTTTAGAAATTAGGCGGGGCAAAATTGGCGGGTTTAATAGAAAAAACGCAAGAAAAAAACAACAAACGTAAAAACAAAATTCGTTTTTACTACTCATTTTTGACAATTGTTCTTCTGATATGCCTCGCACAAATAGGAATCAGCGCGTTTAACAACATAACAAAAAGCATAAGCTACCATGGCAAAATCAAAAAAATGAAAGAGCTGAACAAACAGGCTTATGCGGAAAATCAGCGGCTGAAAGAGGAGCTTGAGGACTTCAGCTCGATGAAAAGCCTTGAAGCAATCGCAAGAAACAACCTGAAAATGGCCGGCGAGGACGAAGTTCTCGTTATTATCAACAAACCACAGCCGCAAACGCCCGCGGATGAAAAAAATAAGAAAAAATCCAAGAAAAAATAGCGCAACAATGCTGAAAATTTTTCAAGGCGACAAATTTCAATACAAACTGCTGATATTTCCGGCTCTTTTGGGAACAATGATTTTTATAGCGATTCCTGTGCTGTTTTCGTTCGGATTGAGCTTTTGCGAGTGGGATTTGCTTTCGCCGATAAGGTTTTCTGGGCTGAAAAATTATCTTGAACTGCTTAACAGCCCGCAATTCGGATTGATTTTGAAAAATACGTTTGTTTTTGCGGTTTCTGTGACGGTTATTGCGGTCACAATCCCGATTATCCTCGCCGCAGCGCTAAACAGCAAAATCAGAGGGAGCGAATTTTTCAAAACCGCATATTTTTTGCCGTTTATCACGCCGATGATTGTTATCGCAATAATCTGGGAATGGATTTTTGACCCGAATTTCGGACTTTTAAACTTTCTTCTCAGAACGCACATAAACTGGCTCTATGACACAAAAACAGCCCTTTTTGCCATCATTATCGTGTCCGCTTGGAAATTAATCGGCTACAACATGGTCATTTTGCTCTCAGGTTTTTCAACTATCAATGAAAATGTTTATGAATCGGCAAAAATTGACGGCGCAACGCCAATTCGGACATTTTTCGAAATTACTTTGCCGCTTTTGAGCCCGACTATATTTTTTGTCATCATAATCACGACAATTTCGTCATTTCAGGTTTTCGACCTGATTTATCTTATGACCCAAGGCGGCCCGATGGAAAGCACAAATGTACTGGTTTATTGGATTTACAAAAATGCGTTTGAATATTTCAACGCAGGCGCGGCTTCGGCCGGAGCGTATATTTTGTTTGTAATTGTGTTCGTTTTAACGGTGTTTCAGTGGAAAATCCGCAAAAAATGGGTGTTTAACGAATAAAATGTTAAGATTTTTTGTAATTATTCTTGACCTGGAGTTTACTCCAGGGTATAAACTGCAAATATAAACAAAAAGGGTAAAAAATGAAAATTTCAGAGGTCAGCAAAAAATACGACATCCCTGTCGATACGCTCAGATATTACGAAAAAGCGGGACTTTTGCCGAATGTGCACAAAAATGCCAGCGGAATCAGAGATTATTCGGAAAGCGATTGCAGCTGGGTCGAATTTATAAAATGTATGCGCGGAGCAGGACTTCCGGTTGAGGTTTTGAAAAAATATATCGCTTTGTTTTTTGAAGGCGAATCGACTTTGGCCGAAAGAAAAGCAATACTTGTTTCAGAGCGGCAAAAACTCGTCGAAAAACGCGACGCAATCCAAGAAACAATCGACCGGCTGGACTACAAAATCAGCGTTTACGAGGACAAAATCGTAAAACGGGAAAAAGAGCTCATCGGAAACAGCAAAAATGAAAACGCGTCCTGATTTTCTTTGTGTTTGAAAAAAATTGCGGCTTAATTATTATCCATCCCATATAGATGCGAAAAAGAGGAATATATTTTCAGCTTACGCCGAAAATCGGTACGAAAATACAATCCTCTGTTTTTTTGATTTCGGCCTGCCGAAGCTTACGCGGTTGAAATGATAAAAGGCCGTAAATTTGCCGGTTCTACCGAAAAAATTTGCAAATTCCGGCAAAATTTAACTTAATTTTGCAAGAAATAAAACTTTTCCCTCAACGCCCGTAAAAACAGCGGCTTAGAGAGCTTTTTGGACACGCAATGCGGATTTCGCCTGCTTCCAGAGCTTGTCATATTCGTCAAAATCGTAATCTTCCAGATTTTTGACGGCAAGTTCCTCCATTTTTCTAAAACGTGCCATAAATTTTTTGTTTGCTTTCAAAAGCGCCTGCTCAGCGTCGATTTTGTTCCAGCGAGCGAGATTAACTATCGCAAAAAGCATATCGCCGAGTTCTTCCACGGCATTTTGTTTGTCGCCCTTTTTCACAGCCTCTTTGAACTCATCAATTTCGGAAAAAACACAATCCCAGAGCGAATTTTCATTCGGCCACTCAAAACCTGCCGAAACCGCTTTTTTACTGATTTTTTGGGCGCTCATAAGTGCCGATTGAGCACGCGAAATGCCATCCATGAGCGATTTTCGGTGTTTTTTTTCTTCTTGTTTGAGTTTTTCCCAGTTCTGGAGAATTTCTGTGGTATTTTTAACCCGAACATCGCCAAAAACATGCGGATGGCGGTGGATAAGCTTGTCAGATATGCCTTTTGCCACGTCTTCAATGTCAAATTCGCCGGCCTCTTTTGCTATTTGAGAATGCAAAACCACCTGCAAAAGCACATCGCCGAGTTCTTCTTTTAGGTGAACGCAATCGTTGTCATCAATTGCATCAACCGCCTCGTAGGCTTCTTCGAGCATGTTTTTTTTCAAAGTTGCATGCGTCTGCTCCCTATCCCACGCACAGCCGTTTTCCGAGCGCAGAATTTCGATGATTTCGATTAGTTTTTCAAGATTTTTGTACTTTTTTTCTTCCATTATGAACCTGAAACAATAATGGTGAAATCGCTGTGAACACAATACATACGAACAGGGTCGTAAACGAACTGTGACGAGCGGATTTCAGGGATACGCTTTTTGAGCCAGCTGATAAATTCATTTGTAACAGCCGCATTGTGCCCGATAACCTGTGAATGAGGAAGATGCGCACGCCCTATGCAGTTGACCTCATAACCGCTGGCTTTAAGCTCCTCTTTTATCCTCATTGCTTCTTCTTCTTTGTCAAACGAGTACATAATGCCCGCAACGAGCTTTTTATCCGTGACGTCAGGCTTGTCTCTGTAAATAAATCGGTCAATAACCTCCTGGGTTTTCTCAGGATCAAGAATCCAGTAGCTGATATAGCCTTTTTTGGACGGTGCTCCGGGCAAAGTCGCAAACTGAACGTCATTCATGTCGACATTTCTAAGCAAAGCCGCAAGATGGGACATTTCATAAAGCGACATGTCGGTTTTTATATAAGTCGTAGCGAGATTAAGCACCTCAGGGATTTTAGGTATCACGGCAGGCGATTGAAGCTTTTCCATAAGCGCTTTTAAGAACCACTGCTGGCGCGAAGTACGTCCGATGTCGCCCAGACCGTCTTTTCTGTACCGCAAAAAGCCCTCAACCTGCGCGCCGTTGAGCACATGGAGCCCTTTTGTGAGATTTATGTGCAAACCGCCGGCATTATCGTTATAAAACATATTTTTTTCAATATAAACCGGCACCCCACCCAGCGCATCAACCAGTTTTTTTACGCCGTCGTTGTTAATGACGATATATTTGTTGACTTTGATGCCGAGCGTGTCTTCAATCGTCTTTTTGGTCATTTCAACACCGCCAAGAGCATGCGCAGCGTTGATTTTTTGCACGCCATGGTCATCCGGAAGATAAACTTTGCTGTCCCTGGGCACGGAAATCGCGTTTATCGAGCGTGTCCGCGGGTCGATATTTATCAAAAGAATCGTATCCGAGCGGGTTCCTTTGAATTTGTCGGCATTTTCACCGTTAGAATCGACACCGAGCACCATAATCGTCTGCCGGCCGCTGAAAACAGGCACGTTAAAACCTTTTTGCGGTTTTGGGTTAAGCTGTGAAAATATTTTTGCCAATGTTTCTTTGTTAAAATCAACATCATCGCCGATTGCGGCAATATAGCCGAACGCAGCAGCCACAGCGACCACAATTACAATCAAAAAGCCAAAAAGCAGCTTTTGAAGCCCGCGTCCCGCCTTTGTTTCCTTGTTATAGTTCAAAAAAACGTTATATTGCTCATCTTTATCTTTTAATTCGTTCATTTTCCCGCCTCAGAGTGTAAAATCCATCCTTACATTCAAGTTATTTAATATTTTACTCCAAAAAAATTTATAGCAAAAGAATTTTCTAAAATAATAAAAAAGGACGCCCGAAAGCATCCTTTTTGGCAATGATTGACCCGTTTTTAGGGTTTAATTCTGTCCATAAGGCGCGGGAACGGAATAGTTTCGCGGACATGAGGAACACCGCAAATCCAGCTGACAGTGCGTTCGATTCCGAGGCCGAAACCTGCGTGTTTTACGCTTCCGTATTTTCTCAAATCCAAATACCAATCAAAAACTTCGGGGTTTAGGCCCTGTTCTTTGATTTTTTCAAGGATTTTGTTCAAATCTTCTTCACGCTGGCCTCCGCCGATGATTTCGCCGTAGCCTTCGGGGGCAATCATATCCACGCAGGCCGCTTTGTCGCCTTCTTGTTTCATATAGAACGCTTTTACTTTCATCGGGTAGTGGTGAATCATAACCGGCTTGTCAAATTCTTCTGAAATGAGGGTTTCTTCGTCACCGCCAAAATCCTCGCCCCACGGCGTGTCATTGCCTTTTTTGTGGAGGATTTCGATTGCTTCATCGTAAGAAATTCTCGGGAACGGGCGTTTGATTTTTTCGAGTTTTGAAATATCCCTGCCCAAAAACTCCAAATCATCGCGATTGTGCTCAAGAACCTGCTGAACAATGTATTCAACAAATTCTTCCGCCAAATCCATGTCCTCATAAATGTCGATAAACGCAACTTCCGGCTCAACCATCCAGAATTCCGTCAAATGGCGGCGGGTTTTGGATTTTTCAGCACGGAAAGTCGGCCCGAAGCAGTAAACCTTGCCCATTGCCATTGCCGCAGCTTCCATATAAAGTTGTCCGGACTGGGTCAAATAGGCTTTATCGTCAAAATAATCGACCTCAAAGAGGTTTGTTGTGCCCTCGCAAGCATTCGGCGTGAAAATCGGCGCGTCAACAAGGGTAAAATCTTTGTTATCAAAGAAATCACGCACAGATTTGATGATTCTGTGGCGGATTCGCAAAATAGCTTTCTGGCGGAGAGAACGGAGCCACAAATGGCGGTGTTCCATCAAAAAATGGGTTCCGTGTTCTTTCGGCGTAATCGGATAATCAACCGACGGCGAAAGAACTTTCACATCTGTCGCGTCAATTTCATAGCCGATTTTGGAGCGGTCATGTTTTTTTACGGTTCCTTTGACTTCAACGGAGGATTCCTGCGTAATTTTGTCAGCAGCCTCAAAAACATCCTCGGGCACGTTGCCTTTGAAAACAACAGCCTGAATTTCGCCCGTACCGTCACGCAGCTGGAGAAAATGCAGTTTTCCGCTCGAACGTTTGTTGTACATCCAGCCTTGCAGCGTGATTTCCTGGCCTTCGTATTTTGCAATGTCTTTGATGTAAATTTTCATGATACTCCCTCTTTCAAAAATAGCATTTTTTCTTATTATATAATTTAATTTTTAAATTACAATTTTACGAATACCAAATACCGGCAAAATTTCAAATATTCCAAAATTTTGCCGCAAATCGAGCCAAAAACCCGGCGAAAAAAGATGGGGACGCTTCGCAGTACAATTTTATGTCCAAAACTTGGCCAAAAACAGTCCCAAAAGCAGAAAAATCCGCACTAAAATTCAAACCAAAGCTTCTTTCTGGCAAAACTCGTCAAAAAATATTACAATACCGTAAAATCCGGCTCCGCCATGCAGTTTTTCGCGTTTATTGCGGATAAAATTTACAATTTCAGCCACATAGCGCTGTACGGGCCGAGTCTTGTAGAAATTTGCTTGTTTTCTGCACGCACTTTTATCATTCTGTCAGTGAGAAGATCTTTCATGTAAATATCTTTGGGCTTTTTGCCAAAATCATCGTTTGTGAATGTAACAACGGCTTTCAGCCTTTTATCCGAAAGGTTGTTTATCACAACAACGCGCTCTTTGTCGGTTTCTCTTATGTAAGCAAAAATTTCCGGCGATTCTGTTTTTACACGGATGAATTTTCCCCTCGACATTACGAGATACTGCTTGCGCACCTTAATCAGCTTTTTAACTTTTTCATAAACCTCGTTGTTGAACGTGCCTTTTTTGTGGATTGCATCGTAAAAAACGTGTTTTTCAATCGGCCCGCGGTTGATATCGCGGCTGTCAAAGCAGCTCAGCATTTTGGGGGTATTTTTTGATTGTTTTTGGCGATTTTTTCTGATTTCTGCGCTCTTTTTCGCATTTGCGAAATTATTCTGAATCCCGATTTCATCCCCGTAATAAATAATCGGAATCCCCGGCAAAGACATCAAAATCGAAAACGCCATCCCGATTCTGTCCGGGTCATTGTCAAGAAAATTCGCAAGTCGTCCGCTAACGCCAAAACCTTTCCTGAAAGAGGCACCTTTGGGCGAAAGGTCTTCGTAGAGGAGCTCTCTGGTTTTCTGATTTACCATTTCGAGCGTCAATTCATCATGAACCCGCAAAAATATTGCCCAGGAAGCCGAATCCGGAATCGCAGGCGTGTCTTTGTAGGCTTTCCAGAAGTACTGATTGTCCGCAGTCACCAGAGATGCCCAGATTGCCGGCATATACGGGAAATGATAAGCAATCTGCACCTCGTCAGTTCGCGTAATTTCCTTTTCTTTACCGTTTATTTCATGTTTTATCGTATGTTCATTGCCAAAATATGGCAAAATATTATTCGGAGTCTGGCACGCCTCGGCCTGAATAACAGAACGAGGAGCAATCGCCTGCAAATAAAGGCTTATCAGCTTGATTATCTTGTGAGTTTTCGGGAGATTTTCCGCATTTGTGCCCGGTTCTTTGATTAAATAAGGAATCGCGTCCATTCTGAAAATATCTATGCCCAAATTTGCCCACATAGAAACTGTTTCGAGGTTGTAATAAAGCACCTCCGGGTTTTCCCAGTTAATATCGAGCTGGAACGGATAAAAAGTGTGATAAAAATAATAATCCTTGCCCTTTATCGTGACTTTTCGGTAATGCGAATCCGTAATTTCCGGAAAAATCAGCCTCCGCTTTGAAATTTTTCCGTCATCCTCTTTATATTCAACGACCATGCCGAGTTTTTCGTCTTTGTAGCGTTTAAATTCCGGGATTTTTTCACGTACAACGAAATTATTCAATTTGCTCAAATCGCCCTTAAGCGCGTCTTGAAACCACTGATTTTCATCGGATAAATGGTTCAAAACAAGATCCGCTTTGATTTTAAAGCCTTTTTCCCGTGCAGTTTTGATAAATACCTTAAATTCCGGCATTCCGCCCAAATCCGCACGGACATATCTTGAGTTCCGCACATCAAAACCCGAATCAGCCATCGGAGAATCCGCAAACGGCAAAATATAAATCGTTGTAACGCCCAAATCTTTCAAATAATCCAGCATCTGAGCGTCATCCGCAAATGTGTTCGGCGTCTGCTGGTCTTTTACGCCGAAATGATCCGGATAAAACATATAAATCACTTCTTCCTTGTACCAGTCGGAAGTTCTTGAAAAATCCTCATCCAGAAGATATTGCGGCCGTTCGGATTTTGTTTTTTCGATGAGTTTGTAAATATTTGCATAAATTTCGTCGGTTTTATCCGCGCCGTAGATTTTTGAGATGCAGGATTTCATCTCGTTTTCGAGTTTTTTTGAAACGAGGGTATTTTCCTGAGATGCGGCTTTTTCCGTTGAATTTTGTGCGCATACGGGCATAATCATCCAGTTAAAAACCAAAATCAGTGCCAAAAATGCGGAAATTATTCTTTTCATTTTGCCTCCATTGCTGAAGTTATTTTTATAAATTGTTATACAGTTTTAATTTCTTGTGTATCAATCGACTTACCTACGATAGGTGCGATTTTTTTCAAATCAGAATACAAATCGCTGAACTGCTCTGGATAAAGCGACTGCGCACCATCGCACAACGCAGTATCAGGGTCATAATGAACCTCAATTATCAGCCCGTCGCACCCTGCCGCAACAGCCGCCCTCGACATCGGTGCAACTTTGTCGCGCAGGCCGGTTCCGTGGCTCGGATCGATGATAATCGGCAAATGGCTCAACTTTTTGATGACAGGAATCGCAGAAAGGTCGAGAGTGTTTCTCGTTACGCGCTCAAATGTCCTGATTCCGCGTTCGCAGAGGATAACCTCCCTGTTTCCGCCCGACATAACGTACTCGGCAGCCATCAAAAGCTCTTCAAACGTCGCGGAAAGCCCTCTTTTAACCATTACCGGCTTGTTTACATAACCGAGTTCTTTCAAAAGATTGAAATTCTGCATGTTTCTCGCGCCGACCTGCAAAATATCGACATAATCAAGAAACATCGGTATTTGCGAGATTTCCATGACCTCCGAAGTCACAGCCATACCGTATTTGTCCGCAACCTCGCGGATTATTTTCAAGCCTTCTTCGCCCATCCCCTGGAATGCGTAAGGTGAAGTTCTCGGCTTAAAAGCACCGCCTCTGAGGATTTTTACGCCAGTTTCTTTGAGTTTTGCGGCGGTTTCGTCCATTTCTTCATAACTTTCGATTGTGCATGGGCCCGCAATCACGCCGGTATGGCTTCCGCCGAATTTTATGCCGTTCACCTCAATTACAGTATCCTGCGGCTGGAAAATTCTGCTGGCAAGCTTGTAACTTGAGGTGATTTTTATGACTTCTTTTACTCCGTCAAGAAGCTCAATATCTCTGGGGTCGACAACCTTGCCGCCCACACAGCCGATGACCGTATGGAGCTCACCGGTCGAAACATGAGCATCAAAACCTTTTTTCTTAATAAAATTTATGACATTTTCAATTTGTTCCTGCGAAGCGCCGTGGCGCATAATTACGAGCATAGTGTTCCTTTCGGTTTTGGGTTATTAATGTTACAACAATAATAATACAAAAGTTCTTTTTCAGTCCCAAAGCGGAGTTTTTTCTTTACCTGTTTTAACATTAGGCCTTTTCTTGCAAAAAATGACTTAACACGTCTGAAATATTTGTGATAAACTGGTTTTATGGTTTCACATGTAATTACAGCAACAGTCGAGGGCATTGACCCGTATAAAATCGATGTGGAAGTCGATTTAGTGCTGTCTATCCCGGGAATTACGATAGTCGGCCTGCCTGATACGGCCGTAAGCGAAGCAAAAGAGCGTGTGCGCTCCGCAATTAAGAATTCGGGGTTTTTATTCCCCAATAAAAAGGTCGTAATCAACCTCGCGCCGGCTGATTTGAAAAAAGAAGGCACAAATTACGATTTACCGATGGCAATCGGCATTCTTGCAGAGGACGGCATTGTCAGCGCGGAACTTATTAAGGACACTGCGTTCATCGGCGAGCTTTCGCTAGACGGCTCTTTGCGCTCGGTCAACGGAATTTTGCCGATTGTTGCGGGATTAAAAGATTTTGGCGTAAAAACCGTCGTTGTGCCCGAAAAAAACGCAAAAGAAGCCGCGCTTATCCCTGATATCTGCGTTTTGTCCGCAAAAAGGCTCGAAGATGTCGTGAGCCATTTTTCAATTGACCCTGAGGCGCAAAAACCGCTCGAGCGCTGCGAAGTTGACGTAAATGATTACTTAAATGAATACACAACAACAAATTATCCCTACGATTTTAAGGATATTAAGGGACAAACAAAGGCGAAAAAGGCGCTTGAAATCGCAGCGGCCGGCGGGCACAACCTTTTGATGACGGGGCCGCCCGGCTCGGGAAAAACTCTGCTGTCAAAGACTTTTGCGTCGATTTTGCCCCCTTTGGAGCTTGAAGAAGCCATTGAACTGACAAAAATTTACAGCGTAAGCGGAATGCTCGAGCCCGAAAACCCGCTTGTGAACAAACGTCCGTTCCGCTCGGTGCACCACAGCGCGTCAGCAATCGGGATTATCGGCGGAGGCTCAAACCCCAAACCCGGAGAAATCACTCTTGCGCACAGGGGCGTGCTTTTTCTTGACGAAATCGTAGAATTTCCGAGAAATGTCCTTGAAGTGCTCAGACAGCCGCTCGAGGACGGTGAAGTCGTCATCACGCGCGCTCAAAAACGCATAAAATTTCCCGCGGATTTTATACTGCTTGCAGCGATGAACCCTTGTCCGTGTGGATATTTGGGTGATTCGCAAAAACCATGCACCTGCACCGAATTTCAGGTTCAGCGCTACCGCTCAAGGCTTTCCGGGCCGATGCTCGACAGGATAGATTTGCAAATAGAGGTTCCCCGCCTCACGGAAGCCGAGCTTTTGAACAAAGATTTTAAGTCCGAATCCTCCGAAACCATCAGAGCCCGCGTTGTCAAGGCAAGAAAGCTGCAATCCGCTCGATATAAGGGTTTTGGAATTTTCACGAACTCGGAATTGACGCCGGATTTGATAAAAAAATTCTGCAAGCTCGATGAAAAGAGCGAAACGCTTTTAAAAACGGCGATTGCACGGTTTAATCTTTCAGGACGCGCATACGACAGAATTGTCAAGCTCGCAAGAACCATTGCCGACCTTGACAACTCCGAAAACATTGAAAGTTCGCACATTGCGCAGGCTTTGCAATACCGGTCGTTTATTTAATTTTCGCTTTTATGCGGGAAACTGAAATTTTAAGAGGAAATTTTGCCGAAAAAGTTGTTTTTGGTGAAAAATAGCGTTTTTGTTCAATATCAAATTTATCGTTGTCAGGCAATGCCTGACCTACTGCGAATGCCCGTCCCATGCGAGAGAACCAGCCCCGATAATGGCAGCAAGCAGTATGAAAAAAGCGCAGCGGTTCACACAGCAAGGATTTCATTAAACATCCGAACCAGACCGCCCGTAAAAATAACACAACAATCGTGTGACGGGGCTGTGCCCCTAGCGAAAGTGAGCTGAGGCTGGAGGGTTTGCCGCAGGGCAAAGCCGTAACGCCGTTAATCGCGAGCTTTCAAGCCAAACAACCGCTGATATCGTGAAAAAAACTGATACCTGCTTCCGCCCCGTGCAAAAAAACACAACAATACTGTGACGGGGCTGTGCCCCTAGCGAAAGTGAGCTGAGGCTGGAGGGTTTGCCGCAGGGCAAAGCCGTAACGCCGTTAATCGCGAGCTTTCAAGCCAAACAACCGCTAATATCGTGAAAAATTGATACCTGCTTCCGCCCCGTGCCAAAAACACAACAATCGTGTGACGGGGCTGTGCCCCTAAACAGACACAAAAAACATGCCGAAATCGAAACAGGCGAGCCGCCATATAAAAAAATAGCTGGAATCAAAGCCGCCTGGGGGGCTTGAACTGCTTTTATGTATTTTGCAGCCCCCATTTTGTGCCTGTTTATGAACATTTTAAGAATTTTTATATTATAATGTTCTTAGCAAAGCTATGGAAGCGGGAGTATGTAGATTGCAGCATATCAAACTGACAAAATTCATATTTATAGCGCTGGTTCTGGGAATAGTTACGGGATTTGCGTTTCCTGATTTTGCGGTTAAGCTTGCACCGATTTCGACAATGTTTTTGAACATGGTCAAAATGATTATCGCCCCGCTGCTTTTTTCAACTTTGGTCATCGGAATTGCCGGCCACGGCGATATTAAAAGCCTGGGCAAAATCGGCTTTAAAACCATCATATATTTTGAGGTTGTAACAACGATTGCGCTGATAATCGGGCTGGTAATCGGCCATTTTGTCCAGCCGGGAACTGGCGTAAACACTGATTTTGCGGTTTCTTCTCAATCTATGAACCTCGTGAACCAGATGGGCCATTCAAACCTCGCGCATCACTCACTTTCGGCGATGATCGTGGATATTGTGCCGTCGAGCGTTATAAAATCGATGGCGGAGGGGAATTTGCTCCAGATAGTTGTTTTCAGCCTGTTTTTTGCGCTTGCGGTTTGCGCGGTTGGCGAAAAAGCGCGCCCTGTGTTGAATTTATTGAATTCAATCTCTGATATTATGTTCAAATTCACCGAATACGTAATGTGGTTCGCGCCAGTGGGGGTTTTTGCCGCAATTGCAAGCACAATCGGCAGCAGCGGAGTGAGCATCCTCAAAAATTATGTCAAAGTTATCTGTTCGCTATACTTTGCCTTGGCAGTTTTTGTAATATTTCTTGTGGTTCTTGTCTGCACGGTCGTAAAATTACCACCGAAAGGCCTGATTAAGGCAATAAAAGACCCGGCGCTGCTTGCTTTTACCACTGCAAGCTCCGAAGCCGCGCTGCCCAAGGCGATGGAGCAGATGGAAAAATTCGGTGTGCCCAAAAACATCGTCGGATTTGTTATGCCGACAGGATATACGTTTAATCTCGACGGAAGCACGATTTATTTGTCGCTGACAGCGCTTTTTGCGACGCAAATTTGCGGAATTTCGCTTACTCTGGAGCAGCAGATTGTCATGATGTTCGCTCTGATGTTCACGAGCAAGGGAGTTGCCGGGGTTCCGAGGGTTTCTTTGGTTGTTTTGGCCGGAACTTTGACGAGTTTTGGCTATCCGTTAATCGGCGTTGCGATTCTCATCGGAATTGACCAGATTCTCGACATGGGAAGAACCACCGTAAACCTCATCGGAAACTGTATTGCGACGATTTTCATCTCAAGATGGGAAAACGAATTTGATTATGAAAAAATGAACGAATTCGTGCTCTCTGCGGAAGAGAATTAACCGGAAAAAGAATGTAAATTGTTTGTAACAATACTGGGGAATTAGCCGTGTTGTTTAGCAAATTTTTTTCTGTTTTTCTTTATTATAATAGTGTAAGTTGTAAAGGGGAAAAGGCATGCAAGTTAACGGGACTAACCCGATTTATAACAGAAATAAGAAAAATCAGTCATTTTCGGGGCATACGCTGGCAAAAGACGCACGAGGAAACACGATTTACAAATTTTATCTGCCCAACAATCCGCAAAACGTGCAGGTTGAAACAGCTCTGCTGCAAAAACATGCGGACGGAAATTATACTTACATCCCCGGAACATCGCAAAAAGCACCTTTAGAAAACGGCATTTACGTTTACAAACCAAGAGCCGATTACCTCACAGAGGACAAAACTATCGGTTATCGTTTTCTTTTTGACGGAAAACATCCTTATTTCGACTACGCAAAATGCATAAATGACAAAAAAGCCGGCAAATTTACGGTCGCAACCCCGCCAAACCGCTCCGGCCATACGATTGCACGCCAGATGGGGCACCTTTTCCCCGATTCATTGCTTGATTTCACAAATTTGAGCAACGAAAAACGCAACCATTTCAACCATCTCGGCGGTACGCTGAACTCAATCAACAATCATGTCGATATGTTCAGAGATTTCGGCATAAAACGCATTTTGAGCACCCCGATTTTCGGTCAGGATACGGTCAGCAGCCATGGTTATTGGACTGACAACCCGTACCAGATTACGAGCACCCTCGGAAACCTTAATGATTTCAAAAACTTGCAGGTTAATCTGTTTAAAAACGGCATGGGCTGGGTTGCGGACGGCGCTTTTGTAAATGAGGGGCTCCATGGCATTCATATAAAAGATGTCATGGTTTGGAACGAAAATTCTCCGTTTTTTGACTGGTTTTCGACCAAAAATGTAAAAGATTACGGCTTGCAGTTCGGAATTTTGTCAAAACAGCCGGATTCTCGCAAACATACTCATTACAGGCTTGTAAACGCAAGGCATAAAATCGAATTTGAAAAAACAGAAAACGGCATGGCCGAAAAAGCCGTTGTTCCGAACAAATCATACAACAGCCTGCGCCCGACTTACGTGCAGATTTTCGACGACAGGCTGGCGACATTGGAACAGGTTAATTCGGACAAAGTTTTTGACGTTTACGACAACAAAAACGCAGATGACAGTTTTGAAATAAACAATTACAAAGATGCTGTTCAGCCTTATGTTTTCAGAGTTTCACCGTTTGACGCAAAGAAAAATTATCTTAAATATGTCGAAGCAAAACGCACGGACAAGAACGCAGAATTCAAAAATTACCTGACAGTATGGACAAATTTTGAATTTGCGGCCTCAAACAAGGACGGCGGCGTCGGCACCTGGGTCGGAAACACGGATATTCCCAAAAAACGCTTCATGATATCGGAAAATATGCTCGAAAAACTTCCGCCAGAAAAAGCAGAGGTTCTAAAAGCCGCTCCGTGGCAAGTTCAAGACGACACTATCCAAATCGGAAAATTCTGGACCTCAGAAACGGCCAGAACGATTCTGGATTACGCTTCTTCACAAATATACGACGAACTCGAAAAAACAGGCGATTACAAAACGGCAATCGAGAATCTGGTTGAAAAGAAAAAGCTCCCGCAGGCTGCAAAACTGGCGCTCGAGGGCGAAGCAGGCAACACGCCGCTTGATAATATCTTAAAAATCAAACAAAACGGTGAACGCGTGTACAGTTTGAAAAAAACAGCAAAACCGGAAAGCATAACCGAGGGTTTGATGGCGTATCCGATGGACGCGATTGAGTATTCGAACGATTTGACGTCGATTCTTGCATATCCCTGGCTGAAAAACTTCGCAGTTAACGAAGAAACGGTCGGCATGTCGCGTTATGAAATGTACAAAATGGGCGATGACTATTATTCCCAGATGCCCTCAAAATATCAGGCATTGTACAAAAAAATGGACAAATTTATCGCGGAAGATATGACGCAAAAGGCATCGGAAATCCTCAAAAATGCCGGCGAAATCGCAGGAATCGAGATGGTCGATTCTCACGGGAATTTGACGAACGAGGGCATGGAGGCTTATTCAATAATCGCGCCTGATGTCGCAAAATTCCTATACGTATCGGCCCTGACGCCCCAAATCCGCCCGGAAT
Organism: Candidatus Gastranaerophilales bacterium; assembly: GCA_944322685.1. Taxonomy (GTDB): domain Bacteria; phylum Cyanobacteriota; class Vampirovibrionia; order Gastranaerophilales; family Gastranaerophilaceae; genus Spyradomonas. The sequence continues at coordinate 14,957 of CALUPP010000007.1, forward strand.
ACAAGGACGGACAACTTGCATACGATGATAAAGAGCTTAAAGAAGTCTATCCGGAAACAATGAGCCTGCAATACGCCCACGAGCCGGAAGAAGCGGCAGAAGATTTGTTCAGCTGGCTTAAACATGGGCTCAAAAAAATTGATAAAAACAGGCAGGCCGATTTTGAGCGGTTCCTTGCGCAAAAAATCGGAAAATTTGACGCAGATACGGTAAATGTTGCACGTCTGGTAATGGAAAAGGCTGAAGCAGGGCTTGATTGGCGTATTGACGCAGCAAAAGACGTCGGCGACTGGGATGCGGTGGACGCAAACAAGCTTCCGGAAAAAGAATGCTACGACAAAACAGCAGATTTCTGGACAAAATTCAACACAGGCGTGCGCCAGTACAACCCCGGAGCCTATACAATCGGCGAATTGGTGCTCGATATGGAGCACAACAACCAGAATTTCGATATGAAAGGCAAATTCCAGGAAACTTTCAACAGCAAAACCGGTTTTTCAACGGAAACCGATTACAATTTCCTTTATTCCTCGCCGATTTCGCTGTTCGGAACGGATTTGACCGATTCGGGCGGGTTGAATCATGAAAATAACATAGATTACAAAACCCGTGAAATCATTAACGGCGCAACAGCAAACAGGCTTTATGACAACGTTAATTTTGCGCATGTATTTTCCGGAAACCATGACAAACCGCGCATTCTCCACCTTTTAGGGTTGAATTTGGGCATATTCAAAGATAACAAAGCGCGCGCAATGGAGGATTTGTTCTACCGTGCGCTTGAAAACCCGCAGGCAAAGGACGATATCAACAGGGAATTCGGCGAACACAAAGACACAATCCGCCGCGCAGTGCATTTTCTCGCCGAAGGCCAGCATGTTCACAAATCCGTAATCAAAAATTACGACTCCGAAAACTTCGGCACAAGACCCTATGACCAAAATATTGACGATGTGCTTTATCTGGCTTCGGTGTTCGACGACAAATTCAGAAATGGCGTATATTTGAACAAAGGCAAGCTTGAATATTTAAAATCAAGAATTCTCAAGGGAATGCTTTTTGACCCGATGAGAAAAGCCGAATCTATGCTGTTCTACCAGGTCGGCATGCCCGGAAATCCGACGGTTTACTTCGGAGATGAAATCGGTGAAACAGGCTGGGAAACCCCTTGCAAAAATGAATACCAAAACAACAGAAACCGCCTGCATTATGAACGTTTACAAGATGAAAAATACGATTTCGTCCAGGAATATTACAAAAACCTCAAAAATATAATGAATATTCGCAACCAAAAAGCCGCAACGCCGCTTGTTAACGGCGCATCCATCCCGCTAAAGGGAGTTAACCTCATCGAGGGCGGAAAAGCGGCCGTTGTTTACCGATATAACAACGAATCCGACGCAATCTGCGTATTCCACAACCGCGGATACGGAATGCAGCCGGGCGAAAGAGGGCTTGATTCAAGCGTAAAAGAGATTCCGCTTGAACAAGACGGCGCTTTCGGGCTTCCGAATGCACTTGCGGACGGAACAATCTATTATGACGCACTTTGCCCCGCAAACAAATACAAAGTCGTTGTTGATAAAAACGTTGCCAAAATCGTAAACACTCTGGGCAGCTCCATCCAGCTCGGAAACAAAGGAATCATCCTTTTGCGCGAAAAAGGGTTCAACGGCGAAGACTATTTTGAAGAAAAGCAAGACGGCGATAAAAAAGTTCGTGCTGTTTCGTTCCACGGACGAAAAACCAACCCGCATGTTGCTCTTGCAAACCTCAAATACAACATTCGCTGATTTTGGACAGTGCTAAAGGCAGATTTTACAAAATATCGACCGGATCAACGTCCACAATCATCTTGATGTCGCTGGGAAGCTTGATTTTGCCTAAAAATGAGGTGATAAAATTGTGCCCGCGGTCTTCAAGCTTGTTTTTGATGAGGATTTGAAACCGATAGCTCCCCTGAAGCCGCTCAATTACGCACGGAACCGACCCGAGAATGGCAAGCGGCTCTGAAATATTGAGCTTGTCGACGACTTCGCGCCGGCGCATTGCGATTTCCATGGCGCTTTTTTCGGCGCGAAATTGATTTTTTGAAGAAATTATTATCCGGATAATTTTGCTGAACGGCGGATAATCGAAATTTTCGCGCGCTTCGATTTCTGATTTGTAAAAACTCAAATAATCCTGCTCTTTTGCGTTTTCGAGCGCAAAAAAGTCGGGGTTGTAAGTCTGAAAATAAACAGTTCCCGGGGTTCCGCCGCGTCCTGCGCGCCCCGCGACCTGCGTCAAAAGCTGAAAACCGCGCTCGCACGAGCGAAAATCCGGCAGATTGAATCCGTTGTCCGCATTTATCACACCGACAAGGGTCACATTCGGGTTGTCGAGCCCTTTTGCAATCATCTGAGTGCCGATTAGTATGTCAATCTTGCCTTTTGCAAAATCCTCAAGAATTTCGATATGGCGGTTCTTTCGGGCGAGCGAATCGCTGTCAAGCCGCTCAATTCTGCAATCGGGAAAAAGCTTTTGCGCAACGATTTCGACCTTTTGAACCCCGGTTCCGCTGTTTCTGAGGGCATCCGAGCCGCATTTTGGGCATTCCGTGATTAGTTCGGTTTCATAGTTGCAATAATGGCATTTCATTGTTTGCGTTTCTGAGTGAAAAATCAACGGAATCGCGCATTTTGGGCATTCGATGACCTCACCGCAGGCCATACATTGCGTGTAGGTAGAAAATCCGCGGCGATTCATCAGGATTATCGATTGTTTGCCGTCGCGCAGGTTTTCTTCAATTGCGTTGACCAGCGCGCGGGAAAAAATCCCGTGATTTGCGCGAAAATGCTCCTCGCGCATGTCCACAACCTTGACTTTTGCCATCGGATAATCGTTGTAGCGCCTTTTCATTTCAAGAAGATTGCCCGAATTCAGCGCATAATAATAAGAATTTATGTCAGGCGTTGCGCTGCCGAGCAAAAGCGGGCAATTATTAAGCTCCGCAAGCTTTTGCGCGACTTTTTTTGCGTCGTAGCGGGGCGAGGGGGTGGATTGTTTGTAGGCGCTTTCGTGTTCTTCGTCGATGATGATTAATCCGATATTTTTGAGCGGCGCAAAAACCGCCGAACGCGCGCCGGCAAGGATTTTGATTTCGTTGTTGTTGATTTTTTGCCAGACATCGTATTTTTCGCCCTCAGAAATGCTCGAGTGCCAGATTGCTGTTTTTTCAATCCCGAAACGCCGCGCCAGCCGTTTTGTCAGCTGCGATGCGAGGGCAATTTCAGGCGCCAGAAAGAGCACATTTTGCCCTTTTTCCAGAACTTTTCTTATTGCATCAAAATAAACCTCGGTTTTCCCCGACGACGTAACCCCGTGAATCAAAATTTGCCCGAATTTTCCGAGCCTTTTTTCGATTTCGGCGGAAACGGATTTTTGTTCTTCGGTGAGCGGCGGGAACGGTTCAAGTTCTTCGTTTTTAAAGATTTCGAGCGGGTTTCTGAACACCGCCTCCTCGCTTATCTTTACAAAACCGGAATTTTCGAGCTTGTTAATGGTTGCGCGGGTGGTTTTTGCCTCTTTTTCAAAGTCGATAAGCCGCATTTTGCCCAATTTTTCAAGTTTTTCGAGGATTTCTTTCTGTCTTTTCGCCGCATCGCCATATTTCAAAAATTCAATATATTTATCGCTCTGGCCGTGCATTTGCAGAAATTTCAGCGGAATTGCGCACTCCAAAACCGCCTGAAGCGAACAAAAATAGTAATTTGCGACCCATTCAAGAAATTTCAGATAATCCAGGTCAAAAAGCTGCCTTTTATCAAGGATTTGGTTTATTTTTTTTGCCCTTATCCCCTCGGGGAGATAGTCCGAAAACCCCACAACAAAGGCATTTATAAGTCCCATGCGTCCGAAAGGCACCCTAACCGCCTGACCGATTTTTATTTCGGATTTCATCTCGTCAGGAATCAGGTAGCTGAACGTTTTCACGCCCAAACCGCCTATGCAGGTAAGAACGAGGGCATATTTGTTCAACATGCCCTCAGTTTCAGTATTTTTTTGTGTTTTCTCAGCGCTCAAGAGCCCTATGCCTCATCTTCGACGGTCATAAGCTCTTTCATCGCTTCTTCAACCGCATCTTTGAGAAGTTCAAGGTTGTCGGGAGAAACCGTAACGCCTTTTTTCGTCGGCAGCCAGTTCATGCCGTCATCCGTTGTGTAAAAAATTCTCAAATCAAGGTAGCATTTGCCTTTGTATTCGTTAATTGCGATTTGAAGCTGTTCTGTGGCGCTTCTGGGGATTGTTGCGATAATTTTAGGTTCAGTAGCCATTTTTTCCTCATCTCTCCGTTAGTTTTTTATTTACAAGATTATTTTAGCATAAAATATTATAAAATTTTTATTTAAGCTGTTCTCACCCTGCTTGTGCGTCTGCTGACCGCAGCGGCCGTCAGCCTTCCACCGCTTTCGCTTTATTTATTCTAAAGAAAAAGCCCGCAATTTTTCATTTTTCAAGGTTTATGAAAGAATTTAACCGGAAAAATGGACATTGCAGGCCTTTTACGTCAAAACATTAAAACTTAACCGCGGGCACCGCTTTTTCTGCTTCGCTGACCTCAAAATATTCGCGCGCCTTGATTCCTGAAAGCGCAGCAACGATATTCGTCGGGAAAGTGCGAATTCTTGCGTTCAGAGCCTTTACGCTTTCGTTGTAGTCGCGTCTTGCCACCGCAATGCGGTTTTCCGTGCCTGCGAGCTCATCCTGGAGCCCGATAAACTGTTTATCCGCCTTGAGTTCGGGGTATCTTTCGACAATCAGCAGCAGTCTTGAAAGCGCGCCGTTCAATTCACCCGTGCTTTTGGCGACTTCTTTAACATTTTGCGAATTCATTGCGCCGGAAAGCTTTGAGCGGGCATCCGCAATGTTTGTGAAAACCGTACTTTCGTGTTTTGCGTAGCCTTTTACGGTTTCGACGAGGTTCGGAATCAAATCATTACGCCTTTTGAGCTGGTTTTCGACCTGCGCCCAGTTTGAAGTAACAGATTCGTCCATAACCTGAAGATTGTTAAATGTCCCGACAAACGCGCTGAAAACCATCAAAACGAGGACAACAACGAGCCCGAGAACTATCCAAAGTGTATTTTTTCCCATATTTTTCACCCTTTCTCTACATTTTATCCGTATATTTTAAAATCTTGTCCGCTTCGTCAATAAAATGCCGTGCGGCCGAGCCGATATCGGCAGGTTTTTTCTTGTTTTCCTTGAAAAGCGCCAGCTCTTTAAAGAAATCTCCGTCGATTACGCCCAATTTCGCCGCCGAACAGATTGTTTCACCGGCATTTGTTCCGGCGGGAAGATTTTTGAGCCGCAAAATTGTCTTTAAAATCACAATTGCCGTTTTATAAGACGAAATCAGCAATTCGGCCATAACCCTTTTATTGCGGGCGTTGAGAAGATATTCTTTTCTGAACCTCATCAGCATATTTTTTGCTTCTCGCTCGCACTGGAGCCGCAAATCGCCGGATTTTATTTCAATTGAGCTTACCAAATCACCCCCGTACAAAATATGGTGATTTTCTTTGATATCCGTGTATTCCATGGGGTAAACGTCCGTTGAGGAGAACCATTCCGCCACGCTCATAAAAACAGGCACGGAATTTTTTCTTGTCCATTTGTAAACCGGTTTTACGCAGTTTTTCAGGTCTTCCGCGCTCAAATCCTGAACCACAATCATCAAATCCGCGCCTTCTTTAAGGTTATAGGTCGGAATTCCGGTTTTTGAGCCGTAAACAAGCACCATTTCGAGCTTATCTTTCAAAACATCTTTTAATTCTTCAATAAATTTATTCACATTCATTTTTTACCATCCTCCTGAAGCACCGCCGCCGCCAAAGCCGCCCCCGCCGCCGAATCCGCCGAAGCCGCCGCCGGAATATCCCCGTCCGCTATACGAACCGCCAACCGGCAGGATGAAAATATTCATCCGCCAGCAAAAATAAAGAATCGCAAGCGCCAGCAAAAATGCCGACGTATCAAAATCTTTGCTCGCAGGCGGCGGAATCTTTGCTGAATTGTTAAGCGTGACGCCGTTCGCAGCCGCAACGGTTTTTGCAAGCACAAAAGTCCCCCTTACGATTCCGTTTTCGTAATCGCCTTTCCGAAAATAAGGAAGCATGTCCTCATCCCTTATTCTGCCTGCTTTTGCGTCGTTAATTATGCCCTCGAGCCCGTAGCCGATTTCTATGCGCATTCTTCTTTCGTTCGGCGCAACCAAAACCACCGCGCCCTCGTTTTTATCCTTTGAGCCGACCTTATAATCACGGCCGATTTGCAATGCAACGTCCTCAATCGGTCTTCCGTCGAGCGATTTAACGGTAACAACCGCAATATCCGCGCCTGTCTTGGTTTGCAGGTCATAAAGCACGCCGTTCAGGGAAGTTTTTGATTTATTACTCAAAACTCCCGCCCCATCGCTGATAAAACCGTCAAATTTATAACCCGTATCGGCAAAAGCCGCAAAAACACAGGTAAAAAAGAGAATTAAAAGCAGTAAAAATTTTTTTAACATGACGTGTAAATTTTAGCGTTAATTTTAACTTTTTGCAAGTCATATCAGGGTGATTCGAGCTGGACAACACCGCGCTTCCGATGCCGTTGAGGCGAAACCGTACAACCGGCGCTCAAATAGGGCGGGAATTGCCCAAACAAGAATTTTGGAACGCATTTTTCAAGCTTTATAGCGGTTTCCGCCGTTCATTAGGCGCAAAGTCCTTGCGGTGGGAACCGCTGCGCTATTCCCACCCTACTTTCTGGATAAAACCGCGCGTCCGACGCCGTTGAGGCGAAACCGTACAGCCGGCGTTAAAGCAGGTCAGGCACCGCCTGACAGCCAATCACAAAAATATCAATATAAGCAATTAATCGCAAAAAGAAACGCTCACGGTCAAATTTTCGCCGTTTTCCGCCGTAATAGCCCATCTCAGCGGGTCAATTCCCATTGATTTGAGGGCATTTTCGACGTATTTTGACGAAATTTTTTCCGGCTTGGGAATTTCCACGTCCTTGCTCAAAATTACCATTATTCCACCGTAACCGACT
>CALUPP010000008.1 GCA_944322685.1 Candidatus Gastranaerophilales bacterium
CCGAGAATTTTAAAAAGCAAAACGGCTTTTTAAGGACAATGCAGCTTGCGCGTGAGAACGATTTTTACCGGCAAAATTACTGCGGATGTGAATTTAGTATTAGAGCGTGATTATATTTCAATATCCAGCTCTTTTCCCAGTTTTTGAGCCGCATTTTCCAATAAAGCAGGCAGTTCTTCGGTTTTTGCGCTCTTAATTTCTTGCGTGTATTGGGCAATCTGCGGGTATTTTTTCATTATTTTTTCGCCCAGAACCTGCGCGTAATGTTTGTAACCCAATTTCCCCGTTGCCTTAATCGGGGTCGGATTGAGCGTAAGGACAACGGATTTTATGCCGTTTATGCCCTGATTTTGAAATATTCTTTGAGAAGTTGTTTCCAGTACGTCGAGGGTTTTGAGTTTTGCCTTAAAAGACGTAGAATTGTTGGTGATTTTCATAATTTAAAAGTAAGGCAAAGCTAACTTGTTGTCAACAAGTAAAAATCTCGCTATTTCTTGGATAAAATGTGCATTTGTTTTTGAAAAGCCCCTCAATAATTGAAATTCTGACTATTTGTTAAGTTTTGTAATGTTTTCTGTCTCTTTTGAATTTCAACAAAATAATTTGTTTTTATATATATGTCAGACATAAAGAATATATAAAACAAAAGAGTAAAAAGTAAAAAAGTATAGAGTAAAGAGTAAGAAGGAGTAAACTATGAACGTATCAGCAATTGGAACAAACCCCTACGGCGCTAAAGCAGAAACAGCAGGAACATTGGCATACAAACCACGTCCGGAAGCAGCAGGAACGCTGGCATTCGGCACAGAAACAGCAGGTTCGCTGGCATTTGGCAACAACAATGGCGGTTCGCTCAACGTAATGGCATAATAAAAGCCAAAACCTTAAATCAGGCAGCTACAAGACTGGAGAATGAGGATGAATGAAATCCGGCTAGTTAATTACGCACTAATTACAGCCCTGGTTCTGCTTCTGGCAGCGTATGTTACCTCGATGCAGAGCCTTGCACAAACAAACGAACAAGACATGCAAATTTTATCAGTAGCTACTTTACAGTACTAAAAAACACAAAATGCACGCAAAAATTTAAAAGCACTTTCTTTTGAAAGTGCTTTTTTTTTGCTTAAACTTGCGATTCTGCGTTTTTTGCCGCTTCAAAACAGTCTTTGCAAAAAACATCTTTTGACGGATCCGGCTTGAACGGCACTCTGGTGTGGCAGCCGCATTTTGAGCAGATAACATCGTACATTTTTTTTCTGTTTTTTTGTCTTCTTGCTTTTCTGCAATTAGGGCAGCGTTTTGGTTTGTTGACAAGTCCTTTTTCTGCGTAAAATTCCTGCTCCCCGGCGGTGAATACAAATTCTGCACCGCAATCCTCGCAAATGAGGGTTTCGTCTTGATACATTTAGTTGTCTCCTTAAATAATAAACCTGTAAATTGCTAAGATAATCCGGACAATGCAGAACTTAGAACTTACCGCATTTATTTTATAACTTTTTTTGAATTAAATCAATAGCGAATGTTCAAAAACTCGTCCAGAAGCGGCTTTAAGGAGGCAAAAACTGTATCAATGCCGGGATTTGCGTTGATGACTTTTACGCGCTGCGGCTCTTTTTGCGCTATTTGCAAATAACCGTTTCTTACACGCTTGTGAAACTCAATTCCCTCTGATTCCATCCTGTCTTTTTCCAAGCCCACGCGTTTTTGGGCGATTTCCGTATCAACATCAAACACAAACGTCAAATCCGGCTTATGTCCGCCTGTTGCAAGGTCGTTCAGATAGTGAATCTGCTCCAAATCCACGCCTTTTCCATACCCTTGGTAAGCCACCGTCGAATCAGTATGCCTGTCGCAAAGAACTATCGTGCCTTTTTCGATTTCAGGCAGCACAATCGTATCAATATGCTGGGCTCGGTCCGCCAAAAACAGAAAAGACTCGCATTTTGGCGAAACATAACCGTCATAGTGCAAAAGAATCTTCCTGAGCTCGCTCCCGAGCCCGGGAGCACCCGGTTCACGCGTTGTCAGGACTTTAAAGCCTTTGTCTTTAAGATATTTTGCCGCCAATTCAAGCTGCGTGGTCTTTCCGCAGCCGTCAGCGCCCTCAAACGTAATAAAACAGCCCTTTTTCATCGTCAAACCTAAATTTTGTCAAAGCCTGTGTATTTTCTGAGCACTTCCGGAATGATTACGCTGCCGTCTTCTTGCTGGAAATTCTCGATTATTGCCGCAAAAGTTCTTCCAACTGCGAGGCCTGAGCCGTTCATTGTGTAGCAGTAGTTTACTTTTCCGGTTTCTTTGCTTCTGTATTTTAGGCCGGCTCTGCGTGCCTGAAAATCGCCGAAAACAGAGCAGCTCGAGATTTCTTTGTAATTGTTGTAAGACGGCATCCAAACTTCAAGGTCGTAGCACTTTCTTGCGGAAAAGCCGATATCGCCCGTGCAAAGTTCGACGCGTCTGAACGGCAATTCCAGCAATTCAAGCGCGCGTTCGGCGTTTTGGGTCAATTTTTCGTGTTCTTCGGGTGCTTGTTCGGGGGTTGTGAGCTTTACGAGCTCAACTTTGTTAAACTGGTGCACACGAATCAATCCGCGCGTATCTTTTCCCGCAGAACCCGCTTCCCGTCTGAAACATGGCGTATAAGCCGTCATATATTTGGGCAAATCGTCCTCTGAAAGGATTTCGTTGCAATAAATGTTCGTTACAGGCACTTCTGCGGTCGGAATGAGGTACAAATCCTCGTCAACGCACTTGTACATGTCTTCTGCGAACTTTGGAAGCTGGCCTGTGCCGGTCATTGCCATTGAATTTACCAGAACGGGCGGCAAAATTTCTTCATATCCGTGCTCCTGCGTATGCAAATCGAGGAAAAAGTTGATGATTGCACGCTCTAAGCGGGCGCCTTTGTTTTTATAAATGTAAAAACGCGACTGCGAAATCTTTACACCGCGCTCAAAATCGACAATATCTTTCTCTGTAACAATGTCCCAGTGCGCTTTTTGCTCAAAATTAGGCTTTTTGATCTCGCCGACGTATTTTCTGGGGACGTTTGCCTCGTCATTTGCGCCGATTGGGATGTTTTCGTCAGGAATATTCGGAATTGTCAAAAGCAATTCCCGCTGTTTTGCGTCGAGCGCGGTTTCTTGTTCTTCAAAAGCTTTGATTTTGTCGCCGAGCTCGCGGACTTCTTCCTGGATTTTGTCGGTATTTTCGCCCTTTTTCTTCAATTCACCGATTTTTTGAGATTCTGATTTTCTCAATGCCCGCAATTCGTCAGCCTGCGATTGAATTTTTCTTCTTTCCGTATCAATTTCCAGCACTTTGTCAATGGAAAGCTCCGGATTTCTGCGTTTGAGCAGTTCGTTAATTTTTTCAGGGTTCTCTCTAATCAGTTTAATATCTAGCATTTTTTCGCTCCGTATCTACATTACTTGACTTAATTTTAGTAAAAACGCATTGAAAAATCCAGAATATTTATTAAAATTAAGTTATGATAAGGACTTTTTTGAAATATTTCTCCGTTGTGGTCGTTTTTTTTGCCGTGCAGATATTTGCCGGCGCTGACGTGACTTTTCGCGGGTATCAGCCGATTGCGCTGGTTAAAGGGTCGTTTTTAAAGGCGATAAATCTGCGCGAGGTTTCGACAGATACGGCAAAAGTCGGTGATGCGGTTTATTTTATTAACCCTACGGATGTTTTTATCGGCGAAACCAACGTTATCCCCAAAGATTCCATATATGAGGGAGTTGTTGAGTCAGTTACCGAGCCGCTCGAGGGGATTAACGGCGCGATGAAGATAAAAATCGTAAAATTGTTAACAACAAACAAAGTCGAATACCACATGGACGCCTATGTTATGTGGAAAGGCACAACAACAATCGGCGGCGACCTTGCTCAGGTCGAATATTATGCGAGAATCCCGCATTATTCGACAATGTGCCCGAAAGGCTATCTCCAGCTTGTTCCAACGACCCTCAGATATAACGGCCAGCCCAGAGGGCTTCGCGCAGGGGAAGAAGTCACATTGATTATGAACAGTGATGTTCCGCTTTATCGAAATTAGGCTGAAAATTGCGCTTTTTGCGCAGATTAAACCTTAAACGGCGCAATAGCTCTGTCCAAAATCCCTATGCAGTGCGCGATTACGATTCCGTAGTTGGTAATCGGGACATTTGCTTCTTTTGCTTTCATTATGCGCGACAAAATTTCCCGCCGGTTCGTCATGCAGGCTCCGCAGTGGATTACCAGCGCAAAACCGCTCAAATCCTCCACAAAATCATGCGATGAATGGTACACAAATTCAAGATTTTTGCCCGTTTTGTTTTTCAGCCATCTCGGAATCTTCACCCGCGCAATATCATCCTCAATCTGATGGTGCGAGCAGCTTTCCGCGATGAGAATCTTGTCACCGTCTTTTAAATTGTCAACAGCTTTTGCGCCGTCAAAAAATTCTTTCAAATCGCCCTTTAATCGCGCAAAAAGCATAGAAAAAGAGGTCAGCGGAATCGATTTATCCACAATTTCGCTCACTTCTTTAAATGCCTGCGAATCCGTAACAACAAGTGCGGGTTTTTCTTTCAGATTTTCAAGCGCATCTTTTAGCTCGGTATCCCGCACAACAAGCGCCTTTAGCCCGTTGTCCAAAATATCTCTCAATGTCTGCACCTGCGGTAAAATTATCCGGCCTTTGGGGGCTTCTTTGTCAATCGGGATTACAAGCACAACCGTTGAGCCCGACGGCACAAGATCGCCCAAAATCGACGGAGGATTTATAAAACTTTCGGGAACAGACGCAACAAGCTGCCTTTTTAAGCGAAAAACTATCTCCCGGCTTGATTTTATGCTCGTTTCCAGCGGCTCTTTTACATATTTTTTAATTATTTCAAGGTTTTCCGGCGAAATTTTCCCCTCGTCGGTTTTGTTTATCACCGCAAGAACCGGAATTTTTCTGCGTTCGAATTCTTTGAAAAGATTTATTTCAAAATCATCCCAGCCCCGAAAATCGCAGATAATAACGGCAATATCGGTTCTGTCGAGCACTTTTTGCGTTTTTTCGACCCTCATTGCGCCCAAATCGCCCTCATCATCAACTCCCGCCGTATCAATGAAAACAACAGGCCCGAGAGGAAGAAATTCCATTGTTTTTTCGACCGGATCCGTCGTTGTGCCCGCAATTTCAGACACAATCGCGACGTCCTGGTTTACGAGTGCATTTAAAAGCGATGATTTTCCGGCGTTTCTTTTGCCGAAAATCCCTATATGTAGGCGGTTTGCCTTTGGCGTTTTGTTAAGCATCCTGATTTTCCTCTCCGGATTTGATTTCCTCCGCGATTTCTTTTACTGACGTATTTACGCAGGCAAAATATATCACGGAAATTATTGTTATCAATATCATGATGATAATTTGATGCACAAAAGCAACTGCCAGGGCCTGAGATTTGGGAATATGATAAATTCCAAGCGCAAGAATGTACGCAAACTGGTAAGGCCCGATAAACACCGATGAAGACGGCACAACGGTTGATAATGCAACGAAGCTTATCACAAAAAGCGAGCTGGAAAACCCGATTTTGAGCCCGAATCCGGAAATCAGCACATAAGTCACAATGCATTCTAAAATCCAGGCCGCAATGCTCATGAAAAATGCGCCCCAGAAGCATTTTGCATCGTTCAAAACCGAAAATCCGTTCATAAAAAGTTCTGAAAGTTCGGCGAGTTTTTCGGTAACTTCTTTTTTGTCCTTTAAAAATGGCAGTTTTGAGAGCCATTCGACGATTTTTGCGACTTTTCCTGATTTGAACAAAATCAGGAAAAATATAAAAGCGCCGAAGAACAAAACGGCTGAAAATATCGCCATTTCGATGACTTTTTGATGCCTAAAGTACAAAATAATCGCTGTATATAAAATGAGCAGCACCGAAATCCCGTCAATTATCCTCTCTAGAATAATCGAGCCCAGAAGTTTCATTTTGCTTTCGTTGATTTTGTTGCCGACGTGGATTGCTCGCCAAAAATCGCCTGCTCGTGCCGGGAGATAGCTGTTGAGCGTATTTCCGGCCGTAAAAGTGAAAAATGCCTCATTTACACTCAGCTTTTTTTCGTTGCAAAGAAGAAATTTCCAGCGGGCGCCCCTTATGTAGATTCCCAGAATATAAACCGGCACAAAAACGGCCAGCGCCTTTAAATCAAAGCCCTTAAAAGTCGCAAATAGCTGGTGCAGGTCTATTTTCCAGAAAATAAGAACGATAAAGACCGCACTGATAACGATTCCGAGTATTTTGTTGCGGTGTTTGTCCAATTATTTAACCTTTACTATTACTTTTATTGAAGATTTGTCTTTATTTCTTTCAAAAGCGGCAATTGAATCATCCAAATCAAAAATATCAGAAATCAGCGGTTTTACGTCGATTCGTTTGCTTTCCAAGAGTCTCAATGCCGGCGCAAACTGACCGCAGCGCGACCCGACAATCGTGATTTCATCAACAACAACCGGCGCAAAGTTGAATTCTTTTGAAGCTGCAATTGTGCTTTTTAAAATCAGCGTTCCTCTGGGTTTTGTGAGCGCAAGCGACGTTTCAAACCCGGAAATCGAGCCTGTCGCCTCAACAACAAAGTCAAATTCTTTTTTTATTTCAACATCTGCGAGCAGTTTTGTTTTTACGCCCTGATTTTTAGCGATTTGGAGTTTGTTTTCGTGTTTTCCTATTAAAACAACGTCCAATCCCGCCGCATTCAGCGCCAGAGCAATCATCAGCCCCAGTTTTCCGTCACCGAGAACCGCAACCCTTTTGTATGGCGGAATATGAACCTGCTCAAGGATTTCCAGCGCCGCCGCAAGCGGTTCGACAAAAACAGCCTCATCATCGGAAACATTTTCGGGAATTTCCAGCAGATTTTTGACCGGCAGGCAGACATATTCGGCAAAACAGCCTTCTCTTTGCCAGATTCCGAGGGTTGAGCGGTTCGGACAGTGGCGTTCCAGCCCCTGAGCGCACCATTCGCAATCACCGCAGCCGCAGTTTATTTCGCCTACTACGCGTTTGTTTAAAAGGCTTTTGTTTTCGTCGTTTATTTCAACCACAACACCCGTAAACTCGTGTCCGAGTATGCCTTTGTAGCCCATATAGCCCTTTGTTATTTCATAATCGGTGTTGCAGATGCCGATTGTGTTTACTTTTATGAGCGCTTCGCCCTTTTGGGGGGTCGGTTTCGGGTAGTTTGTTTCAAGTTTTAGCCCATTATCAAATACAACTGCTTTCATTTCATACTCCTCTTTGATTTTTTACAGAAAAGGCGAATTTAAGGCTTTAAGTTCCTCATATTTCAGCCCGGCTTCCCCGAGTTCTTCTGCGGTAATGCCGAAAAGGCTTATTATGTCCTCAATTTCCGGGCTTATTTCGTTTTCGTTAATTTTTTTAACGATTTGTTCTATCGCCTCAGCCCGTGAAATTCCGCTTTCGAACGCAGAAACCTTGCCTTTTTGAAAATTTCTTTTTTTCGCTTTTCCCATTGTTATGATTTTAGTGCAAAAAAACTGCGCGCACAATGCTTGATTAAAAGTTTACAGAATATTATACTTGCAGAAACAAGGAGTTTTTTTGTGAAGAAAAAGATTTTTACTGCATTTTTAATATTTATTTTTTGCGGTTTTGGCTGTTTTGACGCGATTTTTGCCCAAACGTCCTCTCCTGCGCAAGAAATCAGGCAGCTTCGCAGGGAAATCGCAAAACATAACTACAATTATTACGTTCTTGACGCTCCGGAGGTTTCTGACGCGGAATATGACCGTTTGTATAACAGATTGCTGGATTTGGAGCAAAAATATCCGCAATTTGCCGATAAAAGCAGCCCCACTGCAAAAATCGGCGCCAAAAGCGGAATTTTGGGCAAAATAAAGCACAGAAATAAAATGTACAGCCTTAAAAAAGTCTATTCCGAGGCTGATTTGAGAAAATGGTACGCAGAAATTGCAAAATTGCCCGTACAAATCTCATGCGAGCCAAAACTCGACGGGCTGGCCGTTTCGCTCGTTTATAAAAACGGAAAATTTTACAAAGGAGCGACGCGCGGGGATGGTTTGCGCGGGGAGGATGTGACGAAAAATCTAAAAATGATAAAATCTGTCCCAAAAACCCTGCCTGAGCCCTTGGATATTGAAATTAGGGGCGAGGTCGTTGTTTCTGTCGAGAATTTTGAAAATTTCAGCGAGGATTTTTCCACCCCGAGGAACTATGCGGCCGGTTCGCTGCGTCAAAAGAATCCTGAGGTTACAAAAGAAAGAAATTTGGACTTTATTGCATATCAGGCCTTGGAAAATCGGTCAAAAACCCAGCAGCAGGCCATGTTACGTTTAAAATCGCTTGGTTTTATTACTGTTGAGCAGGTTTTGGCCGATAATTTTGAAGAAATGAAAAAATATGTTGATTTTTGGCAAAATGAGCGCAAAAATCACCCATATCCGACTGATGGCGCGGTTTTTAAGGTAAATGACTTTGATTTGCAAAAATCTTTGGGTTATGCGGCCTCTTATCCCAATTGGGCCGTTGCTTTTAAGTACAGCGCCCCTATGCAGCGGACAATATTGAAAAATGTTGAATTCACGATGGGCAAAAACGGCACTTTGACGCCCGTTGCCATATTTGACCCGGTCGAACTCAACGGAACTACCTGCAAAAAGGCGACTTTGCACAATATTTCGCAAATAAAAAAGATGAACCTGCAAATCAATGACAAAATCGTTGTTGAAAAAACCGGAGAAATTTTGCCGCAAATTGTTTCCTGTGAAAAAACGGAATTTTCAAAGAAAATAAACATTCCTGAGCGCTGCCCGTTCTGCGGTGCGAAATTGTCCGTTGAAAATAAGAACCTTAAGTGCGAAAATGCGGATTGTCCGGAAAAAATCGTGCAAAATCTGGTTCATTTCGCGTCAAAAAATGCAATGGGAATTTCCGGCCTGGGCGAGGGAAGCGCGAGGGCGCTTGTTTACGGACTTGATGTGAAAAATATTTCGGATATTTACAAATTTAAGCCGCAGGATTTTGAAAAACTCGACGGTTTTGATGAAAAATCAGCGCAAAAACTCTATTTTGCAATACAAAACTCAAAAAATCGCGATTTTGAGCATTTTTTGTACGCTTTGAATATTCCCTATGCCGGAAAAAAGGCCTCGGCGATTCTTGCGAAGAAATTCAAAAATATTGATGATTTAAAAAACGCTGATTTGCAAGAACTTTCAAAAATTCCGGGTTTGAACAAAAGGCAGGTAAAATCCGTCTGTGATTATTTTAAAAACGGGAAAAATTCTGCTGAATTTGCGAAATTTAAAGCGTTCGGGCTGGATTATTAAAAGTTTTGTCAGGATTTTCGGCTATTTTTACATAAATCCTTTAAAAACTTCGCTTTGCTGCGTTTCAAGGCCACGGTTTTGCCGTTTTTCTCGATTGTAGCGGAATTTTGTGAAAACATTCGATATTCCTGCAACAAAGAACCCCATTACCCCGATGCTGAACAAAAACGGCACCCCGTAAATCAAAACTTTTTGTTTTGCGAGCTTTTTGAACTCGGTTTGCACGTTTGTTTTGTTTTTTTGAGCCAGTTTTTGCGCAATAGCCTCCAATTCTTCAAATGAGGGCGTTTTTAGGTCTTTTGAAATTGTTTCTTTGCATTTTCCGGATTTTAAGAGGATTTTTTTGAACCCTTTTTCAAAAAGCTCCGACCCGGTTATTACATAAAAGCCCACAATCGGAAATCTGAAAAGCGTTTCCAGAAAATTCTGTTTTCCTCTGTCTTTTGAAGCGCCAAAATACCCCGCTCCGCCCACCAGAACGCATGATGTGAGCTGTCCTTTGCTCAAAACCAGCTTCCCGTCCTGCTGCGCAAAGTCCAGGCTGAAGTATTTGTTGAAAAAGTTGCGCGTTTTGGGCGATTTTTGGAAAAATTTTGTTCCCGGAGCCAGAATCGCCTCGCTGATATCCATCAGAACCTTTGAATTCGCGCCTTTTTTCGCAATCAACGCTCCCAGCCCCAGGCATCCGGCAAAAATTCCGGCTGCGCGCTTGATATTTTTCTTTGCGCTGTTTTCTACCTTTTTTTGCGTTTCGGTTGATTCTTTTGATTTTTCAAGGCTTGCGATGTTGTTAAAGTTTGCCTTTTTAAATGCTTTCAGCGTGAAAAGGTTCTTAAAATAATTCAAAGTGAACTCCGTGAGCGGGATAATCGTTGCGCTGAGCGCAATTGCCGCTTTCACAGGTAAAACTTTTTTCTTCAAAGGCGATTTCATAAGCTCAGAGGCCGGTTTTGCGACCAGATTTTTCGCTGGTTGGTCGAGATTTTTTGAAAAAAACTTTCTTGCCACCTTTTCGCCTATCAGCGCGGGCGCAAAGTACACAAGCGCGCTTTCTGAAAGCTCCAGCATTGAATTTTCTGCCAAATCCGCTTTTGAACGGGCAAAAACCGCCTTTGGCACGAGATTTGTCGATGTATCCTGAATAAATCGCGAGCTGGAAAGCCCTGAGGCCTGCTCCTGCGAATAAACAAACTTTGCGGCTGATTTTAAGGGGGATGACAATGTGTTGATTAATGTGACTTGCATAAAACTTTCCTTTTTAACTAAAAAACCTGCACTTTTTGTACAGGCTTTTCAAAAAATTTTATGCTGAAACAACCTGTACTAAATTACAGGCGCCACCAGTTATTCAAATTTGAAAAATTAATCATCATAGCTATTTCAGTATAAACTAAAAAAGTTTTGTGTCAATATTCTTATTGCGACGAGCTTTTTCTGCTTGCCAAATAGCTCAAAAACAGCATAATCAAAGAAATTCCCGCTGCGTACAAGAAAAATTTTGTGATAGACGAGCTCACAATGACAGATGCCAGCGCCCCCGACAAAACCGCAACTCCCGCAAGCACAAGCACCGTCTGATTCTGTGTCAGGCCTGCTTTTAGCAGTTTGTGGTGAATATGTTCCGCGTCAGGCGTGAAAGGCGACTTTCCTTTTAAAATTCTTCTCAATGAAGAAAAAACAATATCCAAAATCGGCACAGAAAGTACGAAAATCGGCACAAACATTGTTAATGCGGTCGATTTCATAACGCAGGTGACCGATAATGTCGCCAGCATGAATCCTGAAAATAGCGCGCCTGAGTCGCCCATGAATATTTTTGCCGGATTGAAGTTGTATGTTAAAAATGCGAGCATTGAACCAGCGAGAATGAACGCAATCAACGCGCTGATGGCGTTTGTCGGGGTCATTGCTATTGCAACAAGCCCCAAAGTTACCGCGCTGATTGTCACAACCGACCCTGCGAGCCCGTCAACGCCGTCTATAAAGTTCACCGCATTGCTGACTCCTGCAATCCACAGAATAGTTATGATATAAGAAACTGCCGGATTGAGCACAAAAGGCTCGCCGAACGGATTGTAAAGGGTATCAACCCTTATTCCGAGCAAAAATACAATAGTTGCAATCGAAAGCTGTATCACGAGCTTGAATTTTGCATTAAGGCCGTAAATATCATCTATCAGCCCGAGCAAAAACATCAACGAACCGCCCAAAAGTATGCCAGACAGGAGCTTTCCGTACGGATAATAGCTCAAAATAACAAGCAAAAGAAATGTAAGCATTGCACTGAGCCAGATTGCGATTCCGCCAAGGCGCGAAATTTCGCCGTGATGGATTTTTCGCTCGTTTGGCTTGTCAATAAGATGATGCGCTGCTGAAAAGCTTATTACAAAAGGCACAATAAACACCCCGAGCAGGTATGAAATCACTGCGCCTAATATCTGTGCATCTGTTAATTTAAAAGCAAACATTTGATTTTTTGTCCTATTTTTGTCCGGTATTGGCTTGTTTTTTAAGGTATTTTGCGTCTTATTTCCTTATATTTTCGTACAAAGGGTGTTTTTGGCACAATTTCAGCGAACGTTCTCTGAGATTTTTCAGCGCAATTTCATTATCCGACGCAGTAACCGCAGACGCAATGATTTTCGCTACTTCCGCCATATCTTCTTCCTTAAATCCGCGTGTTGTAACCGCAGCCGCCCCGAGACGGACGCCGCTAGTTACGAAAGGGCTTTGCGGGTCGTTGGGAACAGTGTTTTTGTTCGCAGTAATCCCCACTTTTTCAAGAACGTTAGCGATATCCTTGCCGGTTTTGTTGAATTTTCTCAAATCAAGCGTCATAAGGTGATTTTCGGTCATTCCGCCGACAATATCCATGCCCTCTTCCATCAAACCTTTAGCAAGCGCTTTTGAATTTTTGACAATTTGAGCCGCATATTCTTTAAATGAGGGCTCAAGCGCTTCTTTTAGCGCAATTGCTTTTGCTGCAATAATATGTTCCAGCGGCCCGCCCTGAATTCCCGGGAAAACAGCCTTGTCAATGCCCTGAGCGTGCTCCGCATCGCACATAACAATGCCCCCTCTGGGCCCGCGGAGCGTTTTGTGGGTTGTTGTGGTGATAAAATGCGCATAACCTGCCGGTGAGGGGTGAACTCCGCCCGCAACCAGCGCAGCAATGTGCGCAATATCGGCCATCAGATATGCTCCGACGGAATCAGCAATTTCTCTGAATCGTTTAAAATCAATTATTTTGGAATAATTGCTTGCCCCTGCGATAATCATCTTGGGTTTCGCTTCTTTTGCGAGCTTTTCAACCTCGTCGTAGTCAATTTCGCCGTTTTCGTTGACTCCGTAGCTTACCACATTGAAATACAACCCCGAAAAATTAACCGGCGAACCATGAGAAAGGTGCCCGCCGTTGGACAAATCCATCCCCATGACCGTATCTCCGGGTTTTAGGGCATACAAAAACACCGCCATATTCGCCTGTGCGCCGCTGTGTGGCTGGACATTCGCATGATTAACGCCAAAAAGTTTTTTGCAGCGTTCCTGAGCTAATTCTTCAATAAAATCCACGTTTTCGCAGCCGTTATAGAATCTTTTATGAGGTTTGCCTTCTGCATATTTGTTTGTCAAAACCGTTCCGCAAGCCGCCATTACCGCTTCTGACGTGAAATTTTCGCTTGCGATGAGTTCTATTGTATTTTGCTGCCTTTCAAGCTCTTTTTCTATTGCCTGAGCGACTTGCGGGTCATTTTTTCTTATTATATCCAATTCCATTTTGTTCTCTCCCCCGTTTTTTCTATTCGGAAACAACTCTTGCGCTGAATCCGGCCTGTCTAATCTGGTTTGCGACATTTTCAGCCTTTGCTGAGCTTGCAAATGAGCCCGCCTGAAGCACATAAACCCCGTCAACCTCCTTAACGAACGGCGAAATGCCTATTGAGGTGCTCATCAGGTGGTTTTGCGCCTGAATAGCCTGCTCAATCGTCGCATAGCTGCCCACATAAACCTTTGTCATTGTATAAGGCTCAACCGGCGCCGGTTTTGGGATTGGCGGAGCCGTTCTTACGTTTTGAGGGTTTACATATTCGGTTTCAGCTGCTGTTGGAAGCGTAATTTCAGGCCCGGCCGGTTCTTCTTTGGGTTTTTGCACCGAAGAATCGGTATTGTTATCGGAATTCGACGTTTTGTACTCTATTTCCTGCTCTTTTTCTTCATCACCGCGCTTTGAAACGCCCGGCATGTTGTCTTCGAGCTGAATCCATTTGAGCCTGTCGTCAATTGCCTTTTTAAAGTCGCTTTCCGGCTCATCTTCGCCTGACTGTTCGTCGGTTGTGAGTTCTTCGCCGCCTATTTCGACGTCCACGTTGGGTGAAAAGCTCTTTATAAGGTAAGTTACGCCAATGAGTGTTACCAAAAACGTAATTACAAACAAAGCAATGGTTTGTTTTGCTTTTCTCTGCGTATTTTTCGACACCATGTCAGACTCCTCTTACTTTGCAAACCGCAAAATGTATATCCTTATCTTCTTCAATATATCGTGTCATGATATTTTTCGCAAACTCCTTAACACAAGTTATTCCCAAATCATTCTCCAGCCCGCATGCTTTTATCGGCGCGCTGTCGGAATTTATGTTCAATCCTATGTGAATAAGGCTGGAAGTTGTTGATTTTGTTGCGATGGAAACCGATAATTTTGCATCGTTCACAAAAATATCGTCGCCTGAGCGGGTGATTTTTGTTTCCGGGGGCAATAATTTTCTTAATTCTTCAATAATTATACAAATTAAAAGCCTTTGGCGCGAAACTGCTTCCGCAAGCGGCATTTCAAAGTGTTCAAGAATAAAACTCACCATTTTTTTGCTGTAAATCGGTGAATTTGTTAAAACATCTTCAATGTCAACCATTTCGGTAATTTTAACATCCATCTCGCCGATAAAAGCCACGATTGCATCGCCGCAAATGCCGAAATTCTTGTAAATCCAGTGCGGCGCGAGCTGTGAGCCTATGTATTTTATTTCTTCATCAACAAATTTAGATTCCATGACCTTATTCTCATTTAAAAAAGCTTTTTAATCAAGTCAAAGCACCCGTTTTTCTCAAGCGCCCTCTTTAGCCTGCTGCAAGATTCACATTTTCCGCAATGGCGCTCCCCTGCGTCGTAGCAGCTGTTAATAAGCTCAATCGGTGCGTCTTCTTCAATTCCGCGCTTGATAATTTCTTCTTTGTTAAGCTCAATAAGCGGTGCTGTGACTTCAACATGTTTCAGCGCCGAATATTCCAAAGCTCGATTTATATTTTCAATAAATTCCTTTGAATTGTCCGGAAAAGTCGCTGCTTCCTCCTTATTCGCACCGATTACGATAGTTTCGTACCCCAAAGAATCCGCAAATGACGCCGCAATGTTGACAAAAAGCCCGTTTCTGTTCGGAACCCACACGTTTTCGCAGCTTTTCGTAGTTATTTCTATATTTTCAAGGCTTTTTTCTTCAAGTTCCGGTATTTTTTCCTCAGAAACCAGCGCTGTGTGCGTAATTTCTTTCAGCCATTTTAGTTCTATGATTTTGTGTTCAATTCCGTAATATTCCGCAATTTTTTTTGCGGCTTCCTCCTCTTTTTTGAATGATTTTTGACCGTAATCAAAAGTCAAAGCCAGTTTAAAATCAATTGTTTTCATCGCAGCAATCGAAACCAGCGAGTCGAGCCCTCCGGACAATAATATGATTCCTTTGTTAATTTTGCTCATTCATATTCTCCATTGCTTCTTCTTCGAGTAAATTACGGGCCTCATGCCTGCAAAATTCCGAATAATCCTGATTTTCTGTTATTGATTTGAGCGCATTTTCGCCGCATAAGTTGTATAATGCGATGATTGCGTTTTTAACAACTTCTTCATCCTCATCTTTGAGCATTTTTTTGATTAAATCGGCGCTTTCTTCATGCTCATAGTTCATGATGGCCTCAATAGCGCTGATTCTGACCTGTGGATTCTCATCCGAAAGCGAACGTTTGAGCGCAAGAAATGCTCTGTCGTTATCCGGCGTAAGTTTGCTCAATGCTTCAATAACCCGCTCTTTCAGGTAGGTGAATTTGTCCATAATGCCGTTTTTTGTTTCCAAAATGCTGATTAAAGGTTCTGCCGCGCGCGAATCACCCAAAAGCCCCAGCGCCGTTGCTGCGGATTCGCGGATATAAACCGATTTTTCGTTCTCATCGCTTACAATATTCATCAGCGGAGTCACCGCATACCGGTCGCCGAGCCGGCCGAGCGCATCAGCGCAGCTTAAACGCACTTTGTAGTTTTCATTTTTGTTGTTCAGGCAGTCGAGCAGCGCAAAAACCGACTTGTGGTCTTTAAGATTCGCTATAAGCTTTGCGCAAAGCACCCGTACGTCGGTATAATCGACCTCATTGTACGGTTCAATGTGCTCTCTCATCATCAAAAGCCTTGTCACCGCCTCAACTGACGATGAATCTCTGAATTTGTCGAGTTCTTTTAACAGATAAACCAAAATATCCGGCCTGTGGTCAAGAAGCAGAAAATAATTGCATACGGCAAGAAACTGTATCGGCGGAATTTCTTCTTTCAGGCCGTTTAAGAGGCGAATGGTTTTAGAAGTGTCACCGTCCGTTCCTATCAGACACTTCCCGGAAAGGTTATTAAAATCCAGATTCCTATTTTCTGTCATGACCTCATCCGCCAAGTTTAAATTAGTAAAATATTAAATAAAATATGCCTTAAAGTCAATTCTGTAAAGATTTTCAGTGCTGTAAAACTGCTTTTTTGCGAAAAATGCCTTTTAAGGGCGAAAATGCCGTTTTTATCGCATATTTAAAGCTGAATTTTGTCCCATGGTACTTTTTTTTCAATAAAAAAGCCCTCGTTTTGAGGGCCTTAAATTCTCTATTAGTCTGTTTTTTCCTTTTTAGTCTTGTTTTGCTGAAATTATGCGATGAAATTTGTTCCGAATCTTGTTGCGCCTAAGAAAAAGCATTCTTCAAGCATTGAATCGAGGCTTGTGTATCTTTTTCTCGGAGGCTGCTTTTGAGCTTCTTCGACTTTTGCTTTTGTATCATGATATTGTGTAGTAATCGATAAAGTATAGTTTGCGAACGGGTTGGAAATCATTGTATTCTCTCTCTTTTCTTCTTTTCTCTCTTGTATATATATAAACAAAAAAAGTATATAAAAATTGCCTTTTTTTATATACTTTTGTTAATGTTTCTTAATATTTTGCCATGCAAATAGCAAATTCTTATTTTTTCAGATTTTCAAGCTTGCAGCCGAAAGATATAACCATGAAAATTTATAACAATCCGAACATATATTTTAATATTTTAAATAATAATCCCAAAAATCCCGAAAAAAGGGCGGAAAAAACAGTAAAGAACGACCGTTCTTACGGTGAACTCCGTGTAAAATTCAATGATTACCTGCTTTCTTTCGGCGCGCGCGTCGATAAAGGGCTGGATCGGTTTTATGAGGTCAATAAAAACAGGATGCCTTCAACAATGCGCAGATATGTCGAATCATTGGACGATAAAACAAAAATCACCCCGCTGGAGGCGCAAAAAAGGGCTTTTATTGCGCTGGAGGGCGCAAAAAGCGTTGAGGATATAAAAGAAGCCTTTCCTGACGAAGAACTTTTTAAAAATCTTATAAATCCGCTCGAATCTAAGGCAAAACGCGGTATTTTGCAGTCTGCGAAAGAAAACTCCGAGCTTCTTGCGCTTTCCGGCCAGGATGTGTTGAAAAACGGCGAAAATTTAACGGTTTATCTGGTTAAAAAGGTCTTTCTTGAGGCAAAAAGCATTGAAGAAATAAATCACGACCTTGAAAACGATTTGGATTCTGATTTTAAGGCAGATTTCAAATTTACAAATCCGGATTCGCCCTTTATTTACGGAACTACGTTAAAGGCGCTGGGGATAAAAGTGCCGGAATTTGAATATCAGCAGTCTTTGCGTTACACAAAAGCCGGTTATTCGGAAACTGTCGGCGAAAAAATCTCTCAGGGCCAGCGCGCGTTCTGGGATTCGCTTGAAGCCACGGAAAGAACCGCCAGAGCGAAAAAATCCGTTGAAAAATTTGAGATTTGGTGGAATTCTCATACAAAAAATGAGATTCTTGAGATGCTCGCCGACCAGATGTCCGAGCTGGACATGCTGAAAGACTATAAAAAATTCCAAAAGGCTCAGGAAAACCCTCAAAAACAGGCAATTTCTTCAACTCAATCCCCCAAAAACGAAAAAATATCCAAAACTTCAACAAAAGTCGGCTCAAATCGCCTTTCGCAGGACGAACTTTTCAAAAAATGGGCCGCAAACAACTTAAAAATCTGGCTTTCCAACATGTCAGAAGCTGATAAGGATTCTTTGCATATAAAAAGGATGCAGCGTATGGTTTCGCGCTGGGCAGGCATGACCGCTGATGAAAGAACCGATTACATCTCAAAAATGAAGTCCGGTTCGGAGCCTTTGCGTTATACAATGATAGATGCCTGGAATCACAGCGCGGATTTGATAAAAGATTTGTCCTTTTTCCTTAAATCCAAGCAAATTTTAAAACCTGCGGATTTGTTGTTTTCAACGCAGGAATTCAGCCGTTTTCAGTCGGAAATTATGACGGAATTTTGGGAAAATAATCCTGATTACGCGCTAAATTTGGGGCAAAACATCAAAAAATCACAGGAAAAAATTCAGCAATCCATCTCAAACGGCACGTTTGAGGAATTGAAAAAGCAAATCATGCGCGATAAAAACCAGCGCATAAAAGAAATGGAAAAATTTAAAAAAGATTTCTCAATAACGGCTCAAACAGTTGATATCGCTGAAAAACCTCAATATCAAAAGGATTTTGAAGCTGCGTATAACGGGCATGTTTTTGGAAAACTCAAATCAATTCCAAAAAACTTCTACAACGACATGTACAAGAAACTTTTTGAGCTTTTGCCGGAAAATGTAATAAAACTCTGGACAAAAAACCTCCGCGGCGAGGCTTTGGCGCCTGAAGAAGAAATTTTAATCAAGAAATTTATTCTGAGTGAACCTCCGGAAATCGCGCGTTTTAATAGAGCGCTGGAGGCGGCATTTGCAGATACTTTGTACTCATTTACAAAAAATCCTGATGTTTATTTGATGTCAAATTCTGATGTCAAAATCGCGATGTACCATCTTGAGCGCGGTGATGAGCCGATTGTTCTTGATTCGCACAAAACCGGCAAAAGATTCGTGCTGAATATTGTAAAAAAGAATAAATCCGTTGATTCTGCGCGGATAAACAGCTTATATGAATATTATAAACAGGATTTGTCGGAATCTGAAATCGAAAAAATAATAAATGACTACTACCCTGTTGTCAGCACCGGAGCTTTGTTAAAAATATTGAAAGACCTTCATCTTCCTCCCGAAACAAACGTGACAAACGGGACAAAAGAACTGCTTAAAAACTATATGAAAGAATACGGTCGTTCTTTGTTGGTTGTTTTTTCGGAAAAAAGCACCTATCCTGCGCCTGTTAAAGAGGCTTTTTATAACAAATTTAAGGCAAACATGCCGAAATTTGTTGACATGCCGGAATCTTTATTTGACAATCCGAATCAGTTCAAAATTGACGCCCGTCTGAGACATTTGGCCTTTATGCTTGAGAAAAAGTATGATTTTGTGCCTGATTCTTTTATGAAAGACTATGCAGACGAATTTATTGTGAAAATGCGTGCGGCAAAAGATACGGATACGCTTGATAAATTTGAAAATCAGTACCTCATAAAAAGAAAAACCCCCTGGGATCGCGGATGTATTGCTTTAGTAAATAAGGAGGATTTTTCTGTGCCTAATAAACTGAAATGCCTCGCAATGGAGCAGGCGCTTGCTGATGTTTTGTTCGACGCAACCGGTGATAAGCGGGTTTTTGGGCTCCAATTTGAAGAATTGTGTGACAATATTGAAGTTTTCAGGCTTGTTAGCGATAAAAACATTCCATCCGAGGAGAGAACTTATTATTCGTCGAGTTTAGGCGACAGTATTTCGCTTCACCTGAATAAAAAGCTGAAATTACATCGCTTGAATGTTTTGTTCCAGCATTATCTTGAAGAAATTAAAATCTGGATAAATAACGACGTAAAAGAAGAAGGTAAGGGTTATTTTGTCGATTTGTTAGGCATTTTGAACCCGGATGAATCTGATTCGGAAAAAGATGAAGCCATCTCCCACAGAATGGATGAATATAGCTTAAATCTGGTGAAATAAAATTACAAATACTGCTTTATGTGCAAAAATACCCGCCATAAATCCGTAAAAATTAAAAATAACAAGAAAACCAAAGCAATTGCAAGTGAAATTTTCTGCCAAATGTTGTAATTGTAAGCCGGTGAACGAAATTCGTAATATGGTTTTCTTGTGCAGTCGAGCCCGAGGCTTACTGCTTTTATATAGTCGTCTTGGGCCTGTTTTTCGTTGCCGATAAGGTAATACAAATACCCACGCTCGTAATATAGCGAAAAATCCTCAGGAAAATGAACCAATTTTTCGTCAATTTCCTTTATTGCCGATGTAATGTTGTTGTCCATTGATTTTAATAACCGATTGACCACTGAAAAGGCTTTTGTGCAGAAGAATTAGCTGTTTTTTTTGCAGCACCGGCTGCGGCAGTTTGATTTACTTCCATTACGCTTTTTGCCTTGTGCAGCAGGTTCTTTTTCTGCATAGCTTTATCGACATTGTAGTATGATTTTAAGTAATCCAGCCTGTTTTGCAGCTCAACATTCTCGTCGTTGAGCGAAAGTGTTGCTTTTCTGTATTTATTGAGGGTCATTTCGCTTGCTGTGACAAAATAATAGCTTACGGCCGAAAGCAGTATGAAAAATACCAATATTCCGCACAAAGTTCTGTTTACACGTGAAATAGCCATCTCTTTATAAGTCTTATATTTGGGGAAGTAACCGTCAATAATCGGATTTGAAGCGTACTGATTATTGTATGAATTATATTGATTTTTGTGTAAATCAACTGCCGGTCTTGTCAATTTAGTTCTCCCATGAAGATATTTTTTTCGCGACCCTTAGTTTTGCAGATCTTGAGGGCGGATTAATTTCTATCTCTAATTGTGACGCCGTTATTGGCTTTTTATTGATTAATTCAAGCATCGGAGGCTTACAGTTACAAACCGGGTCCGTCGGCTTGCAGCGGCATTTTGCGCTGTAATACTTGAAACATTGTTTAACAAGTCTGTCCTCTAATGAGTGAAAACTTATTACACTAATTATAGCACCAACAGATAATAAATGGAGCACATCATTTAATGTATTTTTAATATTTTGTAACTCGTGGTTAACTTCTATGCGAATCGCTTGAAAGACGCGGGTTGCGGGGTGAATTTTTTCTTTTGACAACGGGACAGATTTTTTTATCAATTCGGCTAATTCTGTTGTCGTATCTATGGTTTTTGACTTTCTGTATTCAATGATTTTTTTTACAATTCGTTTTGTGTATCTTTCTTCGCCATATTCTGAGATGATTCTTATCAAATCCGCCTCGTTGTAACCGTTTACAACTTCATACGCGGTTAAATCCGCATCCAAGTCAAAACGCATATCCAAAGGAGCTTCTTTTAAAAAGCTAAAACCCCGCTCCTGCTTGGTCAGCTGGTGATATGAGGCACCGAGGTCAAAAATAATTCCGCCCGTTATTTCGCTGATTCCGAGGTTTTGTAAAACTTTTTTAATATTTGTATAAGAATCCTTAACTATTGTTAAGTTTTTGTAATCTTTAAGCCGTTCTTGCGCATAAGAAATTGCCTCATCGTCAATATCAAAGGCTATTAAGCGGCCGTCGGGCTGTATTTTTTGCAAAATAAGCTCCGAATGCCCTCCGCCGCCCAGAGTTGCATCCACATATATCTTGCCGTTTTCGCAGTTTAGCGCGTCTACGGCCTCATTTGCCATTACCGTGTAGTGATTAAATTCCTTAGCCATGCTTTTTAAATATTATGTTAAATAATTTTTTGTAACAACCATTTTTATGGTTTGGGGTTAAATATTAACTTTTGTAAACTGTCAAAAACCCTTGAAAAATGGCGCTTTGAGCTAAAACGGCATATTGCTTTATGAAAAAAAAGCAATTTTTGCCGAAAAAAATTTTTTATTTAAACAGGAACGAGGAATTAAAAACTTAAATTAGGAAATTAGAGGATACGAAGATGGCAGACATTAGAATCGTAAAAACGGGTTCTGATACCTACTCAGTTATGAAAGGCGGAAAAACATTCACCGTAAAAGACACAGACGGTGACGGAAAGCTCACGCAAAACGACGGCGGGCTTGCTTTAAGCACGGAAGAATGGGCAGCTGTGACAAAAGCCCAAGAAAACGCCATTAAAGCACAAAACTCCTCCTCCAGAACTGCGTCTGTTTCCGTATTCTCATCTCAATATGAGCCTCCGGAAAACCTGTGGCAATATGATATGCATTATGCCGGAAGAACTATATCCTATCCGATGGATCCTTTGGCGGCTTATAACGACGGGCAGGTCTGGGGCTATGTAAACTCGCTGAATACGGGTTGGAACAGCTGGCTTGCACAAATGAATAAGCTCACCGCATTTTTGAATGCATACAATAACGATACTATGAAACTGTGGGCTGAATTGTTCAAAACTACGCCCGGAGCATCTGTCAGCGAGCAGGAAGAATCTAAAAAAACATCCACAGAAACCTCTGAAGAATCTGAGGAGCTCAAAAGGCTGAAAGAGGAAAACGAACGCCTTAAAAAGGAAATTGAAGAACGAAATACAGTGAAATCATACAGGGATTCGCTCAAAGATACCGGCGAATTTGACCTGAAAGTGCAGACTATTGCCGAAAAACTCAAAGAAGGCATGAAAGGCCTGAACTTCCTGGGTATATTTGGTAATGTCGGCGGTGATAAACGCGTCGGTGACACTATGAATGAGATTACACCGGAAAATGTCGTCGAAGTAATGGAATATTACAAGACGGAAATCTGCGACAAGGGCTACATGGGAGACGATTACAACCTTGTTGAATCCATCTATGACGATTTTAACGGTAAAAAATATACTTCCAAAATAACGCACTTGAAGAACGCTCTTGTTCAAAGAGCTGAGGCTCTGATTGCGGATTACGGCGAAAACTGCCCGATAACGCAGGAAGAAATAGAAAAATTCAAGGCTGATGTTGATGCGCAAAAAGGCAGCGCAGAAGCAATACCTAAGGTCTTTGAAGAATTCAAAAACAAGCTGAAAAGAGCCGAAGGCGGTGTTGAACGGCGGGTAACGCCTGCTAAAAATGAAGAAGAAACCACTGAAACAACGGTTACAACAACAACCGAGACAACTTCATCATCTTCTTCAACGACATCGTCCTCAGAAACCGCTGCAACGGCAGAAACTGAAAAGAAAAAGACTGAATAAAATGAATAATAGTAAATAATATACGGTGTTTTATAATCGTAAAGTAATTTCCTCGGTTTATTTAATAGGTAGGTAGGTTTTTATAAGGGTGCAAAAGGCACCCTTTTTATTTTGACTGGCGGGCGGGTGTTAGTGTAAAATAAAATTTGTAAAATAAGGGCTTTTTATATGGATAAGAAATTAAACGTAATTATTACCGACTCCGACGCAACAATGAGAAATATTCTTAAGAATTATCTCAAAAATATTGACGGTGCCGAGCTTTGCGCCGAGTTTGATTCGCCGCAGGATTGTATTGATAAGGCAAAAAACACTCCGGATTGTGTTTTGATAATAGATTTGGCCGCAGAAAACGCTTTGCAGACGATTTCTTTGATTCATCAAAGCGCAAGACAGGTCAGAATCATTGCGTTGTCTGATTTGACAACAACTTCGTCGATAATAAGAGCGCTAAGGGCCGGTGCAATCGAATATTTAACAAAACCGGTTACAGAAACCGCGTTTTGTGCACTGATTCGCGGTTTTGTTGAAAATGATGGCGATGTGAGCACGAATTCTTGCAAAGTAATCTCAACTTTTTCAAATAAGGGCGGAATCGGCAAAACTTCCATCGCTGTTAATACCGCAGTGGAAATCGCTGATATGACAAAGGAAAAAGTTGCCCTTATTGACCTTAATTTGCAGCTCGGTGATGTTTCAACGTTCCTTGATTTGAATCCGGGGTTTGATATTGCTTATATTGCAAAAAATCTTGACAATATGGATGATTCCGAGCTTATTCAGTCGCTTTCGCAGTACAAAAATTCGACGCTTTATGTCGTTGCAGACCCGATAAATATTGAAAAATCAAAGGAAATCACTTCTGAACAGATAGATGCGCTGATAAAAAGGCTGAAAAAAATTTTTTCATATATAATTATTGATGTAAGTACAAGTATTGATGCAAAATCAATAAAAGCACTGGATATTTCTGACGTTATCCTTTTAGTTGCGGTTGTTAATCTTCCCGCCGTCAGAAATCTCCAAAGATGTATGAACATGTTTGAAAAACTCGGTTACAGCCGTGAAAAAATAAAACTCGTGCTAAACCGATACATGGAAAACGAAGAAATTAAAACTTCGGACATTGAAGATGTTGTAAAACAAAAGGTTTACTGGAAAATTCCCAACAATTATCTTACAATGATGTCAGCCGTCAACAAGGGCGCACCGGTCAGCCGCATAAATCCCGATTCAAACATTGCAATAAACTACAAAGAATTTGCGTCAAAATTGTGCGACTACCTTATAACAAGCAGGTTACAGAATAAATAAATACAGGAAAGAAAAATGACTCTTAAAGATAGAATTAAAAAAAACTCGGATATTGAAGAAATTCTTGAAGAAACAAACGTAACATTGGATGATGTTACATTGGAAAGCTTTGAAATTCCGGTAAAAAGCCTCACAAAAAAGATTCTTAAGGTTGAGGATAACGCTAAACTGGGTGCAATCCTGAAAGAAGTTGCAAAATTTTTAACTTCACTTTCTGAAGAAGGCGCTCATTTGACCTTGGACGGGAATTTTGACATCGGGAAAAAGGCTTTGATTAACTGTCTTTTGATGAATGTCACCGGCAGCGTTTCAACCGACCCGGAAAAACCGGACGGAATGCCAAAACTCCTGAAAAAGAGAAAATCTTTGCGCGAAAAGCTGCAAAAATCTGAATAAAGTTTTGAATTGTTAAAAACAACCGCTCTGGGTTTAAGGGCGGTTGTTTTTGTGTGTTTGTTGACTTTTTGACAATTGTTCTTATATCTGATTTTGTGAAAGTTATTCTAATTTGTAAAGTTATGTAACATATTTGTTTAAAATCCTAAAGTTTTTACAAAAATGTGCCGATAAATAAAACAGATATGCAAAACAAAAACATAAGGAGTATTTAACAATGGGAATGGCAGCATCACAGGCCAGATTCTTAGGCCTCACGGCAAGAAAAACAAACACTGAATATGAAGGTCAACAGGTAAACCAGCAAAGAACAGCTTTGGCAAACCAGAGCGCCGGTTTATTTAATGAAATGCTTGCTCTTTCTGTACCAACTCCTCCTTTGGCTTCAGATTATTCTAAAACTGTTTTTGTTTTCACAAACCCCTCAACATCAGATACGGTATCTTTGGATTATATCTTCAAAAATCCCGTAGGTGATGATGGATCTCAAACTTATACAGTAGATGGTACATATCCTAAAAATGATTACCTCTACACAGTAGCTCAAAGGACTTACGGAACGGGTGATGCTAATTCTTATGAAATCAGAAAAAGCGACAGCAATCCTGTAACCTATTCTATAAGCATTGGCGGCGGTACTTATATGACTTTGAGCGGTCCGAATACCTATGATGCGCTTACTGACAAATTCAATCAGGCAGAAGGCGCTCCCGGCAACTGTGAAGCAGGTGATACTTACTACAAATATACAAATACCGAAACAGGTATCGCATATTTCATCAATTCAAAGGATTTTGATCCTGCTGCTTCTGAATATCCGTCAAATCTTATGATTTATGCACAACAGGGCTATGCAAAAGAAGAAACATTCCACTATGATAATGCAGAAGTTACAGTTGCGAATGACGGAACAGGCAGATATACAAGCATCAGATTCGCTACTGACGTTGATGAGCAGGGCAACCCGACAAACTTTGTAACCTGCGCTCTTGAAATGCAGACCGTTCAAGATGACGAAGCTTATGATGAAGCAATGAATCAGTATAATGCTGAAAAAGCACGTTACGACAAAAGAGTTGCTGAAATTGATGCAGAAACAACAATTATCCAACAGCAGGATAAAACACTTGAATTGCACCTGACTCAGCTTGATACTGAACAACAGGCAATTCAAACAGAAATGGACGCAGTTAAGAAGGTTATTGATAAGAACATCGAAGAAACATTCAAAACATTTGCATAAATACTCCGATTATCGCCGATTTCCGGCAAAAACGGAAATCGGCATTATTTTAAAAAAAAGGAGTACATCAAAAAGATGATTTTTAGGGTTTTCATCTTTGAAACACCCTGAGAACACCGTATAATGAGGATGTAATATATCTTAATGTAAAATACGGAAATATTGACAACACGAAGGAAATTATTAAATTTAAACAGTTAGGTAAATAAAAGAAAGCGGTGAATATATGGGCATGGCAGCTTCTCAGGCAAGATATTTAGGCTTGCAGGCAAGAAAAACCAATACAGAATACGAAGGACAACAGGTAAACCAGCAAAGAACTGCCCTGGCAAACCAGAGTGCAGGCCTTTTTAGGCGTTTGCTTGAGCTGGAAGTACCTACTCCGCCGTCTCAGGAAGATTACAGAAAGGATTCTTATACTTTTTCGGACGCACAAAGCGTCAGCGGTACTTCAACCCTTGATTCCATCGAGGAAAATGTTGGGTCTTCTCCGACAACATACACCGTTACAATTAAAAGACAGGAAAATATCCCTCAATACGGTGCATTGGGCAATCAAGAAGTGTCAGTTATTAAGAATTCCGACACTGAGTACAGTATTAACCTCTCAAACGGTACTCAATTTACACTCAACGGGCCGATAACCGGCCTGAGCCAAACAGTTTGCGATGAATTTAACAAAACAGGAGCCGCTTCATACCAAAACGAAAGCGGTGATACATATTATCGATTCACAAACCCGACAAATAACGCAACTTATTACATAAATGCGTCAAAAACCGGCTTTGACCCATCGTTGACAAGCATGCAAAACGTTGATTTCTTCACAACAATGACTACTCAACAGGATGTTTATCAAACAATTGATAACGCAACCCTCGGAAAATCCGATCAGGGGCTTTATACGTCATTGTATTGGACTGATGACTCAGGTACGCATACTTATGCGCTTTCTCCGTCCAGCGAATACGATGAGGACGGCTATGATGCGGCTATGAATCAATACAACTATGACAAAATGATGTACGAAAAAGAAGTCGAAGATATAAACGCAAAAACTGAAGAACTCCAAGAAACCGACAGAACTCTTGAACTTCGTTTAAAACAGCTCGATACAGAGCAGGAAGCTTTGCAAACCGAGCTTGAATCAGTCAAAAAAGTAATCGATAAAAACATCGAAAACGTATTCAAAACATTCCAAAGCTAGTTAAACAGTTAATAAAAAATGTGAGGCAACTATGTCCTATAAAAACGACGGATACTTAGTAATAGCAAATAAATTCGGCAACGCCAGCTCGGCAGCTAAAGCAGAAATGTTCGAAACTTATGACCGATTGCGCGATTTGACGGTCAGCGGCTCTGCGCTTGACGGTGCCGGATTCGGTACGGCCGGTACGTTCTTGTGGAACATAGCCAGATTGATTGCACCGAGCGCGTTTATGTCGGTTATGGGCGGTACTCAAACGATGAATATCCCCGGAACATCATATTGGTCGCCGATTAGCGGTGCAAACTCGATTTTGGATGGCGGCAGCTCTGCGTTCGGGCTTACAAACCTCGGTAATTACCCGGGATTCCCTAACGGGGCGGCAAATGTATTCTGGGGCTTTGGCTCTGACACCGGAACAATGACCGGCGGTGCGTCAGCATTATATGATGCTGCAAGTATAGGCGGTTCTGTCGGTGCGACTTCCGCTACATATCTTTCAGGGGTCGCTTCCGGGTTCGGTGTGCCCGGTTCCGGATGGGTTTTGCCGACTGCGGGAACAATATCCGGTATTGCGGGCGTGGTTCAGGCTATGGCGCCTTATATGGGCGGATTCGGGCTTGCTGCTACTGTTGCGGGTAACCTTTTGCAGGGCACCAGCTCGGCTGCTTTGGCTGCTTATCAGAACGTTTCCGGAAGAATCGTTTCAAACGCCGATACAATTCTCTCAAACAGGGTCAGAAACATTGAAACTGTTGTAAAAATGCTCGACACCCAGGGTGATATCGTCAAAAAGATGCTCAAAGACGACCTTGAGGGCGACAAAAAGCAAATTGATAATATGTAATTTTTAAAAATAAATAATTTTGCCCTCATCAGAGGGGCATTCGTCGTACAAATTTCGGGGAGTTTAATGAACGTAATAAGATTAAGAACACTGACCGCAATTATAAAAGCAATTGTAAATTATTATTACAATTTACTGCTTTTTGACCTGAAATTACTAAAGTTTTGCTCTAAAAAGCCGATAAGTAATATAGAACAGAGAGCAAATCTTGAATTTTTCAAGATTGCGGCTGATTCCGAGTAAATTGCTGAAGTATTGTTAAGAAATATTAAAATGGGATAAAATGCGGGCAATTTATTCACCGATTCTGTTTTTATAGTTATGTAGGTGTCCGTTAAAGCGGGCAAGGAGTAAGAATTGTTCCAACAAGTAATTCAATCAAATCTTCAAAACCTGTTGAACTTCTTCGGATATGTAGTTTCGTACCTTAGAAGAACCAACCCTCTGCAAGCAATGTCAAATTATCTTGTAGGTATTGTGAAAGACTTTTTGACAATGAACAAAAAACTGAAGATGGCAAAGTACAGAGTAAATTATCAGATGTACAAGTTGAACCAGATGGAGCAGCTCATTGCAGAAAATAACGAGCACGTATTTTTGAAAGGTCAAAAACTGAATCAAACTAGATAGGGGTGCCTGAAATGGGATTGGCAACATCGACAATGCGATTAATGTATCTGAATGCGTACCGGCTCGATTTGGAGTACAAAATTCAGTTAATAACAGAGGCAAAAATGAACCTCTCACATACGGTTACCGATTTGTTAAACGTAGGAACCGATTTGGAGGCCGATGACCCCATTGTTAAAAAGCTGGAAGCGCGAAAAGAGCGGTTAAACATAATGGAAAAGAAACTGGATATGCAGCTTCAGGAATATCAGCACAAACTGAAAATGATTGATGAAGAAATGGAAT
This sequence comes from Candidatus Gastranaerophilales bacterium, assembly GCA_944322685.1. Lineage (GTDB taxonomy): Bacteria > Cyanobacteriota > Vampirovibrionia > Gastranaerophilales > Gastranaerophilaceae > Spyradomonas. The sequence continues at coordinate 28,698 of CALUPP010000008.1, forward strand.
CCTGCAACGGACTTATCGAGAAAAACATCAAAATGTCATTCAAATATTAATAAAAACAGGAAGCGAAATCGAAAGGTTTCGTTTTTTGTTGCCTAAATTGCTATAATGAGGGTCTAAAGTCGAAACAAGCGTGATTTTTGTTTCAATTAACGGGGGAGTTGCTGCATTAGGACGGCTTTTGGGGCGGGAAATGTGGCAAATTTTGATGATTTTGATAAAAAAGCGTTAAATTATCGTAGGTCAGGCATTGCCTGACACCGTGCTTGTTCAATAGGAAAGGGGATTATCGCGTTTGCGGCGCGGAATTTCCCTTTTCCGTTCCGATTCCTCCGGCGGATTCTCAAAATAAGCCGAATTTCAAGCACGAAGCCGCCTCCCCCATAGTCACTCCAAAGAGAAATTCCGCACCTTTGGGCTTTTGGGACAAGAAAATGTGGCAAATTTTGATAATTTGGGTAATTTTGAAGATTTTGATAAAAAAGCGGTAAATTATCGTAGGTCAGGCATTGCCTGACACCGTGCTTGTTTAATAGGAAAGGGGATTATTGCGTTTGCGGCGCGGAATTTCCCTTTTCCGTTCCGATTCCTCCGGCGGATTCTCAAAATAAGCCCGAATTTCAAGCTCAAAGCCGCCTCCCCCATAGTCACTCCAAAGAGAAATTCCGCACCTTTGGGCTTTTGGGGCGGGAAAATGTGATAAATTTGATAATTTGATAATTTGGGTAATTTTGATGATTTTGAGAAACAAGCGTTAAAATATTGTAGGTCAGGCATTGCCTGACAAAATGCTTTAAAATTTTTAATATTCTCTCAATTATCACGAAAAATATGCTAAAATTATTCCACACGGAAGAATAAAGGAGAAAATTTATGGGCAATACTCAGGAATTGAAAGTTTACATGGATAAAGATATTGATATGAGCAAAATTCTCGATAAAAAAGTCGCGATTATCGGATACGGCTCACAGGGCTACGGCCAGTCAACAAACCTGAAAGACAGCGGCGTAAATGTTGTTGTCGGGCTTCGTCCTGACGGCGCTTCGGCAAAAAAAGCAAAAGCTGAGGGTCTGACGGTTATGGATATTGAAGAAGCTGTAAAATGGGCTGATTTGGTGCAAATTCTCATCCCGGATGAAGTTCAGGCAAAAGTTTACGAAGAAAAAATCAAACCAAACCTCAGACCCGGCCAATATTTGATGTTTGCGCACGGATTTAATATCCATTACAAAAAAATCGTTCCGCCTGCGGATGTTAACGTACTGATGGTTGCCCCGAAAGGTCCCGGACATACTGTCAGAAGCGAATACAAACTCGGAAAAGGCGTTCCGTCATTGATTGCGATTTATCAGGATCCGTCAGGTGATTCAAAAGAGGTCGCTTTGGCCTACGCTGCGGCTATCGGAGCCGGACGCTCCGGAATTTATGAAACTACTTTCAGAGAAGAAACCGAAACCGACCTTTTTGGCGAGCAGGCTGTTCTTTGCGGAGGCTGCTCCGCACTGTTGAAAGCAGGTTTTGAAACACTTGTTGAAGCAGGATATTCACCTTACATGGCGTATTTTGAGTGCTTGCATGAAATGAAGCTGATTGTTGATTTAATCAACCAGGGCGGCATTTCTGACATGAGATATTCAATTTCTAACACCGCTGAATGGGGCGATATGACGGTTGGCCCGAGAATTATCACTCCGGCCGTAAAAGCTGAAATGAAAAAGGTTCTTTCTGAAATTCAGGACGGAACTTTTGCCAATAACTGGCTTGCTGAGTACAATTCCGGCATGAAAAAGTTCAAACAACTTGAAAAAGAAGGCGAAGAACACGAAATCGAACGCGTGGGCCGTGAACTCAGAGCTAAATTCAGCTGGAATAATGATGATTCTAAAATCATCAACAGAGCAAAGAACTAGAAACATAGTTTTTTTACAAAACGCCCGTAAATTTTGATTTTACGGGCGTTTTGCTTTAAATTGAGGCTTTTTAGCGAGTTATCTAACCGCGGTTGGCTAGTTTGTGAGATTTTCGTTAATTCGCTTGCATTCGGCCTCAAAATCCTCGTTCATAATGCTCAATTCGCACATCAGATATTTTGAAATATCGGCAGCCACCGCTGCTTCGCCGGAAAAAACGGCCTGAACACCGCTTTTTTCCAGTTTAGCGGCTTCGCTGAGGTAGTTTGTGTGGATAATTATCTTTATATCTTTGTTCAACGAGCGGGCGACTTCCACAATCTCTTTTGCCGGGGCGTTTGAGGGCGAAATTATCAGCGCTTCTGCGGTTTCGAGCCCCGCATATTGCAAAACGTCCTTATTTGTAGCATCGCCATATACGCTGAAAAGCCCATTATCGTTGAGCGCCTTGATTTCTTTGACCGTGTCAATGTTCATCTCAATAACAACCACATCCATATCGCCGAATCTCAAAATTTTCGATACAACTTTCCCCACTGGCCCGTAACCGACCAAAATAATCCTGTGATGCTCGGGATTCGGTTTGATTTTGCCGTCTTCGGGCAGGTTTGTGTCGTTGAAGCCCTGTTTGTAGAAAAATCTCATTACAGGATTTATAAGCCTGTATAAAAGCGGGTTCAAAGTTATGGAAATTATAGCAACAACGACGATTGCGCTCGCAGCCTCGGCCGGAAGAACCCCGAGATTTACCCCCAATCCTGCAAGAATGAACGAAAATTCACCAATTTGCGCCAGCGAAACGCCCACACTCAGCGCTTTTGTCGCAGAACCGCCCAGCATTTTTACAACAAGGAACGCGGCTGCGGGTTTTATTAAAATTACGATAAATAATGTTGCCAAAACCAACGGCCAGTCGCTGGCAAGCGATTGCGGGTTGAAAAGCATCCCAACAGAAACAAAAAACAAAACAGCAAACGCATCTCTCATCGGAAGCGCTTCAGATGCCGCTCTTGCGCTAAAATCCGACTGCCCGACAACCAGTCCGGCCAAAAACGCCCCGAGCGCCATTGATGCGCCGAAAAATTCCGCTGCTCCGACCGCCATTCCCAGCGCAAGAACGAGAATTATCAGCGTAAACAAGTCCCGAGCGCCCGTTTTTGCCACAAATGAAAGCATCAACGGCAAAAGTTTGCGTCCGAATGCCAAAACAAACGCAACAAGAGCCGTGAGTTTGATAATTGTCAGTACAAAAGCCCATTCTATCGTGATATTTGCGTGATGCGGCGTAAAAAATGCCGGCAGAAGCACCAAAACGAAAATCGTGAACAAATCTTCAACAATAAGCCAGCCCACAGCCAGATGGCCCGTTGGGGTATGCAGATTATGGTTTTCGGTGAGCACCCTTGTCAAAACTACCGTGCTCGCAACCGATATCGCAATGCCAAAAACGGCTCCTGCGCCTTTATCCCAGCCCAAAAAGTGCGCAAAAAGCGTTGAAAAAATTGTTGTTATTAAAATTTGTATTACCGCACCGGGAATTGCAATCTTTTTTACGGCCAGCAGGTCCTTTATATGAAAATGCAGCCCGATTCCGAACATCAGAAGGATAATCCCTATCTCTGCAAACTGGTTTGCCGCAGACGCATCCGCAACAAACCCCGGAGAAAACGGCCCGACTATCATTCCGGCTATCAAATAACCGATTATCGGCGACAGTTTAAGCTTTTGTGTGATAAATCCGAGCAAAAGCGCCGCAGAAAGCCCAGCCGTTAGTGTGTATATTATGTTATAATGCAAATTTAAACCCCTTATTTTTTATTTAAAAATTATAACTGTAATTTGGCCCTTTGGCAATTTTTCTGCATGTCATATAATAGATGTATGGACTGTCATGGATAAAACTGGTTACATGAGCATGCAAACAGCGTCGCACATGACGATTAGGGAAATTAAAAGGGGAGATTTTTAAAAATGGGATACAGTTTTGAAATTATTACCGGCCCGATGAGCTGCGGTAAGACTGAGGAGCTGTTAAGACGCGTAAAAAGATGCATTATTGCTCAAAAAAAGGTTAAAGTAATCAGTCCTCAAATTGATACCCGCTCAAAAGGCGACTATATTGAATCAAGAAACGGCTTGTGGCTCGATGCTATCACCGTAAAGGACGCAAATGATATTTTGAACCATATAAATGATTCGGATGAAATCGTTGCAATCGACGAAATTCAGTTTTTTGACGAAAATATCATAAATGTCGTGAAGCACCTCATTAACTCTAAAAAAAGGGTTATTGCTTCGGGGCTTGATTTGGATTTTAAGGGCGAACCGTTTGGTTATATGCCCGAGCTGCTTTGTATTGCAGATAAAGTGGACAAATTGGCCGCCGTGTGCATGAAATGCGGCTCTGACCACGCAACAAGAACGCAGCGATTGATAAACGGCGTTCCTGCGGACAAAAGTTCTCCGCTGATTATGATTGGCGGCGACGAAACCTACGAAGCGCGTTGTCTTGACTGCTATGAGCTTCCCGATGTTAAGTCCGAAACTAGAAAAAGAGGTTTTAAGCTTTTAAGTTTTGAAAAAGTTTAAAACTACACAAAAATTTATCCAACCATCCTATCCACAAGCCCGAAATTCCATATTTCGGGCTTATTATTGTTTTCATGATTGGTTGTTGCAAGAATTTATATCGGGATTTTTGTTGTTTGGAAAAATGTTTTTATTGGACTATAATTTTTATCATGAAAAAGTTGATTTATTTTGCAATATTGGTATTTTTATCGGGCTTACCGGCTTTTTGTGCGGTTAGTGACGAGGAAATTTCCGATTATCAGGAACAGGCTAAGCTGTATTACAATACAAACAACATCCAGCAGTGTATAGAGATGCTTGTGAAAATTCCTGACAGCAAAAAAAACGCTCAGGATTGGATTTTGATGGCGAATATCTCACAAGATCGCGGCAAGCCGCTTGACGCTATATTTTTTCTGGAAAGGGCGGTAATTGTTGACCCTAAATATTACAAAGCCTACTACAATCTGGGAAATCTCTATATTGAAACCGGAAATATCTCAAAAGCAATGAGTAATTACCGAAAAGCAATCAAGTTGAAAGAAGATTTTGCTTATGCATATTACAATCTGGGCTGCTGCCACCTCAAAAGAGAAAATTACCGGCTCGCAAGGTATTATTTTGCGAATGCAATAAAATATAATTCGTCAGAACCGTCGTTTTTTTACAATATTTCTTACACATATAAAATGTTAAAGAATAAAAAACGCGCGGAAGAAACATTAAAAACCTACAATGAACTTATGAACCAATAATTGCGCTCATTGTCGGTGATTTTTAGCTTATGCCATTTGCAAAAGTTCGTAAGTTTCCTGATATTTCCTAATATGAGCAATATAAAGGTTTTTGTCCGGCGTTGCTGTGCCTTTGACGATTTCTCTGCGTTTTCCATTCCAAAGATACATCAGTGCGTCGCTGTCAGACACGCCGTTTGCCTGCATTTTGCTCTTTAACCCCGGGAGTTCGTTTTTGTACATGCTCCTTAGAACAATCATTGTCGCAATAGCTGATTTTTCCGGGTCGTCGAGGTTGTTTTCCTTTATTCCGTATTCTTTTAACAGGTCGAGTGTTTCTTTGTCCGTGTAGTTTCCGAGTTTCATTTGGGTAAGGCCCCTTGAGTTTGTGCTGTCATCGCCTTTTGCCCATTTTACAAGCGAAACACCCCAGTTTGCGGCTTCTTTCAGCTTGTATTTTTTACTTTCGCCAAATTTTGTTTCTCTTTCCGCAATACCGAATGCCAGTTCCGCCATCATGTTGTATTCATCGTTCGTAAGACCCAATTTGCCCATTAATTCTTCTTTTTTACTCTCAAGTGTCTGCGCAAATTCCTTTGCTGTGTCGTTGCTGTCCTCAGGCAGGTTGAATTTTATCGGTCTGTATGCCGTAGCTCGCGTGGAGGTCATAACTTGTCCGTCAAATTCCTTTTGTGCGAGGCAAAGTTTGCCGTCTTTTACGGTCATATAGTTGTTTTCTTCTTCGGGGAGCACGTAAACTTTTGCGCCTTTGCCTTTTATGTATTTTTCAAGCTCGTTGAAATCGTTTTCGGTTAAATTTACGCAACCGTTGGAATATCTATTGTCTGCGGTTGTTCCGTTGTAGTGTTTTTGGTATCTGCCTTGAAGCGCAAGCGGAATCTGATGAATTGCAACCCCTGTTTCGCCTTTTTCGGTTGTCATTTCGTAGATATTGTCTTTGTAGTATTTTGCATAGTCATCATGGCCCGAACCTTTGTATTTAATTGTGTAAATACCGGCTGAAGTCATTTTTCGGTCTTTTTTCAAATACGCGTCGCCCTTTTGTGCGCCCAAGCCCGCGTCAAATGTCTTTAAAAGCTTGCCGTCAGCCGAATATACCTGCAATGTAGCGCTTTTCTTGTCTACAATTACGTAATTTTCAGGCGCATTGTCTGCATTCATCTTGTGATATTCGATTACTTTTTCCTTGTCTGTCGGCAGCTTGTTTATTTCTTCGTATTCTTTTTGGAATTCCTGCCATGGCCTGTAAGTTGCTTCTTCTGTGGCTTTTTTGTTCGGTTTGTAAACATAAACATTTTCATTACCGGCGTCGTTGGCTGTTTCACGGGTTGCCGAGTTGGAAGCGTTTTTGGAGAGTTTTAGTCCCATCGCCTCCATGATTTCTTCTTGTTCGCTTTGGCTGAATTTGAGCACATCTCTTTCAAAAACGCTCAGCCCGTCTTCGCCGCGGCCTTTGCGCATATTTTTCAGAACTTCAATGGTTTTCATCCATTCTTTGGCCGTGATTTTTCCGCCGGAAAGCTCAAATTTATTTTCTTTTGCCCAGCTTGCGAGTGCCTGGGTTATACCTTGATCTTTTTGTATTACTAGTGAAAAACCTGATATACTCATATACACCTCTTGGATTTATATATATAAAGTATATATTAAGGGATTTATTTACTTATTTTTTATTAAATTTTACATTTCTTAATAAAAAACGACCCGCCTTTTTATCGGCGGATCGTTTTTTGTAAAAATAAATAAAAAAAGCCCGCTAAAAGCAGGCTTTTTATCGCAAATTGTTTTATCCGATAACAGGAGCAGTGAAAGTTCTTGCTCCGAGTTCCGCATCGAGCAGCAAAAGCGCATTTGTGTCGTTTCCAGCCATTTTCAGCTTGTCCACGATAGTTTTTGCGGTTGCTTCTTCTTCAACCTGCTCTTTTATGTACCAGTTGATGAATTGCATTGCCGCACGGTCTTTTTGTGATTCAGCCACGTCAGCGAGTTTGTTAATCAAAGACGTAACGTGCTGTTCATGCGCCAAAACAGCCTCAAAAACCTCAAGCGGTGAGTTCCAGGTGCATTCAGGTTTGTTGATTTGTTCAAGAACGATATGTCCGTCCCTTGAATTGAGGTAATCGTACATTCCCATTGCGTGCGCGATTTCTTCTTGCACCTGAATTTTCATCCAGTTTGCAAATCCGGTCAGGCTTTGTTCTTCAAAATACGCATTCATCGAAAGATAAAGGTAAGCAGAGTAGAGTTCTGCGTTGATTTGGTCGTTAAAGGCCTTGTTCATTGTTTCGTTAATCATTTTTCTTACTCCATAATCCATGTATATTACACAATTCTCTTGCCTTTATTTTATCACCTGAAAAATTAAATTCAGCAAGCGGTTCTTCGTTCGGATGTAAAAATTTTCGCTGGATTTCGTTTCCATCCTCGGAAATTACCTCAATGAACTCAATATAATGCTCAGCAATCATGGGATGCTGTTGTGAACCTACTTTTATGCGTGTTTTCCCTGATTCTGTTTTTTCTATTACGGGAACATGTTTTTCAAGGGTCGCATCCTGCGTATTTTCGCTGTAAAGGTGCATTGGTTCCCCACAGCAAACCAAAACGCCCTCTCCGGCATGCAAAACTTCCACAATATTTCCGCAAATGTTGCATTTATAAATTTCTAGTTTTTCTGTCATTTTTTTCTCCGATTTTTCTGATTAGCATATTATGAGTGCAATCATATAAATTTGCATTGGTCTTAAAGGTATATTTTTGTCATGATATGTGCTATATTTTGTTTGTTACAGATAATAATTTCGGAGTTTATATGAGCAAATATTTAAAAATTTCAATAATTGTATTGGTTTTGTTGATTTTGGCCGGTACGGGCATGCTTTATCTTAATCAAAAACATAAAAAGCCCCCGCAAAAGTGCGATGTGATTTTTTCGCCCGAATGTCAGGATTATCTGTTCAAAGTGACCAAAGACGGGAATTATGAAGAAGCTATTTCTATTCAAAAACGCAGAATTGATGAAAATCTCGCAATTTTGAAGCGAAATGAGCGAAAAATAAAAGATAAAAGCTGGCTGGAGCTTTCTTTTTCCGACGCCGAGAAAAAATTTAAGGAGCTTGGCGGAGCTGTCTTCAAAAACGAAAAAAATGCAAAATTTGATAAAAATGGAGCCCCGATTTTTGAGCCGTTTGAAAAGGACTATTATTTGTTAAAATATAACAGCATTACAATTAGAGATATTGTCCTTGATACGATGATAATCTCCACCATGCAGCGCCGCGAGCTTAAAGCCTATGATGAAGCAAAAGAAACGCTTGAAAAAGGCAAGAAAATTCTTCAAGAAAACATGTATGCGGAAAATGCTGATGAATATTTGAAAATGCTTGACAGAAACATAAAAAAGGCTGAAGAAAAAAGATAAATTTTCGTAATAAGTTAATTTTGCAGTGATTTTTGCGCTTTTAAATTCGTTTCTGCAATATTCTAAGGTATTTTGAAAATTTGCTCAGTAATTCTTACATATACGTAATGTCTCCGCATTGCGCAAAACAAAAAATGCCAAATTTTCACATTGTAACAATAAAGTGCGGCTTTCTTGATTCTATTCAATAATATCATTCATTTTCTTTAAAATTTATTTCAAATCTCCTCCTGTTGGATGAAATTCGCTTGGGTTTTTGAATATTTTGACTTTTTTGCCGTAATCATTAATGAATAACTATGTGAAGGTGTGTCCGAAAGACATAGAAACAGAGGTAAAAAATGAAACTTCGCGGCGGTATTAACTTTTTTGAAAACGGCCTGACAACTAACGTCAGGGCTATGCACCTGCAATCTGAAATGCTCGGAATTATCAACGGAAACATAAACGGTTTCGACAAAGTCGGCTACCAGCGAAAAGATGTGGTTGTTTCCTCTTTTGCCGAGTATATTGGAGCCCATGCGCTCTCAACAGCTGTTGATGACGAGGTCGGGCGTATTGCAACAACCCAAAATCCTTTGGATTTGGCGCTCGGAGCAAAGGGATATTTCCAATATTCCGGAATAGACGGGGTAAAACTCACCCGCGACGGCCGTTTTAAGCTTGATAAGGACGGATATTTGCTGACGCTCGAAAATGCCAATGTTCTGGCAAACGACGGCACAAAAATAAGATTTCCGGTAATTCCCGAAAAACTTGAAGATATAAAAATCACTAGAAACGGTGATATACAGGTTTTGAACAGAGAAACAGGCCATCTTGACCATGTTGCGACGCTTTCCGTTGTTACGGATAAGGGGCTTGCCGTTCTGGAGCCTAACGTAAAACAGGGTTACAACGAATATTCAAACGTTTCGATGAATACGGAAATTTTGCAGATTATTCCGATAAAAAGAAACTTTGAAGCGAACAGACAGATGTTTATTCTTCAAAATAACAACCTTTCCAAGGCGATAAATGCGCTGGGAAGCAGCTCATAGTGAGGTGAATTATGTATAATTTACAAGGTTTAATCAGACGCGGCATAAATAATACAAACGTTCAGTTTGAAAGGCTCGCATATATCTCAAATAACATCGGAAACCTCAATACAACCGCATATAAAGACGTGCGTTTTGAACAAACTCTTGATGAAAACGGATATCTTGACGGTGCTGTCCGCTATGACTACAAAGTTGGCGCAACTATGCGGACAAAACGACTTCTTGACATTGCTTTGACCGGGCCGGGGTTCATTCCCGTCACATCGCCCAATGGTGACGTAAAATATACGCGCGACGGCTCATTTAAGGTCGACAAAGAGGGATATCTTGTCACAAATGACGGCTATTTGGTCGGCGACGGCATCAAAATCCCCGCAAATTACTCAAATCTCAGGATAAAAAAGGACGGAACCGTTGTTTTGTTCAACGAGGGCAAAGAACATGACACAATCATCGGCAAAATCCCCGTTGTTCAGTTCCAAAACCCCGAAGGTCTCAAGGCTGATGAATACAACAAGGTCATCGCAACCGATGAATCAGGCCAGCCAATGCTTATCAAAGACCATAACTACATTGCTCAGGCTCATCTTGAACGCTCAAACTCGGATTACATCAATAACGTCAACGAAGTCCTCAGGCTGAACGCTTCTATGATTGCGAGCACCAGGTTGATTAAAGTTGTCGATGAAATGTACCAAAAAGCAATAAATCTAACGCAATAATCGCCTGATTTTTGAATTTGTTGTGAAATTTCAAGCAAAATCGGCCAACATTTCGGTAAAACAGTTGATTTTATGCAAATAATAATTAAATAAAATAATAAATAGAAGTAAGGACAGAAAAATGTACACACCAAAAGACCCAATGGTAAAAGTGAATTTGATGCTGGATTTGGTATCCCAGCGTTCTCGTGCGTTGAGTATGAACCTTGCGAACGTCGATACTCCTGACTATGTAAGAAAGGATATCAGCTTTGACCAGTATCTCGGCACAATGAACAACCCTTTGGAAACCGAATTGTCAATAAAACTCGGCCCCTCCGGCCTTATTGATGAGCAGGATGTCGGGGTTGACCCTGTGTATGAGCTGGAAGAAATGCAAAAAATGTCAATTATGTATTCTGTTGCGTCTCGCCGCATGTCTAACATAATTACATTAATGAAAACAGTAGCAAACGTCGGTAAATAATCTGACGGAGGTGTAAAATGAGTCTTCTTGAAACAATGACAATCGGGCAAAAAAGCGTAACTGTCCACGGACAGCGTATAAAGGTGCATGCAAAAAACATTGCAAACCTCGATACCCCGAATTACGTGAGAAAAATCCCTGTTTTGAACGCAACGGACGATATGTCTTTTCACGGGCTGTTGAACACTATGAAAGAAGATGTTTTCGGCACCGGTGCTTTGCCGTTTGTGCAGGGCGGAGTCAGATTTACGGGTATTGTTGAAGATCCGACCCTCGGAGAACGCCTTTACCGCCCGGGGCACCCGGATGCGGACGCAAACGGCTATATCCGCGCTTCAAACGTGAACCCTATGGTCGATATTGCCGATGCAAACATTGCTCAGCGTGCTTATGAGGCAAACCTCGCTGTTATTACAATCGCAAAAAGCATGGCGTTAAAAGCTGTTGAAATAGGAAGATAATAATAGATGTTTTCACCAACTATTCAAGGATACATAAACGAAGGCGGCAAAGAAGCGGCAATAAAAAGAGCTAAACAGCTCCAGGCGCATGCACTCAGCCTCGAAAAAGAGTTAAATCCGGAAAAAACCGCAGAAAAACCCTCTTTTTCGGAAATGCTGAAAGCCAGCAGGGGCGGAATTTCCGCATTTCGTCTGCAAAACGACAAAAAAACTACGCCCGCTGCTTCAGTTTCGGCTTCTAGCAGCACAAATTCGATTTCTGTGGGAAAAAATCCCTCGCGCGTGCAGCTTTTGAACATGATTTCAAAAATCAGCAAAAAATACGGCGTTGATGAAAAACTCGTCCAAGCTGTGATTAAACAGGAATCAGGTTTTAACCCGAAAGCTGTTTCGCATTGCGGAGCTCAGGGGCTTATGCAGCTTATGCCCGCGACAGCAAAAGGCTTGGGCGTAAAAGACCCGATGAACCCCGTGCAAAACGTTGACGGCGGTGTAAGGCACCTTAAAGGCTTGCTTGCGCGATATAACGGAAATTTGATTCTTGCGCTTGCCGCTTACAACGCCGGCGGCGGCAATGTTGACAAATACGGCGGTGTTCCGCCCTTTAAAGAAACCCAAAACTACGTGAGAAACATTCTTGCGAACTATTTGGGCTAAAAATGCCCCTCACCAAGCCTCTTTTTGCCGGATGCAAGGGGAAATAAATAACCCAAAAGGTGAGTGCATAAGCAAAAAACAACTCATTCTCGTGAAAAACGGGTATCTCAGGCGAAAGCCGGGCTTACAACCAAAGAAGGTGATTAAATGATTGAAAGAAAATTCGCTCCTAACGTAAATCTTTTTGAAAGAATGCAGCCAACAAAGCTGAATACCGGAATAAGTTACGACATGAGCCCCATGAGGCTGAATCGTGTTGAAAAGCTTGAAACAAATGACTTTAAATCGGTATTTTCGGGGCTTATTGAAAATTTTAACCACGAGCTCAACGCTCCCGACCAGCTTTTGAAAGACGCAATGCAAGAAAACAGCAATGTCGACATCCATGACGTCATGACCGCTATGTCAAAGGCTGAAATCGGCGTTACTGTTGCAACAAACCTTACAACGAAAATCATCACAGCTTATGATAAAATTATGCAGATTCAGCTGTAATCTGCTAAGGAGTTATTTATGAAAAAATTTGTTGCTCTGGCAGCTTTTATTCTATTTTTGAGCGGAAATTCGGCATTTTCCGTTCAATATTACTGCGAAGCCTCGGGTTTTGTCGGTACTTATACCCCGGGCGGCCGCGGTTGCGAACAATGGAAAAGCACATGGGGCGAAAACAGCGAAAAATACAAAAATTGCATTCTTGCCGATAAAAAAGCGGAACAGGCGTTCAGATCCGGAAAATGCGAGCGAATTGTCGCAAAAAGGTACACCAAAAACGGAAAATCCTGCTTCGGGTATTACACAAAGAAAAGCGGTAAGTTTATTTCCGAATCCTGCTCGCAAAATAAATCACAGGGTTCAAAACAAACCCTGAAATGGCTTGAACAAACTTTCAAATAACCGAAAAATCAATATCTTTTGCTCTTTTTGAGCATTGAATTTATGTAGCTCTGCACCCCGGGCGTGATTATCAAATCCGGCTCAAGATAACAAAATTCCTGAAGCTTAGAGAGGCCGGCTTCTGTTTTTCCCTGTTCAATCTGTATCAATCCGACCATAATCGCCGACATCGGGTTTTTTGTGTCTTTTGCATAGTGTTTTAGCTTGAGCGGGAGGATTTTTTGGCGTTTGTAGGTCAAAACCAGATCCTGATAATACGAAAAATTCTGCGGGCTGAGCTTTACTGCGCGTTCAAGAACATCCTGAGCGAGCGCAGGATAGCCGATTTTCATATAAACATTGGCAAGATTTGAATAATAAACCGCTGTGGCCTGCGTATCCGGGTTTGTGAGAATTGCAATTTGAAATTCCTTTATTGCTGCCGCATAATATCTGTCCGCAACGTAAATTAGTCCCAGATTGTTGTGATAGTTCGCATTTCTTTCGGCTTCTATCGTAAATCTGTACGAAAAAGCCGGACTCCCGAGAACCAGAACAAGAAAAATTATCAAAAAACTTTTTAATTTTTTCATAAAAGCACTATTTCCTGACCTTCTTTTGCGATGAATGCGTTTCTTTTATTATAATGATTTTCTATCTCATGTAACATGTCATCGTTGTAATTCGGGTCAAGATGGAAGAATGCAAGCTGTTTTGCATGCGCTTGAGATGAGGCTTCGAGCGCCATGTCGAACGTAGAATGACCGTATCCCTGCTTTGAAACGCAAGAATTTATGTATTCGTCAGTCGTATATTGCGCGTCGTGGATTAAGAGGTCGGTTTCGCGTGCAAACATCGCCAGACGCTTATCTCCGCCCACAAAACTTTCTTTATCGGTCGCATAAACCAAAGATTTGTCTTTGTATGCGATTTTATAAAGCATAACCCCGTCTTTAGGGTGAGAATTTGATTTTAAGCAGCTCACGACCACCTCGTCATCGACCGGAATCGTATCCTCGTCGCTTTCAATCTTCTGAAGCTCAGGCGCATAAGCATCAGGCGAAAATACCAGCGCAAAACTGTCATTTATGTCGCCAAAACTCAAATTCGCGGCGATTTCCGCCATATCGAGCGGGAAAGTCTTCTCAAAAAGCAATCCCGAAAGCACTTCGTCGATGCTTTTTGTGTATTCCGCGCATCCGATTATGTTTATTGATGAAGATTTTAAATGAAGCGGCTGAAAAAACGGAAGCCCCTGAATATGGTCAAGGTGCGTATGCGAGAGCAAAATAGTTGCATTTATATCCTGTTTTACCGGGTTTGTTATGTAATCTCTGACCAATTCCTGGCCCAGTCTGATTATTCCCGTTCCGGCATCAAGAATTATGAGGTGATTGTTGACATTTACCTCAACGCATGCAGTATTTCCCCCGTAATCAAGAAAATTATGATACGGCGTCGGATAACTGCCTCTTACCCCGCGAAATTTTACTCTGAAACCGTTTTGAGAATTATTTAACATAAAAAATCCATCCGAATAAATACTTTGTTACTAAATGATAAGCGAATTCAGCCTATTTGTCCATTACCACCGTGGCATTTTGATCGTCATCGCCGCCGGCGTAAATTTTTGATGAAAAAGTCAAAAGTTTTGCCTTTTTCTGGATTTCTTTCAAGTTCGTTTCTTTGAAAACAAAATTAAAAACGACTTTTTTCTTCAAATTTGTTACGGTAACGATTCTGAACGCATTCGGGTAAGAAACGAGCGACGGAGTGCTTACATGCAGGATATTTCCGCGTTTTGTAATTTTTGTCGCATGATAATGCCCTGAAAAAATCGCAATCGGCATATCATATTTTTTTAGAACCTTTTTGAACTCGTCCGCGTTCAACATTTTGTGATGAAAGCTCGGAAATGGCTCATGCAGCGGGAAATGAAGAAAAATCAGCGGAACTTCATCGTTTTCTTTTGCTTTTGAAAGCTCCTCATCAAGCCAGCTGAGCTGTTCTTCCGAAATCCGGCCGTTTGCGGTGATTGCGTCGTCGATTACGCCGTCAAGCGCAATTACCCTGAATCCCTTTTTGGGTGAAAATGAGTAATACGGCTTGTCAAATTTGAAATTCGGGTTGTTTTTTTGAAGAATTTCGACATATTTTTCTTTTGTGATTTCTCCGCCAATCGAAATATCATGATTTCCGAACGCGCTGTACCAAGGAGCATTGAGCGTGTTCATTTTTGCGTCAAATTCTTCTATCATGTCGGTTTTCGGCTTGTCCGTCATATCTCCGGATACAAAAACAAAATCCAAATCCTTGATTTCGTTCAGCTGTTTGATTTCATCGTCAAAAAGCTCTCTTGAGCTTGCCAAAACCTTGTAGCTTGTGTCGATTTTTTTGTCAGAAAGATGAACATCCGATATGTGCGCAAATTTTAACGTGTTGCAAGCCGAAAACGCGCTCACTCCTGCAAAAACGCATAAAGTGAAAAGCGTCCAGTAAAATATTTTTCCGAATATGTTTCTTTTTTGATTTTTCATATTTTGATTTTACCTTAAAAATAAAATAATATCCCGCAAATTTCTAAAAGCCGCAAATACCCCTCATTGTCCAAGTTTGCATAATAAAAAAGCAGCTCAATATTCTGAACTGCCAGGAAAATGGTTCGGTTAGTTTTAATAAGGTTATTTTAAGAATGGAATATTAATCAGGCCGTAAAAATGGCCGTTTTGTATAAAATATTTTTATAAAAGCGGTAATTTAATACCGCTTTTTAACTTTCTGATTAGCAGCAAGCTCCGACGACCCCGACTATTGCGCCGATAACGCCGCCGATTAACGGCCCGCCGAATGCGCATCCGACAAGCGCGCCTGCACCGGCTGCCGCGAGCACACCGCCTACTTTGCCCGTGAATTTGAGCGCATCTGTCGATTTTGGCGGATTTTTGCCGTAGAGTTTCGAAATCATTTCTTCTTTTGAGTATTTCTGGCTATTTCCGAACGTTATTGTGTTGAAAAATCCGTTCGCAATCGCACCGTCGCATTTTGAGCTTATCATTTCAGTCAAATCCTGACCAGTTGCGGCGTGGAATTGCCTGAATGCAGTATCTCGAAGCTGCAATTCAATCTGTTCCGGCGTGTAAGCGCCTTCCGCCCTCAGTTTGTCATAAATCGGGGAGGCTTTCAGCGCATTGACAATGCGTTCAAATTCCCTGACAACCTGATCTGTGTCGCCGTCGGTGATTGCTGCCTGCAATGACCTGCAAGCCATTGAAATGTTGCCTGTTTCGCCGTCTTCTAGCGCTGCATATTGCTTTGCGCTTCTTGATTCGGCATGGTTGAATTCTCTTGCTGCCTGATTGTACTCATGATCGTAGTGCAGCCTGTCTTTGTAGTCCATATTTATGTAATCCAGGTACGCTTTTGAGTATCTTGGCATCATAAAACCGTATCCGCCGTACATTCCGCCTCCGTAAAGGCCTCCTGCGTAAGCGCTGTTTATGTCCATTTGGAGATTATAAACAGGCGGCGTTGCCAACCCGAAATCTCTTGCTGTTTCGGACATCAACCAGGGCTGTATCGCAGGTGAAACTGCTGCCTGTGCCGAAAAATAGTTCGGATAACCTAATCCGCTGATTGGATTTGTCATAACTAACCTCCAATTGTAGCCTTTTTATCTAACCTTACTTATATAAAAACAATCGCTAACGCAAAATTGCCCATGAAAGATTATCTTCTTAACATAAGTTAACAATTTCGCTGAGAAATTTGTCATATAATAAACTAATAAATAGATAAAGCCCCTTTGGGCGCTTGTTTTCTCTAATTTGGAGGCAAAAATGAATAAAGTGACCATAAAAATAACAAAAATTAAAGAAAAAGCCAAAATCCCCGAATACCAGACGGACGGCGCGTCCGGAATGGATTTGTGTGCTTGTCTCGAGGAAGATATTTTGCTTGAGCCGCTGGCGAGAAAGCTCGTCCCGACCGGATTAAAAATGGAATTGCCCAAAGGTTTTGAAGCTCAGGTTCGCCCGCGTTCCGGAATGTCAATAAAACATGGAATTACCCTCGTAAACTGCGTCGGAACCATAGATGAGGATTATCGCGGTGAACTTTGCGTTCCTGTGATAAATTTATCAAACGAAAATTATACGGTAAAAAACGGCGACAGAATTGCCCAGATGGTCATTGCTCCGGTTACAAAAGCCGAAATTGAGGTCTGTTCGGAGCTTTCTGCTACACAGCGCGGAGCCGGCGGGTTCGGTTCTACGGGATATTAGTATGAATAAGCTTGCTGTTTTTGATTTTGACTCGACATTAATGGCCGGCGAAACGATTGCAATAATCGCCGGTGAACTCGGGCTGCGAGATGAGGTTGAAAAGGCCACGGAAAAGGCAATGCGAGGCGAAATTGACTTTTTTGAAAGCTTAACAGCGCGGGTTGCACTGTTAAAGGGGCTTGAAGCCGCAAAAGTTGATGAAATCTGCCATAACCTGCCTTACACAAAGGGCGCAGCGGCTGCAATCAAGGCTTTAAAAAACGCCGGTTATACGGTTTTGTGTTTTAGCGGCGGGTTTAAGAACGCGACGGGCTTTGCGAAGAATATTCTCGGCTATGATGCGGAATTTTCAAATATTTTGCACTCAAAAAACGGAATCCTGACCGGCTATGTCGGCGGTGAGATGATGTTTTCGGACAGCAAGGGACTTATGCTCAAAAAAATGCAGGAATTGCTTGGCGTTTTGCCGAAAAATACAGTTGCTGTCGGCGATGGTGCCAATGATTTGAGCATGTTCAAATATTCGGGCACGAGAGTCGCGTTTTGCGCAAAAGATATCTTAAAATCTCAGGCGAATGTGGTCATTGAGGAGCCTGACCTTTCTGTTTTGCCGGAAATATTGAAATTGTGATAAAAACTATGATTAATAAAGAAAAAATAAACGAATTTTTAAATATTTTGAAAGGTGATGCGTCAGGGGGCGTAATTGCGGCGATAGTCGCGCTTCCGCAGGCGCTGGCGTTTGGTGTTGCGACGGGAATTGGTGCAATTGCCGGTATTTGGGGCGCAATTATTTTGAGTTTTGTTTCCGGCGTGTTCGGTCCGAATACCCCGTTGATTTCGGGGCCCACAGGGCCTTGTACAATTGCTCTCGCGACCATAATTGTTCAGCACAGCTTTGATTTGAACGCAGTTTTTCTGATTTTGCTTATGGCGGCTTTGATTCAGCTGGCAATTTCTTTGACAAAAGCCTCAGATATCGTGAAATACGTTCCATATCCCGTAATTTCCGGGTTTATGAACGGTGTTGGCTTTATTTTGATTGTCATGCAGCTGAATCCGCTTCTCGGGCATGATGTGATGCCTACTGTGAACCAGACTTTGCTTGCTTTACCGGCTTCACTTGCAGATATTAATTTTTCGGCTCTTTTTCTCGGAATTTTGACGCTTTTTATCTGTTTTGTTGTTCCAAAATCCTGGTCAAGATATTTTCCTGCTCAGCTGGCCGCTTTGATTGTTTGTACAGTGATTTCTGTGGTTTTTGGCATGGATGTTGAGCGAATTTCAGGGATTTCACTGGAATTGCCTGCTTTTCACCTCCCAGAGGCCGGTGTGAAGCTTTTGATGGACTATTTCCCCTATGCGTTGATTCTTGCCATTGTTGCGTCCTCAGAAAGCCTTTTAACGTCGCTTGTTGCTGATTCTTTGACCAAAAAACCGAGCAATACCCGTAGAATCGTGCTTTCTCAGGGCCTTGGCAACCTTTGCTGCGCATTGAGCGGCTCGCTTTACGGTGCTGCGGCGACAATGCGAACCGCTGCGGCTATAAAAAACGGCGCAACGACCCGCATTTCAACAATAATAAGCACCTGCATTCTGCTCGCCATCCTTTTGAAGTTCGGTGCGCTTGCTTCAATGATTCCGCTGGCAGTTTTGGCCGGAATTTTGATTAAAATCGGCTACGATATCATTGATACAAAATTTTTGAAAGTAGTAAAATTCGCTCCGCGCGATGATTTGTACGTTTTAGGGCTCGTTTTTCTGCTTACGGTCTTTTACAACCTGATTTTTGCGGTTGCTGCGGGCATTGTGCTGGCTTCTTTGCTTTATGCAAAGCGCGTTGCCGACCGAACGAACCTCGGTGTCAAAGAAGTCTACGACTCTGAGATAATGAAAATTGAAAAAAAGCTCGAAAAAGACTATAAACATAAAATTCGCGTCGTGCACATCAACGGTCAGTTCTTTTTTGGCAGCGCAACCCAGATAGTGTCCCAATTTGACGAGCTTTTGGGGACAAAGTACCTTATTTTGAATTACGAATCTGACTCTGAGCTTGATATTTCGGCTGTTTTTGCCCTGGAAGACATTATTATCCGCCTTCAAGATCAAAAAATTAAGGTTTTGCTGGTTATTCATTGCGAGGCTGTTCTTAAGCAGCTCACAAATTTGAAAATTAAGGATCAAATCGGTTCCGAGCTCGTGTTTTACCGGGAAGAAGATGCAATTGAGCATGCAAAAACGCTCTTGAAGCAAAAAATAAAGAACAAATCCGGATTGCATTTTCCGTTCTGGCATTTTCATCATTGATTGTGAGGCGATTTTACGCAAAAATTGCCTTGTTTCGCTTTTTGTGCGAGTTTTGTTTGGGGATTTGTGAAAATTTTGGGGAAATTTTTTATAATGCGCGAAATGAGGCGAATTTCCCTTTTTCGTTCCGATTCCCCCGCCGGAAATCCGCAAAAAGCCCGATTCTCAGGCAAAAAGCCGGCTCCTCCATAGTCACTGCAAAGGAAAATTCACCCCATTTCGCTTTGGGCGCGGGATTTGTTTTTGTTTTGTAAAAAAGTTATGCTTTTTGGGAAAATTGGGGGCAATTTTTTGATAATGCGCAAAATGTGCCCAATTTCCCTTTTCCGTTCCGATTCCCCCGCCGGAAATCCGCAAAATGCCCGATTCTCAGGCAAAAAGCCGGCTCCTCCATAGTCACTGCAAAGGGAAATTTGTCTCATTTTGCTTTGGGCGCGGGATTTGTTTTTTTGTTTCTTAAAAAAGTTATATTTTGGGGAAAATTTGGGGGCGATTTTTGATAATTCGCAAAATGTGCCCAATTTCCCTTTTCTGTTCCGATTCCCCCGCCGGAAATCCGCAAAAAGCCCGATTTTTAAGCAAAAAGCCGGCTCCTCCATAGTCACTGCAAAGGAAAATTCGTCCCATTTCGCTTTGGGTGCGGGATTTGTTTTTGTTTTGTAAAAAAGTTATGCTTTTTGGGAAAATTGGGGGCAATTTTTTGATAATGCGCAAAATGTGCCCAATTTCCCTTTTTCGTTCCGATTCCCCCGCCGGAAATCCGCAAAATGCCCGATTTTCAAGCAAAAAGCCGGCTCCTCCATAGTCACAGCAAAGAGAAAGTCGTCCCATTTCGCTTTTCGTGCGGGATAATCAATTTTTCTGCGTAATTTTTGATAAAAATTGATAAAAAATATTGAATAAAAAATATCGCTTGACAAAAAGTTAGTCTTACCTTACAATTATTTTGTGAAGTTTGTTGAACCTAACATACTACTACATGCAAAATTACCATAATTTACCTTTGAGATTGTAATTAGTGGGGCAATCTCTTTTTTTTACCTTAAATTTAGGCTTATTCGGCTAAAATGCGCATTTTGCAGCAAGAACAGTCAAACTCCAACCCGTAGCGCTTTCCAAACTCGTCAACAATAAAGAGTTCCTCCTGCTTTGCCCCCTTTTTCAAGCAAATTCCCATCTCTCTGCGCAGGCAGTTTTTGGAAACCATCAACGTTTTGCCCTTTGTGCCGGTTTCAAAAGCATATTCGGTTACATTTGCCCCGCATTCGCGATAAAACCTTTCAGAAAGCTTGTTGGAAACGTTGAACGTATAATCCAGCTCTTTAAAAGGGTATTGCGGCGGTTCAAAATTCGTATTGCGCGTGTTTTTGGGGTAATTCTGCGCCAAAAAAGCCCGATAAGCCTCCAAAAAATCGCGCCTTATCCCATTCAGCAGCGAAATTGGAACAAAATATTCAAATTTTTCATCCACTGTTACGTTCTGTGCAAAAAACTCCGTACCTCCGAGCTTTGAAAATTGAGAAACAACGTTTTCGACGGCTTTTTGCGTGTTTTGGGCTTTTTCAAACGCGCCGTCTGCCTTGTAGGTGAATTCATCGTTCAAAATCACCGAAAATCCGGATTCTGCCATATTTACACGAATATCAAGCGGAAGTTTCCGCTCAAATTTTGCCTGTTTTAGCCTGTTTTCAAATTCAGCATCAAAATTTCTAAAGATCTCCGCCCCCGCGCTCATTTGTGCTGAATTTCGAACAATAACAGCTCCTTTTTCGACTTTTATCACGTTTGTCCCGCATAAATCGCCGTTTTTGTCAAAAAATACAATTCCATCCTGCGGATTCAGGCGTTTTTTTGTGCCAATTGTAATTTTGTTGCCGTTTATTTTTAATATTTTTCCGATTTTTTCCCCAGTAAATTTCGGCGTTTTCGGGTTTATTAAATTTTCGCATTTTCCTGTGATGTTGAAGTCCGTAAAACCGCGGTTGAACGTTTTGTTTAAGTCCGGAATAAAATCGGTTTTTATCGTTCCTTTTGAGGGCCTGAGCTGCGGATTTATTGAATCTATAAGGTTTCTGTAATACAGAACAACGTTTTTTACGTAATTTTCGTCCTTTAGCCGCCCCTCAATCTTCAAAGAATCGACTCCCGCTTCAATAAGCTCTTTTATGTGCCCGGCAAGCGATAAATCTTTCATAGAGAGCAAATATTGCGGTTTTGCGAGGAATTTTCCGGTTTTTGTGACGAGTGAGTATCTTTTCCGGCAAGGCTGGGCGCATTCGCCGCGGTTTGCACTTCTTCCGCCGATTGATGCGCTCAAATAACACTGCCCGCTGTAACATACGCACAACGCACCGTGGATAAAGACCTCCAGCTCGACATTTGTGCGCTTTTTTACTTCTTCAATTTCTTTTAAAGAAAATTCTCGCGGCAGCACAACGCGCTCTATGCCGCATTTTTCGAGAAATTTGATTTTTTCAATGCTGTCATTGTTGCATTGCGTGCTTGCATGCAGGGGAATCGGGGGCAAATTCATCTTTAAAATGCCCATATCCTGAATAATCAACGCGTCCACGCCGATTTCATAAAGATTTTGGATGAGTTTTTCAACCTGTGCGAGCTCATCGTCAAAAATAATCGTATTCACGGTAACATAAATTTTTACATTGAATTTGTGTGCGTAATCAACGATTTCTTTTATATCTTCAAGCGAATTTCCGGCCTTTTTTCTCGC
>CALUPP010000009.1 GCA_944322685.1 Candidatus Gastranaerophilales bacterium
TGTATTTTTTGTGAATGTACTCAATTGAATCAGGAGTAAACGGTATTTCAGATAGTTGACTAAAAATTTGGCTTAAATCTTCTACCCCAAAGGTTTCGAATTTTACAATCTCGCTAAATCTGTCATATAGATGCTTGTAGCGTTCAAGTTTTCTATGCGCCAAGCCCATTCCGACAAAGACTATCGGGCAATCGGTTTTATCGTGGATATCTCTTAGGGTTTCGATGCTTTTGTAATTGTTCATCAGGTAGTCAATTTCATCTACAAAAATAATTTTCGGCTTTTGGCTCAGTTTGATAATCACAACATTGAAATTGTCCGAAGTCAAATATCGAGGGAGTTCGTCCATTTCTCTAACGATTTCTTCTACAAGCCATCTGCTTGTCATGAGGTTTGATGCTCGAATGTAAATCCCATCATACTTGCAAGCAAGCCACAGTGCCGTTTGAGATTTCCCAAGCCCAGGTTCGCCATACACAAGTCCCATTTTAGGAATGTTTTTGGGTTTGTTTTGTAGATTTTCAATTAAACCTATAAAGTTTCTGACGTTATTTGTTTTTACAAAGATTTTACGCATAAAGCAATTCATACTCCTTTGTCTTTTTAAATTCACTTATCCAAGGATTATCAGGGTCATTTTTTATCAAATATTCGTATTTTTCTGAATTATTTTTGAACAGTGTTTGAAGGCTATTTGAATGCGGTTTGAATTTGATATCCTGAACTTGGTTCAGAGGCTCTTGCAGAGCAGATTCTGAAATAAATTCAGAATGACATTTTAAAAACTTCATTTCATCATTGGTCAATAATTTTTTAACAGAATTAATAGTTTTTCGTCTTAGCCTTTGCTGCTTTTGGATTTTTTGTTTGTAATCCTCTAAATCCTCAACCGTTCCTAAAATCTTTGCCATCGGATGGGTTTCGGTTACTCGCTCTGCGGTGCATAAGTATTCGCCCTTGGGGGTAAAGATCTTAACGCTTGTTAGATCAAACAGGTTGTATTTTACCAGAACTTTTCCTCTCAACCCGTATAATCTTTCATCAAAATAATCACAATTCAAAAACCTGATACCGTTCCTTTGAATTGTTTTGACTTCAGTTGCCAGCATCAAATCGTCAAGCATGTTTATATCAATATTCTGCTTTTTGCGATTTTCTAAAACTTCTGCGATTGTCATATTAGGTGCATTTGTGCAGGGTTGAGAGTTCTTGAATTTAAGCCACATATCAATCATTTTGATTGTTTCTTCAATGGTTGGAATGTAATCATTATGCAAATTAGAATGAAATTTTTCATTTCTTTTCAAGTAAGCAGGTTTGTTGATAATTGATGAGCCGACGTAGCTTGGCATTAGTTTTTCAAAGCCTTCCTGAAATTCTTTGAAGAACCGTTCAATTACTTTTGACCTTGCATTATATGGTCTTGCAAATACCGTTTCAATTCCGAGTTTGGCATAGAGTCCGTAAAAGCCAAGTTCCGTAAATCCTTTGTCGTCGGTAAAGTATTTTGCCCTAAATGCTCTGCCGTTATCTTGATAGACAATTTTCGGTATCATATCCAGATTAATAATTGCATTTCTAAGAGCCGAAGCAATGCATTGTGTGTTTTCTTCTAGCATAATTTCGTAACCGACAAGTGCTGTGGATTTCCAGTCCAAGAATCCAACCAAAGTCGCTCGACAAGGCTTGCCCGTAAACGGATTAATCACTTGAAACGCCAGTTTATGACCGTCTGCAACTAAAATATCCCCGACATCAAGCAGGCTTGCATCTCTTTTGATATACGGTTCAACCTTGTCAGAAAGAGCTTTTTCACCGTCTCGTGCAAGCACCCATTTGTCGTAATTATTGTCCTTAAACCATTTTGCATATCGTCTGAATGTAATATCTGCGGGTATGAAACTTTGCCCTTGCTCTTTTAGCTTGTACTTGGTTAGAGCGGTTGCCTTGCCTATTGAAATACGATTAGGGTGCAAAAGCAAGCTCATAAAGATTTTTATTTCTACGTCCGTCAAAACCGTTCTATATTCGTCTGCTTTAGAATATTTGTACTGAGGCAAAAGTTTTGTATAATCTTCTGTTCCGTTTAATATCGTATGCCAACGATGCAAACTTCCTCGTGATATTTTCCCTAGAATTTCAAACAAATGAGAATTTGAAGTATTATGCAATTTTACAAAATCATAGTCTGCTTGAAGTTTATTTGTTGATTTCTTTCTAAATTCAAGCCATTTGTGGATTAAATCTAATCTTGCGAGTGCTATTTGTTTACATTTCTCGGGTGTGAATTGAATTTGATTAGACAGGGAAGTCATTTTCAATCTCCTTAATATAATCCAAGGCTATATCATATCTTTTGCCTTGTTTATCCACACAGGTTGCAAAATCTACATCACCATCGGCAAACTTATTTTTCCAAATACAAATTAATAGACCAATTTCTTTAGTTTTAAGATTTAAAATTTTTGTTTCAAACAATTGATAATCTTTTTCTGTCATTGCATGCTCCTTTCGCTTGCATTGACATTAATCGCTCTCTTTTGGAAAAACATCAAGAGTCTTGTCTCAATCTCAGAGATATTTCGACACATATCAAACCAAAAGCAATTCAAACCGGACAATTCTTGCACTAAAAGTATCATGGCTAAAACTCAAATTCCATTGGAGATAGACGCCAAATTAAATTTAATATTCCAAAATATCAGTGAAATTTAGTGCAATAATTGAGACAAAAGTGCAAGAAATGACCACCAAATCTCAATACCATAAATTTGCTTTAAACTCCTAACAACTCGGCTTTTTTACCCCAATATACCTATCCCAAATGTCCTGTGAAACTATAACCATCATTGGATTTGGATTTTTGCTCAATTGATAAAAAATTACTGAAGCAATAATGCCTAAAACTGTATAAACAATGAACTTAACCGTGGATTTTTTCATGAAAAATAAAAATTATTATCGATTTTGATGAAATAACCGGTGCTGATCTGTATTTTGTCTTGCTATTGTTTCAAAAAACCGGAAAAATGGCGGAGAGGGTGGGATTCGAACCCACGGTGGGGGTGAGCCCACACAGACTTTCGAGGTCCGCACCTTAAACCACTCGGACACCTCTCCTCGTTGATGTTATTTTAACACAATCCGTTTAAAACATAAAGCAATTATCAATTAAACATACATAACATGCTCAAAAATGTGATAAACATCCTGTGTGTAGTTGCGTGCGTGGTCAGCTGTGGAAAATACCCCGTCCCAGTGGCGTTCGCATTCTGTCCAGGCGCCGCCGGCCGACATTTGGTGGGGGTGCTCCATTGTTTCATGGGTGTTGATGTATGGTGAAAGCGGGAAAATGTCGTTTATTTGCATAAATGAAGGTAATTTCTGCCCGACATAGTCATAACCCCACAAAATTGAGTTCAACCTGTTAAGACGCTGCTCGTAGAACATGCCGCCGTAGTCGTTGTCGTTAGAAACTTCGGGGCCGGCCGCATATTCATCGTTCCATTTTTGTTTTCTTGATTCCCATTTGACGCTGTTTATGTCGTCGGCTTTTCCCCAGTCAGTTCCTGCGGTAAAGCCCATTTCTTTGTATTCGTTGTTGTCATTGCATTTTTCTCCGACAAAAGCAATGTCGCTTCTGCCTGTTTTTTGCCTAATTTCATAGAGAATGTAAGCCATTTGGGCTTTATTTGGCAATTCACCTACACCGCAGTATCCGTTTCCGTCAATAATATGCTTTCCGCTGTCAAAATAAATGCAGTCAAACCCTAATTCAATCGCCCATGCGCAAGCATCGATGTAGGCCTTTTCATGGTCATACCAGTTGAACTGATTTCCGTGAACTCTGAGCTGTCCAGCTGAAAGCGGCATTCTAATGCCGGTTTTGAAGCCCAATAAATGTGCTAAATCGTTAAAGGCCTTTACTTGCTCATCTGCACCCATTTTTCCGTATAATCCGGGGCTTGTGAGGTTGTTGCTGATGCCTTCATGCAAATTTGCGCAATAAAGTCCGTTGTCATGCGTTGTTCCGTCTCCATAGATTGTCGGATAAAGCTGCGAAAGTACAATGCAGTTCGCAAAACTCTGCGGAGAGGTCGGAATCGCAGGCAAAAGCTTCATAACCCCAAAAAGCCCCTCTGAAATCCGGCCGTTTTCGTATTTTGCGACGAGCCTGGGGTTTATTTCAATATAATTGGCATGCCTGCCCCATTTATCTCCATAGTTTGGCGAGGGGATATAGGGCGGAATTCCGGGATATTGGTCATTTGGCTTTGTAATTGTGCAAATCGACTGAATCGCCTGCTCCGGAGTCCTTTTAAGAAGCTCATTCGGTGCTGCGTTTACCCATTTTTTGTTTCCGACCCTGTAAATGTGCTCATGCGTCCAATTGTCTTCGTAAATATCGTTTCGTCCTGTGAGATTCCAGAATAATTTTTTCGCAGGCTGCCAATCGCCGTAATATCCTTTAAAATTAAGCATGGCCCGTTTCGTATTTGAGATTGCGGACGCGTATTTGAAATAATTTTCCGGATTTTTTGCGTTTTTGTAATTTTTCTTAGTCTTAACATCCTCACTCTTTGGTGAAGAGACAAAAATATTATTACCCAGTATAGCGGGCATGACTTTTTGGATACCCTGACTCATATAAACATCAAAACATGAACAAAAAATAATTTGCTAGTTTATGCGGTTAATCCCAAAGTTTTTTTCTGCTTGTTTACATGATAAGCAAGGTCTTCTTTTGTGATTTTGCCGTCATGGTTGATATCCAGCCTGTAATTGTAATATTTGTCGTAAGCTGCCTCGCCTTTTGCCGCGACTACTTCTTTATTTGCATAAGCCGGCCTGAAAATCATCGCGTAGAGCGTTCCTGCGTCCAGTTTTTGTGAATCGGCGATTTTGCTGCGTTTTTTTACAAGATTGAAATACTTAACAACATATTTTAGCTGCTCTGTATAGCTCATTTTTGAGATTTCTTCGGTTGTTGTGCCCAAATCCGCTGCTGCTGCCCGTCCAAACTGAATCAGCCCGACATTTCCAGAGCCTGCTTTGTTGTAAATTTCCGGTTTTAGCCCTGATTCGTTGTACATGACCGCAACAAGGTCATTCGGATCGCAGTTTATCTCTTTTGCGGCTTTTTCTGTTGCTTCGATTTGTTCTTTTGTCAGCATTTTTAGTGCCTGCGGGTTTGTTATTTTTTCTTGCGGCCCTGCTGGCGGATTTTCGCCGGGGCTTGCGGTCGTGCCGCTATTTTCGTCTTTTTTTGTTGCGTCAATGAAAGATATCGTGCCTTTTTCGAATTCGGCAATCGATTTTGACATTTTTTCAAAGAAGCTATTAATAAAATTCATCAATCCGTCGCTGTTTGAGTTGTAATTCAAGTACGGCATTGTGTTCAGCCCGGAATTTCCCGACATCAGAAACGGCAGATAAAAACTCTGCATATTAATGGGCTGCGAAGCCGCCGGTTTGAGCATGTTGTTGAACATACTCATATAGTTATTCGTTATATTTACGCTAAAATCCTCTTTTCCCATGAATATTTTCTCCCTATATTTATATAAAGTATTTTTTGCCGAAAAAATTGCCTTTTGTGTTAAAATTTATTCAGAATTCATCAAAATGGGAGTTTAAAATGAAGCTTTGCGTGATTGGTACGGGTTATGTGGGTCTTGTTGCCGGAACTTGCCTTGCTTCAATGGGAAATGACGTTATTTGCGTTGATAAAGACAAAGAAAAGCTCGAAAACCTAAAAAAGGGCGTTATTCCTATTTATGAGCCGGGACTTGAGAGCTTGATTTTGGAAAATGTACATGAAAACAGGCTGAAATTTTCTTCTGACCTTGATTTTGCAGTAAAAAACAGCAAAGTATGCTTCATCGCGGTCGGAACGCCCCAAAAAAGCGACGGTTCCGCTGATTTGAGCGCGGTTTTTGAAGTTGCGGAACAGATTGCGGACGCAATGAACGATTACAAGGTCGTCGTGAACAAATCCACGGTTCCTGTGGGTACTTGCGAAAAAATAGCCGAAATTATCAAAAATAAGACCGATTGCGAGTTCGACGTTGTGTCAAATCCCGAGTTTTTGAAGCAGGGAGCGGCAGTTGACGATTTTTTAAAGCCCGATAGGGTCATCATCGGCGCTGAATCCGAAAAATCCGCTAAAATCATAAGCGAAATCTATTCTCCGTTCCTCAGAACGGGAAATCCTGTTATCACAATGGATATAAAATCCGCTGAAATGACGAAATACGCTGCAAACGCATTTCTTGCGGTTAAAATTTCTTACGCAAATGAAATCGCAAATATTTGCGAAAATATAGGCGCAAACGCCGAAATGGTGCGAAAAGGCATGTGCGCAGACAAAAGAATCGGCTCACAGTTCCTTTTTCCCGGGCTGGGCTATGGCGGATCGTGCTTCCCGAAAGATGTTAAGGCGCTTATGGCACTTTCAAAAGAAAAAGGCTACACTTGCGAGATGCTTACGGCTTGCGACAATATAAATCTTCGCCAGCGCTACATTTTTATTAACAAAATCTTCAAAAAACTCGGCACTGACCTTTCAAAAATGACATTTGCGCTCTGGGGGCTGGCTTTTAAGCCGAATACAAACGACATGCGCGAGGCTCCGGCGATTACGATTATCAAAGAATTGACCAAAGCGGGCGCAAAAATTCAGGCATTTGACCCGAAAGCTGTTGAAACGGCAAAATCTATTTTCGGCAGCTCAATTTCATACGGAGATTCGGCCTATGAGGTTCTGGACGGGGCTGATGCGCTCATTCTGGCTACTGAATGGAACGAATTCAGAAATCCGGATTTTGAACTGATAAAATCCAAGCTCAAAACCCCGCTAATTTTTGACGGCCGCAACCAGTATAACATTGATACAATGAAAAATTACGGTTTTGATTATGTTTGTGTGGGGAGGCGGCTCGAATGAAAAAGATTCTTGTTACAGGCGGTGCCGGATTCATTGGCAGCAACCTTTGCGAGCGCCTTTTGGACGAAAATTGCAGTGTAATTTGCCTTGACAACCTATTTACGGGCAAAATTGAAAATATTCAACATTTGCTCTCAAATCCGAATTTTGAATTTGTTGAGCATGACGTTGTTGATCCGTTTTCGGCAAAAGTTGATGAAATTTACAACCTCGCTTGCCCCGCAAGCCCGCCTCATTACCAGTTCGACCCGATAAAAACCTTTAAAACCTCGGTTTTGGGCGTTTTGAACATGCTTGAGCTTGCGCAAAGCTGCGGAGCAAGGATTTTGCAGGCCTCCACGTCAGAAGTTTACGGTGACCCAAAAGTCCACCCGCAAAAGGAAACTTACTGGGGAAATGTCAATATAAACGGTATCAGAAGCTGCTATGACGAGGGAAAACGCGCTGCTGAAACGTTAATGTGTGATTTTCACCGCCAAAACAAAATCGATATAAAAATCATAAGGATTTTTAACACATATGGCCCGAGAATGGATGAAAATGACGGCCGCGTTGTTTCGAACTTTATTGTTCAGGCGCTGAAAGGTGAGGATATTACGGTTTACGGCGACGGAACGCAGACGCGTTCGTTCTGTTTCGTGGATGATTTGATTGAGGGGATGATTCGGATGATGAATTCAGAAAATTTCACCGGCCCGGTTAATCTGGGGAACGATTCTGAGCGTACAATCAATGAATTTGCCCAAAATATCCTCAAAATCACCGGCTCAAACTCAAAAATTGTTTACCGCCCGCTTCCGTCGGACGATCCGACGCAGCGCAGGCCTGATTTAACGCTTGCGGCTGAAAAACTCAACTGGCGGCCAAAAACCTCGCTGCATGACGGATTGTTAAAAACTATTGATTATTTTAAGCTGAAAATAAAGGGCTAGGGTTTGGTTAAAGAGGCAAATTATTTTCAGATAATTGAATGTATAAAAAATGAGTTTGATATTTTTGAAAAATGTTTCAAATCCCGCATAAATTGCGATATTCCCGAGCAATTCCGTGAAGTTTTGGAGCTTTATTTTTCCAAAAAGGGCAAACGAATCCGCCCTGCGTTGATTTTTCTGGTTTTGAGGGCGCTGGAGCTTGAAATTTCCGAAAAACATTACCTTTTGGCGTTTGCGGTCGAGATGATTCACAATGCAACGCTGCTTCATGATGATATCATCGACAATGCGTTAATCCGCCATTCCCTCCCGGCGATTAATGTCGTGTATGACAGCAAAATGGCGGTTTTGGCAGGTGATTATCTTTTGTCTGCGGCTTTGAGGGCGCTTTGCGAGCTGGAGAATTCAAAAATCATAAAAATTCAGACAAATTCGATTTCCCGTCTGCTTACAGGTGAAATCGGCCAGTATTTTGAGAAGGGAAAGCCGGTTTCGATAGAACAATATATCGAAAAATCCCAAAATAAGACCGCAGAACTATTCAAAGCCGGTATTTTGAGCGCTCTTGAGCTTTCGTCTTTTAATAATACCGCTGAAATTGAGCAATTTGCGCTGAATTTCGGCATTGCGTTCCAGATTCGTAACGATTTGGCAGGAATTGAGGACGATTTGAAAAACGGTTTGCAAACCGCGCCTGCGATTTTTTATTCAGAACATTCAAAAGACACGCCGACTTATTCAAAAATCCAAAATAGCCCGGCAATAGCGCAAACAAAGGAGCTTATCAGCTTTTATTCCGGTCGTGCTGTTGAAAATATCGGTTTTATTGAGGATAATTTGTTTAAAAATGCGATTATTGATTTGTGTAAAATCATAAATCAATGCTAAAATATTTAAGGAGGATAGAAATTTGGCGCCGGACAAAGAAAAAATTAAATCCCAGCTTAGAGAAAACATCGAAACCGTTGTTTTTGTTATTGTGATGGTTATCGTTATCAGATTTTTCCTGGGTGAAATCCGCTGGATTCCGTCCGCGTCGATGCATCCGACTTTGATTGAGGGCGACAGGGTATTTGTGGAACGCCTCTCGCGCTTTTTCACAACGCCTGAACGCGGCGATATAATGGTTTTTTATCCCCCGTTTGAGGAGATTAAAACCGATCCGGTTTCGATTTTTGCAAGGCTTACGGGATTTTTCTGCAAGGATATTGCATATATTAAGCGAGTTGTGGGCATGCCCGGCGATAAACTTGAGATAAAGAAAGATTTTTCCGGCGAATATCACGTTTTTATCAACGACAAGGCGCTGGATGAGCCATATATCCTTAGTGATGCGGATTATATCCCCTGTTCGGGCGAAATGTACTGCGGCCCGATGAAAATTCCTACCGGGCACTATTTTATGATGGGTGATAATCGCGGAAATTCGCAGGATTCGCGTTTCTGGGGTCTATTGCCCAAAGAACGCTTCATCGGACGGGCCGTTGTTCTCTTTTGGCCGTTGAATCGGATGGATTATTTCGAGCGTCCGTCTTATTAGGCATTATTTGATGTGCTCTGAGGCTAAAAGCGGAAAATTTTAATTTTTCAGCTTAATTTTACCGCTATTTGGGGGACTTTGTGCTTTATTCCGGTAATTTTTACCCTGAAAAGCGTCAAAATCGCCTTATCTTCCACCCAAAGCGGATTTTGAACTTTTCTCCGGAATAATCCGCGAGTTTTGCGCCTGCAATCGCAGATTATTTCCCCTGAGTGTTTCCCTGTTCTTTCCCCTGCTCTTTTCTGAGGGGCGACATGATTTTGTCAAAGTTTTCTTTGAAGAAATCCGTGTTAATATTCAGCCTTGTGCCCAGTTCAAGCAGAAGCAGGATGAATTTTCGGTCATAATCGTCCCTGACATCATCTGGCTGCTGCGCAAATTCTTCAAGGAGGTCTTTCATCTTAACAAAATACGTGTTTTGGGCTTCAGAAATGTCAACATTCAAATCAAGCAGCTCAACGCATTTGAAAAGGTCAAGAATAATCTCAATCCTGTGAATTTCAGGATTTTTTGCAAGCTCAAAAACCGCTTTGTAAATTTTTTCGGCAAAAATATTGTTCGCAGCCTTTTTGTCGAGCTGGATTCCGATGGTTTTTGCCTGTTCGTTGATGTCAATCGCCGCCTGAATGTCATGCGGAAGCAGATATTTGTCGAAATTCTGCATAAGCAGGTTGAACTCGCGGCTCAGCGTGTATGCCGTAGCAATTTTGAACTCTTTTGGCGCCTCAAGTCCCAGGCTGTTGTAGTGGTAAATCGAGCCTTTGCCTTCTTCGTAAATTTCTTTGTACAAATTCGTGAATTTGTTTGTTTTGTTCTGCAAAAGCAGGTTGAGAATCTTTCTGCGCTCCTCAATAAAGATATTTTTGAGCGTGTAATATTCTTTTCCGAATTCTTCGTCGAGTTTTCTGATTATTTCGGTCAACGGCTGACCCAGGAACGTATTCATCAGCTCTTTTTGAATTCTGGTGTATTCCTGCGAGTCAGTGTATTCTTTTATCGCGCAGTGGAAGTCTTCGCCCGAAAATTTCAACAGCGCGTAAATCATGTCGAATTTTTCAAGCGTAATTTTTGACTGTACTTCGATTCTGCCTACGGAAAGCGTGTTTTTCCCGCTGGATTCGACTTTGTTGTCGATTTTTTTTATGTCATAGCAATAAAATGTTTTTTCATCGCCGAAATCTTCATACAAAGCCGAAATTGCGTACAAGCTGACAATCTGTTTTATTGTCACGACTGCCGGTTTGACAAATTTTTCGTAAATATCCTTTCCCGTGCCCAGTTCTTTGATGTTGCTTTGCGCGTTGTCAAGGATTTTCAAAAATTCGGTTTCATAATCTTCAGTTGTGAAATCTCCGGCAAGCTGCATTGCGCGTGCTGCGTATTTCATAATCTGTGTGGTTTCAATTCCCGAAATATCTGCGAAAAACCATCCGCAGCTGGTGTACATAAGCATTGCCTGGCGCTGCATTTCAAGCAATTTCATTGCCGCAGCCTTGCCCTCGTCGTTAATGTCCGGATTAAGAACATTTTTTAAGAAATATTTTACGTTCAGCTCGCTTCTGTCAAGAATAACCGTGATATAGTCGTTTCGGACTTCCCAGATGTCCTTGTTAAAGTATTTTGGAGCTTCTTTTTCAAAAAGTTCAATGAGCCTGTCGCGCAAATAATCCAGCGCATCGCGCAAAGGAGTTCTCCAGCGCTGATTCCAGCCGGGCTGCGCGTTGGTTGAGCAGCCGCAGTCCTCTTTCCAGCGGCCTACGCCATGGAAACAGCTCCAGGAGGAGGCTTGTTTGATGTCGCCTTCGTAGTTTACGCCGAATTTGTCGAGGTATTCGGGATAATTTGTTAATGTGAAGCCCTCATCTCTCGCTTTTACTCGCAAAACATAAGAAAGCGCCATATCCCCGAATTTTGTATGGTGGCCGTAGCTTTCGCCGTCAGTTGCGATGTTTACA
The DNA here is from genome assembly GCA_944322685.1 of Candidatus Gastranaerophilales bacterium. Classification (GTDB taxonomy): domain Bacteria; phylum Cyanobacteriota; class Vampirovibrionia; order Gastranaerophilales; family Gastranaerophilaceae; genus Spyradomonas. The sequence continues at coordinate 11,374 of CALUPP010000009.1, forward strand.
ATCTGCGGATAGTCGCGTAAATCCGAAACTCCGTCCTTTAGGCGTTTTGCAAACTTGTTTCCGTCCTTTAAGAGGTTGTCGAAAGCGACAGAACGCGAAATTGCGCCGTCGTAGAAGAACAGATCAACGTATTTTTCGGGATTATTCTTGATAAAATACCTGTACGGGCGTGCTGGATCGATATTTCCCCAGCTTACGTCCTGCCATTCTTTTGTGCCGATTTTTCGGCAGCGCAGAGCCTGAAATGGCGATAAAACAGTGAATTTTATGCCGTTATCCGCCAGAACCTCGAGTGTTTCATCGTCAACAGCGGTTTCTGCGAGCCAGATGCCCTCGGGCTCGCGTCCGTATCTGTATTTAAAATCGCGAATTCCCCATTTTACCTGCGTTTCTTTGTCGCGTCTGTTGGCCAGCGGCATGATTATGTGGTTGTAAACCTGTGCCATTGCGTTTCCATGGCCGGAAAAACGGTCGCGGCTTTCAACATCGGCTTTTATTATCCTTTCGTAGGTCAGCGGGGCGTGATGTTCCATCCAGGACATCAGCGTCGGGCCGAAATTAAAGCTCATGAGCGAATAATTGCTCACAACGTCGAGAACTTTGTTCTTGCTGTCCACAATTCTTGATGCCGAGTTCGGATTGTAGCATTCAAGGTTGATTCTTTCGTTCCAGTCATGGAAAGGAAGCGCGCTGTCCTGCTGTTCTATGGCTTCAAGCCAGGGATTTTCCCTCGGGGGCTGGTAAAAATGCCCGTGAATCGTAAGGTAATAGCCGTTTTTTGTCTTTTCGGCCTTGTTTTTATCTTGCTCTGCCACTTATAAACCCTCTTTTTCTTTTCCAACCGTCAGGAGCCGGACTTTTTACTGTTTTTTCTCAGTTTGATTGTCCGAAGCCTTTGTTTTGTCAGCTGTTTTATTTTTTTTGTCAGTTATAATCATTTTGTCCACGTCAACCCACGGATCGCCCAGCGCGGTCGAGAAAACATGTCCGTAAATTGTGATTTTGTCGCCTGATTCAAGATCTATGAATTTTTCGGCATAATCTCTCAAAAGAAATATCTTCATTTCTGAAAGCGGAATCGTATGATCAGTCACGTCGTCGCGTTTTATGAGGAACGATATAAATTCTTCCGCTTTTCTGTACGCAGGCGTGTAATCAAGCCCCAGCGTGGAAAATTTGTCGAATGTTGCGTCCATTTTTATGTTCTTGCCCACATATTGCCCCGGATTTGCGACAACGTCAAGCGATTTTACCGGCGTGTAGTCAGCGGGGTTGATTTTCTTTTCAACAAACTTTGGTTTTTCCGGTTTTGTTGCTGTATTTTCAATTACGGCAGGGGTTTGTTTGGGTTTTTCTGCGGGTGAGAGTGTTTTGTCCGCCAGCGCAAATGAGCTTCCCAAAAGCAGTACTGCCGCAATCAATATTGTTATAATTCTATTTTTCATTGCATTTTCCTCATCATTTTCTACTATTTTAGCATATATTGAAAAAATAGTAATAATTATTTTGTCCTATTTTCCCGAATTACTAATCCAAAAAGCAATATACTAAACGGCAGCATTTGCAGCATTATTCTGTCCAAAGAGTTGTCCAGATGCCAGCTCAAATCGTGCGGTGAAAGCAAATAAATAAGAAAATATCCGCAGCACATCAGCGCAAATATGCCTGCGAGCAGCGCAACCGGCGCTTTTTGCTCGTTTTTTACGCAAAATCCCGCACAGGCAGGAATAAGAAGCAAAAAAAGCATGCTAAACCGCGTAAATAGCATAAATAAGGCCGTTTTTACGATTAGAATGTATTTTGCAGGCTCAAAAATGTGGTCGTAGGTTTTTAAGGTCGTTATTCCGAGAATTACGTCGTTCGGCGTGTGGGCAAGGTGCTTAAAAAAGCCCAGCAGCGCCGTAAAGGGCAGCAATGACGCAAAAAGTATGAAAATGTTCTTCCATTCGCGTTTATAAAGAAAATATCCGCAAAAAACAGCGCAATAAACAAGCAAAAACATCATTCCTTCGTTTTTTGTCCATGCACTTAACCCCGCAAAAAATGTGCCCAAAATAACGTATGAAATATTTTTGTTTTCAAAAAACAGCAAAAGACAAACCCCTGCGCAAAGGTTTACAAACGCAATCGGTATGTCAGCCGCCTGCGAAGCGCCGTTTGTTAAAAAAATCGGGCATAATGCGAGGATTGATGCGAACAATGCCGCAATTTTCCGGCTTTTGAAGCGTTTTAGCGCAAAATAAATCAGAAAAACCGCTGAAAATGTGCAGATAATCCCGAAAATATTCGCCGCATCGCACACAGCCCCGCCGCAATAATGCCACAGCCTCGCAAAACTCGCCGGCACAAAGAACGGGTAGTCGTTGTGCATCATAAAATGCGGCAGTTCAAACACTCGCTGCCAGTTTGGGGACATTTCATAAAGAAATCTCGCTTTTATACCGAAAATCCGGAATCCGTCCCAGCTCCCGAGCGCATTTATTATGAAATATTTCATATAAATCAAAAATCCGAGTAAAATCGCGAAAAGAAACGGCTTCGATATCTTAAAACCGTCGGTTTTTAGGTTGATTTCCTGCCGTTTTGCAAAGAAAATTCCGCCCAAAACACCCATCAGCGCAATTTCGCAAAAGACATAAACGCCGAAATTTTCTATGTTAAATACTTTCAAAATGAAATACAAAATCGAAAAAATCCCAAAGCCGGCGCAGGTTCCGAAGATGATTTTAAACGGCAAATCCAAATCTTTTGCGCAAACCGATACCGCAAAAAATCCGCACAACGCCGCGCTCAAAACACCATAAATCAGCCCCAAAACGCATAAAAAACTCATTTTGAACTCCTTGTGAATATGATTATGTTCGGGCTCAGCTGCTTAAAAATCGAAATCCCCGCTTCTGTGTGCGGTTTTTTGTCAAACATGCCGACTGTATAAGCAAAATCGGGCCCTTTTTTTATTATTGACGGCACAAGCGCGTACTGTGCAATGTAAAAATTCATAATCGGGTCGGATTTTAGCAGTATTTCATCATCGGTTACGTCGCTTACAAAGCCGATTTCGGGCTCCTTTTTCAAAAATCCTGCGCCATTTTCCAGAATCTCTGCTTTTTGCGAAAAAATGCTCATGTGCCTGAAATTCGTATTAAAAAATGAATACGGAATTTGCAAAATCAGCGGAAAATATTGCACGCTGAACAAAAATAGCAGCGAATAAGTTATAATTTCCAGCTTTTTTGCATTCATGCGCGCAGTCTTTCGATGATTTTGTTAATTTGCAGTTCCAATTCGAGAATATCGTTGTTGTTTTCTATGATGAAATCCGCAATATTCCTCTTTTCTTCCTGCGAAATCTGTGAATTTATGCGCTCAAGAGCATGCTCAAGGCTGTATCCGTTTCGATTCATAAGCCTTTGCAGGCGAATTTTCTTGTCAGCGCAGACAAGAATCGTTTTGTCGAACATCGGCCGTATATCAATCTCAAAAAGAAGCGGAACTGAAGCGATTACTATGTCGCAGTCGCGTTTTTCATCAAAAAATTCTTCAATTTTTTTGATTACTTCCGGATGAATGATGTTTTCGAGCGCCTCCAGCTTGTCCTCGTCCGAAAAAACAATTTTCCCTATTTTTGCGCGGGAAATTGAGCCGTTTTCATCGCAAATATCCTCATTTTCAAAAAGTTTTTTGATTTTTTGCCGGACATTTTTGTCTTTTTCAATCAGCTCATGCGTAACATCATCGGCATTTATCACAGGAATGCCTTTTTTTTCAAAATAGCTTTCCACAATGGATTTTCCGGAGGCGATATTCCCGGTGAGACCAACACTTAACATTATTTCAACTCCCAATTCGTGACACCGTCTTTGGTATCTTTCAACACAATATTTATTTTTGCAAGCCCGTCGCGGATTTTGTCCGCAGCTGCCCAGTTTTTAGCCGCACGTGCTTCGTTTCTTGCTTTTATTATCTCTTTCATCAGCTCAAAAGCCGGCGCATCTTTGTTTTCGATAAAATCGAATTCTGAAATAACCTCTTTCAGCTTGTCAGCAAGCTGTTCTTCCGAAAGTTCGACTTTTTCAAAATCAAATCCCAGAACTCTCGCAATAACCATCAGCGACGACAGATATTTTTGTGCGGAATCCTTGTCATTTGCGTCTTTTGCCTTGTTTGCTTTCGTCGCAAGCTCAAACATCACCGCAAGCGCCTTTGATGTGTTAAAATCGTCGTTCATTGCGTCTTTGAACTGTTCTATTTCGTCAGATCCGATGTTTTCAATCAAATTTTCTTTTCCGACGTAGTTCATCAGGTCGTTTACCGAGTTTTTGACGCGTTTTATGCCCGCTGCGGCTGCTTCGAGCGCTTCATCGTTGAATTCAACCGGCATTCTGTAATGATTTGTCAAAATAAAGAATCTGATTGTGTTTGCGTCGTATTTTTCTAAAATTCCGTCGATTGTGATGAAATTTCCGAGCGATTTTGACATTTTTTCTTTGTTAATCGTTACAAAACCGTTGTGAAGCCAATATTTTACGAACCGGCAGCCATTTGCGCATTCGGACTGGGCGATTTCGTTCTCATGGTGCGGAAAAATCAAGTCCGCGCCGCCCGCATGGATATCTATTTCCGGCGCAAGGTGTTTTCTTGCCATTGCCGAGCATTCAATGTGCCAGCCCGGGCGGCCTATGCCCCATGGCGACTTGTAGCCGTGTTTTTCGTCTTTTTTCCAGAGCGCAAAGTCCAGAACATCCTCTTTTTTTGATGAAGCTTCCACTCTTGCGCCGGCAACAAGGTCATCAATCGGTTGTTTGCTCAGCGCGCCGTAATTTTTGAATTTTTTAACCCTGAAATAAACGTCACCGTCAACTTCGTACGCAAAACCGTTATCAATAAGCTTTTTAACAATCGAAATCATCTCACCGAGGTTTTTTGTTGCGAAAGGTTCAATGTCAGGCTTTGAATTTCCGAGTTTTTTCATTGATTCTGAGAAAACATCGTAGTATTTTTTCGCAACTTCGTCGGGAGAAATGCCCTCTTTTTCTGATTTTGCAAGGATTTTGTCATCGACGTCGGTTACGTTGCGGCAATATGTGACGTCGTAGCCTAAAAACTTCAAATACCGGTAAACCACGTCCCACGTGATGTAGCAGCGGGCATGCCCGAGGTGCGGATTGTCATAAACTGTCGGGCCGCAGACGTACATGTTAACTTTTTTCCCGTTGATGGGCTCAAATTCTTCAATTTTATCCGAATACGTATTAAATAATTTCAACATAACAAAATCCTCTCGAATAAAACCATATTACACCAAAAAATGCAATCAAAGAACCCCCGCAGTCGGATAATTGTTAAAATTTTAGTAATTCGTGCAGTTCCATGTTGTATGCGTGTGCAAGTTTCAGCAGGGTGAGGTATTTTGCCTCAACAATCCCGGCCTCAATCCTGCTGACCGTGGACGGCTCCAGTCCGTTCCGGTAGCATAGGGCGCTTAGCGTTAGTTTTCTGGATTTTCTTAGCTTTTTTAAATAGTTACCCAGTTTTTGCAATTCATTTTGTTGCATACATGCAATTTTAATGGTATTATTTGAAAAAATTTTGCACGCATGCAATTTTTTGATAAATTATTTTAATTTTTTTTGTTATTTTATGGGAGAGTATCGTAAATTTGAACAAAATAAATATTTGTATTTCTTGTGATGATGCTTACGCGACTTATGCGGGCGTTGTGATAGTTTCTGCGCTTCTCAGTTCAAATATTGATGAATATTTCGATTTTTATATCCTTGAGCACGGACTTTCGGCAGAAAACAAGCAAAAATTAAGAGAATTGGAGAAAATAAAGCCCTGTTCAATAAAAATTGTGAACGTACGAAGATTTTTTTACAAAAATCAATATTAATATAAAAACTTAGCTCAACTATACAAATTTTTATAAACCGGCGGAGAATATATTCTTTTTTATAAAAAAATAATATTAATTTTATGAAAAGAAATAAAATTATATTATTGATGATGTTTTTTCTTCTTTCTGTCTCGCAGTGTCGTGCAAATACAATTGATGTCGGTTCATTTTATTCTTTGATGAACACTGCGCTGCAAGACGGCGATGTTTTTAATATTACGGATGATTTGGATTCTGATGAAAGTATCGGGCAGCATTTTTATAATTACGATATAAATTTTGACGGAAATTATTACTCAATAGACGGAAATATGACTTATGGTGGGTTTATTTTGAGTAAGAATAATGATTTTTCTGAAATTACAATCAGAAATTGTCAGGGACAGGCGTATCAGGGTTCAAATTTTGCCGGTGCCATTTTTAACAGCGGCGGGCAAACAGAGATTTATTCATCCAATTTTTATGGTAATTTTGTAGATTCCGGAACGATAAATTTTGGGGTTGCAGGTGCTGTTTACAATTTGTTCGGAGGTTTAATTGCGATTGAAAATTCCAGTTTCGAAAATAATTATACATCCGGTGCCGGTGCTTACGGAGGATCTGTTGCAAACGGATATAATGACAATGGTACAGCAGAAATGACTGTCAATAATACGCAATTTAAAAATAATCATGCACAGGCAGATGTTTTTGCGCGTGGCGGTGCCATGTATAATAATGGCATAATCTCTGTTAATAGTGCTTCTTTTGAACAAAACTATGTTCAAGCAAACGGCGGGGATCGAAACCAGCCGTTCATTTATGGCGGCGCTGTTGATAATGACGGCGAAATGAAAATAGAAAACGGCAATTTTGCTGGAAATTATGCTCTTGGCACGCAAACTTCGGCTGCATTTGGGGGTGCGGTGTATAATAATAAAAATTTGACTATTGTGAATTCTGTGTTTGACGGAAATTATATTGATTCAGAGGGGTTTGGCTATGGCGGTGCGATTTATAACAATTCCGGCGCAAATTTAACCCTTGAAAACTCAATTTTAGAGAATAACAGCCTTTCTTCTTCGCTAATCGACGGCGACGGCGGTGCTGTTTATAATTCCGGAGTACTCAATTTGAATAATACGACATTTCAGAATAATCACGGAAAAAATGCAGAAAATAACGACATTTTTAACGCTCCGACCGGAATTGTTAATTTTTTAGGCGGCGGAACTAACAATATTCGCAGCGGAATAAAAGGAACAGGCACAATAAATAAAAATGACGGCGGAGAACTGAATCTTGGCGGAAATAATGCGGAATTCAGCGGAAATTTTAACTTTTCTCAAGGAACATTGAATCTTCTTGCACAAAGCTCCTATTTTAGCGCTTCAAATACATCATTGGGCAATGGGGTTAACTTCAATATGGTGAATTCTGAGATTAATAATATAAATTTTGGAGCACTGGATGCAAACGGCACCGCAAATATTTTTGCGGATATGGATTTTAATACCAATACGATGGACAGAATCAACGCAAACTCCTTTTCCGGAGGCGGAAATTTGCTTGTTTCCGGCTTAAATTTCATTGGCGCGCCCTCTGCCCCCGAAATTTCGATTCCCTTTGCCGATGACGTGCTCAAAAACCATGTAAGCTATAACGGAAGCGTTCTTGGTACTCCGATTTATGATTACAGCGTTTCTTACGATGCATCTGACGGGAATTTCGAGCTGTCGCGGCTTGGTTTTAATTCTGCGATTTTATCCTCGGAGGTTGCTGCCCAGCTGGCGGGATATTTGACACAAATTGACACATATCGCAATATTTTTGAAAATTTAGATATGGTAATGCTGACTCCTCCTGAAAATAGGGCCGGTTTTGGTAATTTGAATAAAATTGCGGCATCAAACGGAAACTTTACCTTTTCGCCTTTTGCAATGCCCGAACAAAACAACGGAATCTGGTTCAAACCCTACTCAACATTTGAATCAGTCGGGCTAAAAAACGGCCCTCGCGTTTCAAATGTCAGCTACGGCAGCCTTGTTGGTGCGGAAAGCGGCTTAAAACGCCTAAAACGCGGCTGGTATGGTTTATATGGTGTTTATGCTGCTTATAACGGATCACATCAGGCCTTTCAGGGAAACAGTATTTATAATAACGGAGGACTTGGGGGCGTTTACGGGGCGTTTTACCGCGGGAATTTCTTTACCGTATGGACTGCTAACGCAGGTGCAAGTTCTTCCGAGGCAAATACGGGCTTTGGCAGGGATAACTTTGCTATGTTTAACACCGGAATTGCGCAAATGTCCGGGTATAATTGGCAAACTTTAAAAAGAAAACTGATAATCCAGCCGCGAATAATAGCTTCTTACTCTTTTATTAACACTTTCAGCTATACAACGGCTTCTAACGTCAATATAAACACCCGTCCGCTCAATGCCCTGCAAATCGAGCCTGGAATAAAACTAATCGGCAATTTTAAGGACTTTTTTCAGCCTTATTTAGCAGTTTCTGTTGTGTGGAACATAATCGACAGCGCAAAATTCAAGGCAAATGACGTTTATTTGCCTGATCTCTCCGTAAAACCTTTTGTTCAGTATGGAGCCGGTGTTCAAAAGCGATGGAATGACCGATTTACCTGCTTTTTTGAAACCATGCTGCGAAATGGCGGCAGAAACGGTGTTGCACTTCTGCTTGGAATGAGAATAACAATTTAGCGCGCGCATTTAACCCAATATTCCGGTGCATCCGTGCATAATTGTAAGAATATCATCCAATAATGCTGATTTTTGACGCAAAACTGTTTTCTGCAAAGATTTTTGGCCGTTTGAGCCTGTTTTAACCGCTAGTTTTGGCTATTTTTGTTTTCTTTGTTTGCTCCGCAGCAGTTTTTGTATTTTTTTCCGCTTCCGCAAGGGCAAGGGTCGTTTCTGCCGATTTTTTCAGTCGCTTTGTAGGGCATTGTTGGCTCGTCTTCGTCCTCGGATTCCGGCTGGAAGCTCTCTGCTGCCTGCGAAAGCTGGGTTCTGATGACGTTGTCTTCTCGTCTGTCCACGATTTGCACACCGAACCTTGTTCTGAACAGATATTTTACGGTTTCTGACTGGATTTCGTACATCATGTTATTGAAAAGGTCATAGGCCTCTTTTTTGTACTCAATAAGCGGGTCTTTTTGCCCGTAAGCCCTCAAACCGATGCCGTCTCGCAGCATATCGATGTTGTGCAGGTGGTCAATCCACTTATTGTCAACAACGCGTAAAAGAATGTCTTTTTCAATGTTTCTCATGACGTTGTTTGAGGTAAAAGGTTCTTCGCGAAGGAAATTTTCGTCATATTGCGATGCAATATCGTTATAAAAACCGACGGTCTTTTCTTCATGGTCGCGGTAGGCCATAACCGCAAGATGTTTGAGTTTTTCGTATATTCCCTCGTAATCAAGCCCCTGGATATTCTTAACTTCAAGGTAAGAAAGCTGCGGAATGAGCGAATGAACCTCTCTCATCATGGCCGCGAGGTCGTCATAGATGAATTCCTGAGGATTCATGCCCGGAGCAACGTAGCTTTTTATGATTCTGTCGATTTCCCGCTCAATCATATACGCAATGTCGCCCGACAGGTTGTCGCCGGCCAGAACGCGTCTGCGCTGGCTGTAAAATTTCTCACGCTGCACATTCATTACGTCATCGTACTCAAGAACGCTCTTTCTGATGTCAAAATGGTAAGTTTCGACCTTTTTCTGTGCGGAGGCAATCTGGCGCGTAATCATCGGGTGCTCAATGGCCATATCTTCGTCTGCATTTAGCGTGTCCATAAGATTTATGATGTGCTGGCCGCCAAATATCCTCATCAAATCGTCTTCAAGCGAAAGAAAGAACCTTGTTGAGCCCGGATCTCCCTGACGTGCGGCACGGCCGCGGAGCTGGTTGTCAATACGGCGTGATTCGTGGCGTTCCGTGCCGATTACGTGGAGCCCGCCCGCTTGTACTACCAGTTTATGCTCTTTTTCCGTCAGTGCGCGCGCTGAAGCGAGCGCTTCATTTTTTCTTTCTTCATAATCCGGCGTATTTTCCGGAGAAAGGTTTTTTGCCTCAAGTTCTTCTTTTGCAAGGTATTCCGGGTTGCCTCCGAGCAAAATGTCGGTTCCTCGGCCCGCCATGTTCGTCGCAATTGTTACCGCGCCCACACGTCCGGCCTGTGCGATAATATATGCTTCTTTTTCGTGGTGTTTTGCGTTCAAAATGTTGTGTTTTACGCCTTTTTGACGCAAAAGCGATGATAAATATTCAGATTTGTCGATACTGATTGTTCCGACAAGAACCGGGCGGCCTTTTTCGTGCATTTTGATGATTTCGTCAACAACCGCAAGGTATTTCTGTTTTTGCGTTTTGTAAATAACGTCCGGCATGTCAATCCTGATATCGGTTTTGTTTGTGGGGATAGAAGTAACCTCAAGATTGTAAATTTTGCCGAATTCGGCTTCTTCGGTCATCGCAGTACCGGTCATGCCTGAAAGTTTTGGGTAAAGCCTGAAAAGATTCTGAAAAGTAATGCTCGCAAGGGTTTGCGTTTCATCCTGAATTTTTGCGCCCTCTTTTGCTTCCACAGCCTGATGCAGCCCGTCCGACCAGCGCCGTCCTTCCATCAGACGCCCGGTAAATTCGTCAACAATAACGACTTCGCCGTTTTTTATTACGTAATCCGTGTCTTTCTGGTAAAGTTCTTTTGCTTTTAGCGCCTGCAAAAGGTGATGAGCGTATTGATTTTCCACATCGAACAAATCAGAAATATTCAAAAGCTCCTCAGCATGGTCAATCCCGTCTTCTGTGAGGATAATGTTTTTATTTTTCTCGTCAACTTCGTAATCAACGTCTTTTTTCATCTGCGGCGCGACTTTTGCCATTGTTCTGTACAATTCGGCAGATTTTTCGAGCCTTCCGCTGATGATTAGCGGCGTTCTTGCTTCGTCAATCAAAATACTGTCAACTTCGTCGATAATGGCGTAGTTATACGGCCTTTGAACGCACTGGTCAAGGCTTCCGGCCATATTGTCGCGCAAATAGTCAAATCCGAACTCATTGTTCGTTCCGTAAGTGATATCGCAGGCATAAGCCTCTTTTTTGCGCTCAAATTCATTGTAATCGCGGTTGTTTGAAAGAACTACTCCGACGGTTAGCCCGAGAAAGCGGAAAATTTTGCCCATCCATTCGCTGTCGCGCTTTGCCAGGTAGTCGTTTACGGTAATTATGTGCACGCCTTTGCCCGTGAGCGCGTTCAGGTAAGCAGGGAGCGTCGCTACGAGCGTTTTGCCCTCACCGGTTCTCATTTCTGCGATGTGCCCGTTATGCAGGAAGTAGCCGCCTATCAGCTGAACGTCAAAATGGCGCATATTCAGCACTCTTTTGCCCGCTTCTCTTACTACTGCGAACGCTTCAGGCAAAATCTTGTCCAGTGCTGCTTTTTCAAGTGCTCTGTCGCGTTTCGGGTCGGTTGATGTTTCGCGATTATTTAAAAATTCTTTAAATTCTGCTGTTTTTTCTCGCAGCTGGTCATCCGTAAGCTGTTCAAATTCGGGTTCAAGAGCGTTTATATGCTCGATTATCGGCATAATCCTTTTGACCTTTTTTTCATTCGGATCGCCTAGTAGTTTCAACAATAAATTTATCATTATAAAATATCCCTCAAGTCTTCCTTTTGCACAAATTCTATCACAAGCATAAAAATTTTTATAGCCCGAGTGTGCTAGGCCGGTTTTTTATGTTTTTTGTTGTGCTCGGCAGTTAATTGTGATAAGAAAAGGTCTGTTTTTTCTTTGTAGTGACTATGGGGGAGGGCTCTAAAATTGTTAAAAATGTCAATCAATCCCCGAATGCCCGGAGGAATCGGAACGGAAAAGGAAAAACAGACCTTTTCGCCTTTAATATATTCTTTGCAATAACCATACTAAAAAACCCCTTGAAAAAGGGGTTTTTAAATCTTAAATTATTAAACTTCGACATATTCGCGAAGACGTTTGCTTCTGTTGGGGTGGCGGAGCTTTCTCAGCGCTTTTGCTTCGATTTGTCTGATACGTTCGCGTGTAACGCCGAAAAGCTGGCCCACTTCTTCAAGTGTTCTCTGGCGTCCGTCGTCCATTCCGAAGCGAAGTCTTAAAACATCGCGTTCGCGGGGCGAAAGACCGCTCAAAACTTCCGCAAGATCCTCTCTGAGAAGCTCATGAGCAACGGTTTTTACCGGTGCGTCAGCGTCTTTGTCCTCAATAAAGTCGCCGAGCCTTGAATCTTCCTCTTTTCCGATAGGTGTTTCAAGTGAAAGCGGTTCTTGAGCAACTTTTATGATTTCTCTGAGTTTTGAAATCGAAATGCTCATTTCCTGTGCAAGTTCTTCTTCAGTGGGCTTTCTTGAGAGCTCCTGAGCGAGCTTTCTTGTGACTTTTTTGAGTTTGTTAATGGTTTCAACCATGTGAACGGGGATTCTGATGGTTCTTGCCTGGTCAGCGATGGCTCTTGTGATTGCTTGTCTAATCCACCATGTCGCGTAAGTTGAGAATTTGTAGCCTCTTTCGTGGTCAAATTTTTCAGCTGCACGAATTAGGCCTAAATTCCCCTCTTGAATAAGGTCCAAGAACAACATTCCGCGTCCTACGTATTTTTTTGCAATAGAAACAACGAGTCTGAGGTTCGCCTGAACGAGTTTTCTTTTTGCAACGGCACCGACATTTCCGCCTTGAATGATTTTACGTGCAAGATCAATTTCTTCTTCTGCTGTGAGCAGTTTTATTCTTCCGATTTCACGAAGATACATTCTTACGGGGTCGTCGAGTGAAATTCCGCGCGGAACTGTAACGTCAGCGTTTTCGTCGGATTCTTCATCTTCATCAGTTGACTGTACATAAATGTCGTCTGCTGCGATTGCGCTGGATTTGCCTATAACAACGTCCATATTTTCGGCTACGATTGTTTCAGGCTCACTGAACAAATCATCTCCGCCCACATCATCATGAAGTTCTTCTTCGTCGATTATGCTTACGAGTGATTTGTCTGACATTCTTTTTCTACTCATTAATTGTCTCCAGTTCTTTGCTTGTTTTTAATTTTTTCTCTTAGCTGCATTTGAATTTGGACTGCTTGAAGCTCGTCGTCGTTTGCTTCTTTGTATTGGTTTTGCAATTGTTTTTGAGCTTCTTTTATTTTGAAAGTTTTTATTCTGTCAATGTTCTCTTCAATCGCTATTTTAAAATCCTTATCTGACAGGTTTTTAAAGCTGTCGGATAAGTATATCAAATCTGTTATAATTTCTTTGAGTTCATTGTCCTCGGCAAATTCTGTGTACAGGGTTTCGGTTAATTCTTTAACATTATTTACCGCTTGGGTCAATTTGTCAATTGTATTTTTTACAATTATTAACTTATCATTTGTAAATTCGATTTCTTTTAAAATATTATTCAGGGTTTGAAAATTGATAGAACTTTCATTTACTAAATACATGGACAATAAATTTTTTTGCGCTTTTTCCGAAATATTTAAACTTTTCTTTACAATTGGCTTTTTTTCTTGAGAATATTGGGGCTTTGGGGTGTTAACTTGTAAAAATAACACTTTTTTCAAGGAGTTTTCATCAATTTCAAGCTGAGTTGCGACGATTTTCACGTATTCGTCACGCACGATTGTGTTGTTTATCTCTTGTAAATATGGCACAACCTGCTTTACGAGGTCATTTTTTTCAAGCGGTGTCATTTTGGGCTTTTTATTTTTCAAAACCTGGTTAATCTGAAAATCAATGAGCAGCTGGGCCGATTCTACATATTTTTTGTACTCATCTGAGCCGTGTTCTCTGATGAATTCGTCGGGATCTTTGCCGTCCGGGGGTGTGATTACGCGGATTTCGCACGCATAGCGGTCGTTATTGACCATGTTGAAGCTTTCATCGTACTGTTTTATGTTGCCGAGCCCCGTAAAAGCTTCTTTAATTGTTTCTGCACCGCGTTCCGTAGCTTTTCTGCCCGCTCCGTCCGAGTCGAACGCGAGAAATATTCTTCTTGAGGCGCTGTATCGCGAAATCATCTTCACATGGTTTTCGGTCAGCGCTGTTCCGCACGCTCCCACGGCATTTTCTACGCCGTTGACCTGCGCTGATATTACATCAAAATAACCCTCCATGATTATTACGGAATCTTCTTTTTTTATTGCTTCTTTTGCCTGATAAAGCCCGTATAAAATCTGACTTTTGTTATAAACAAGGGATTCTGCGGAGTTCAGATATTTTGGGTTACCGTCTTTTTCAAGGGTTCTTGCTCCGAATGCCACAACATTACCTTTTTCGTCAAAAATCGGAATCATAAGTCTGTTTTTGAAGCGGTCAACATAACCCCTGTCGCGGTCGCGTTTTATTACCAGGCCGGCTTTTTCCAGAATTTCAATATTGTATTTTTTGAGCAGTTTTTTGTGCAAATCTTCGTAGCTGTCCTTAGAAACGCCCAATTTATATTTATAAATAACATCATCACCGAAACCACGTTTTTGCAGGTACTTGTATGCTTCGCAATTTTTGTCCGAGAGGAGATTTTCCGTGTAATAGTCCGCTGCGGCGAGCAGAGCGTCGCACATTTGCTGCTTCAGGCTTTGATTTGCGTCTGAATATTGCTTTGGCAGCTCGATTCCGAGGATTTCAGCCTGCTCTTTGACGACTTCGTTGAAAGATTGGTTGTTGATTTTCATCAAAAAGCTCAAAACATCCCCGCCTTCGCCGCAGCCAAAGCATTTGTAAATCTGTTTTTGCGCATTTACGCTGAAGGAGGGGGTTTTTTCATTGTGAAACGGGCACAATCCCCAATAATTGTTACCGGTTTTCTTTAAAATAACCCTTCTTGAAACGACGTCGACTATGTCCAGCCGGTCTTTTATTTGCGATACGACATCTCTGTAAGTAATTTCGTTGCTCATTTGGTAAAATTATAGCATGTCAAAAAAAATAGTTGAATTTTTGTGCCAGAAACTCCATGAGTACTTTTTGCTTATTAGTTAAATGTTGTTTTATCCCAATCCAGTGACAAATCTTTAAAGGTCGGGTTATTTTGTTTTATCAGGTTGATTTTCCAAGTCCTGTGCCAGTTTTTTAGTTGTTTTTCTCTTTTTATTGCATCTTGAATTGATTCGGTTTGTTCAAAGTAGACGAGTTTTGTTGTATTGTAAATGTAAGAAAAGCCTTTAATAAGCTTGTTTTTGTGTTCATGAAGCCTTTTGGCCAAATTACTGGTAACTCCAATGTAAAAAGTTGTATTTGCTTTATTTGCTAGGATATATACAGCGCAATTTTTATTCATTGCTTAATTATAGCGTTCTTGCGATTCCGAAACAAGTTCGGAATGACGATATGAAGTACGGCAGCCCTGAAAATGCTTCATATGTGCCCAAATTATGAAATTGAGCATTGCCTGTGCGATTTTGAAACAAGTTCGGAATGACGATATGAAGTACGGCAGCCCTGAAAATGCTTCATATGTGCCCAAATTATGAATATGGGCATTGCCTGTGCGATTTTGAAACAAGTTCGGAATGACGATATAAAATACTGTCACCCTGAACTTGTTTCAGGGTCGCAAGATTAGTGAATTTTTTCATGATATTTTATTAACATGACAAACTTCGATTTTTTGAAAAATATTGATAAAAACCTGTTTGAAATAGCAAAAGAAGCGGAAAAGTTGTACGTGGATGAGTATTTTGAGCAGTGTATGACCCAGACAAGGCGCCTTGGCGAGAATATTTGCCGATTGATTCTAAAAGATAAGGCTCAAAGCTCGGATTCGTTTGATGACATGATAGAAATGCTGAAAGACAAATCCTCGGGCAGCGTAAGAGAAAAGGAGTTTATTGAGGACTTGTATTTTTTAAAAAGGGCCGGAAATCTTTCTACGCATTCAACAAAAGTAAAAAAAGACGGCATAACGGCGCTTGAATGCTTGCAGAGGGCTTTTGAGGCGAGTATTAATTATGCATTAGCCAAAAAAGGCCCCGATTCAAAGATTGCGGCGCTGTGCTACGATGAAGAACTGCTCGTTACCGGCAAAAGGGGAAGCGCAAATAAGTCATTGAAGCAAAAATATCTTGAAAAAAAGGAAAAATCCAAAGAATCTTCGCCAAAACGCACCAAATCAAGGTCAATTGCTTCAAGAAAGCCGGTTGTGCAGGAAAAAAGGAATTTTGTGCCGTCCGAATTCGCGGCAAAAATCCAGCGGTTTTTTATGATTGCGCTTTTCTGGATGATTATGATTTTTGGCGTTGTTGTGTATTTTTCGAGATTTTTTCAAAAATAAAAAGCCGTGCCACTGTCTATCGACAAATACAAATCCGACTCGTTGAGATATTTTCCTCCTTTGAAGAACCTGCCACCCGAAAGTTGAATCTTAGTGCTGCTTTGTTCCCAATCTGACACGGTTCGATTGCTTTCGCCGGCAAATCCGCCACTATCAACGAAAAATATTCAATTTATCGCACCCGTATAAGCCTCACAACAGGCTCTACACCCCGCATAAGCGTTCGGGTCGAGGGATCCGCAACTTCCCCGTGGTGCACGGCTATGTTATTTTAACCTAAATATATTTTTCGTTCAACAGTAGCAAATTTTATTTTTACGGGTTTTATTTTACCCACAGACAGTTATAAAGAAAATATGATTACATTAAAAACCGGCTACAAATACCTTGGCGGACTGAAAACCGGCGCAAAAAGTTTTGCTCCATTAAAAAATCCGCTTTTAGCGAATGTTTCTGCTTCGAATCTTTCACCCGGAACGCAGGATTCCTTGGAAATTCGTGCTGTTGTGCCTTTTCTCAAAAGACAAGACTGGCAGATAAAAGAATTGCTCAAAAAAGCACTTCAAACAAAATGTATCGGACATGGTGCAGAGGCCAGTGTATACAAAATTCCTGGTTTTGATTATGTGCTGCGCGTAAGCAGGTATTGTGAGCCGGATTTTAGGCCAAAATTAAACAGAGAAATGTCCGAGCGCGACAAATTCAACCATTATGTGGCAAAAATAGGCTCGGATGTGCAAATCGGCGAATTTATCAACGGTGAAAATGCTACATTTGCGACAGATTCGGCCTTGACGTTTTTTGAAAAACAGCATGAATTGAACCGCAAGATTATTGATATGCCGGATTCTGCTTATTTTGACTTTTTAAAACGTATTTTTGACGCTGCCAAAATGGATATGTCGTTTGATTTTGCGGGTCGGAATGTAATTGTTGATTTTGCGAATAAAAAGTTTGTTCCGATTGATTTTGAGTACGGATTTCCGCAAAACCCCCGCTCAAGAGTCTTTAACCCGATTTTATGCATGCAAAGCGGCTTTTCAGTTAAGGAACCGGATTTGCAGTTTAAGTTTTTTGAAAAGATAATCAATGGTTTTTGTCGTTTGCTGAAGTCTGATTACGACTTTTCGCTTCAACATTGCCGGCTTGAGCCCTCAATTTGCGCATTATCTTTTAATATTTCAAAATTGCCGCCGGAATCCTTTGCTCAGGACGTGAAAGTATTGAATTGGCTGATAAAGAATGCGGTTACCGCAAAAACAATGAACACCTCAAATCCGTTTTTCTACCCCAAAAATGCTGTTGGTCATTCGATTGACGAGCTTTCGGCCATGACGTCTGAATTTGTTAAAAAATACATTGATTTGCAAAAAAAATAGTACATTTATACACCTTGTACATTGTACATTGGTATATTTTATCTTTTTGAGAAATTGTTTACACTACTTATACATTACGAAAGCCCAAAACGCTTTCTTTTTGAAAAATTTAATTTTCCGCATCGGAATTTGCATCTTTGATTTTGTCAGGTTCTGGAACGGATGGAAAGCGGAAATTAAAAATGACGTCTTAGGGAGGTTAGGCAATGCTTATTGACAGATATACAGATAATTTGAACCAGAGAAAAGAAATGGAATTCAATAACATAAGCAAGGAAATGCTCCCCTGGCTTGAGGACATTGCCCTTGAACATAACTGCAAAGTTGAACGCAAAGAATGGAAAAGTAAATATAACAGTTATGTTATTTATGATTATGAGCCTTTCTGCTCGGACGGATTTGAAATAAATGTTGTTATTTCATCGTTCAGCCGGGAACATCTGGAATTTTTGCGTTATCTTTACGATAACAAAATCAATACGATTGAATATCTAAACAATTGCGTGATAAGTTAAGCCGTGAAGCGGCAAAGCCCGTTTCGTTCAAAAGGCGGGGCGGGCAACCTATCATATTTTCATAAAAAACGGGTAATAACCCGGGCAGCATTGGCCGGAGGCGAAACACATTTTCATTTTAACGCTCTCCGGCCGCTGTTTTTTTATATTTTTTCTTTATTTTTATTTTTATTTTTATTTTTATTTTTATTTTGGGCAAATATGAGTGGAATTTTCTTTTCCGTTCCGATTCCTCCGGCCATGCGAGGCAATTTTGCCTCTTTTTAATAATTTTTGAGGCCTCCCCCATAGTCACTACAAAGAAAACTCCCCACATATTTGCTTTTGTGCGTGGAAAAGTGTGCAAAGCTCGAAAAAATCGAGAAAAATGCGGACAAAATTGCGGAAAATACTTAATTTACGAATTATAGGTGGTTGTGCGATTTTATTCTTCCGCCGTCGACTTCATGAACGTTCTCAATCGCAATAAACGCGCTAGGATCGATGGATTTTACGAGTGATTTGAGCTTTGCAACCTCAAGCCTGTTTATTACGCAATAAATTATCTTTTTCTCCTGCATTGAGTATCCGCCGCGGCCTGCAATGTAGGTTATGCTTATATCAAAATGCTGCATAATTGCCGGGCCGATCTCTTTTGATTCGTCGGAGATGACAAAAATCGATTTTGACTCATTTAGACCCTCAATAACAATGTCAATAACCTTATATGCTATAAAATACGTGATTATTGAATACATAGCGCTCTGCCAGCTGTCATAAACCACGCCCGCAGCCACAAAAATGAACAAATTGAAGAACATTATTATTTCGCCGACAGAAAAGCCTAATTTTTTGGCAAATCTTATCGCAACGATTTCTGTTCCGTCCGTGGAACCGTTATTTCGCAAAATAAGCCCTACGCCTGTGCCGAGAATAAGCCCTCCGAAGATACAGGCCAGAAAAGGCTCGGATACATGCTTGCCGTGCATCCATTCGGGTATCATTGTAACGCCTATTGCAAGCATTGTGACGGCAAAAAATGTCGAAAATACGAAAGATTTCCCCATTTTTTGCCAAGCAAGACAAATAAACGGAAAATTCAATATAACAATAAAAATACCGAGCGGAAGTTTCGTTTTGTATGCAGACATCATTGAAATACCGATGATTCCGCCGTCAATAATCGAATTAGGAACAAGAAAACACTCAATTGCAAATGCGGCAATAAACGCGCCAATGGCCAAAAACAAGAAATTGATAAGTATTCTTTTCATATAACAAATTTATCATATTGTTGCATATTGCACAACAATTTTTACGATTTGTTATTCATTTCTGTATTTTGTCTGAACAAACTTTAATGAGCCGTCAACCTGCATTTCAAGCTGCAATTTGTTGCCTTTTTCTTCCGGAAGAACGTACAATTTTGTGCCTGTTCCCTGAATAATCTTTTCCATTTCGTCAAAATCGTCCGAAAGCATGTTTATGCAGCCGAAAGACATCCTGTTGTCCGAAATTGTACCGTTTTTGAATAGGCCCTTTCTTTGAGCAAGCCTTTGTGTGGGGATTTGGTGGATTGCTGCGACCTGCTCATCAACTGAATCTTTTGCAACCCCGTCGCCCTCCATAATAAAGAGGTTTGAGCCGTATTTTGTGTCAGAAGCTGCCGACTGTTCACCGAGAGTGTATTCTCCGGGTGCTGTGTACTTCCTGATTTTTGATGCAATGCCGCAATTGTAGCCGCCGGCTTTTTTGTCGCCGACATCCATGCCGAGGCCGACTTCAAATTTCTTTATTGCTTTGCCGTTTTTGTCATAAACCGTTGCGCTGCAATCCTTTTTGTCGACTATTATGTAGTTTCCGCGGGCATGTTTTTTGTTATATTCAATAATTCTGTCTTTGTCCGAAGAAAAAGAGTTAATTCTTGCGATTTCAGCTTCTTTTGTGTTTGCTGGAGCGGCTTTAGGCGGGACGACGGCTTTTTTTGCGCCGATTGACTCACCTAATGTTAAGCGTTTTCTTCCGACCGGCACGGTTGTTACCGTTGTGTCGGTTTTGGCTGTATTTTGTTGTTGTTTAACCTCTGAGGCTGATGAATAAAGGTTAACAAACATTTTTTTATTCTCCTCGCTCTTGTCGGACACAGTTATTTTGTGTTCTTATATATATAAAGTATTTTTGTCCGAAAAAATTGCCTTATTTGCAAACTTTTAATGTTTTTTATAAGCTGTGAGAATGAAAGGAACACTAAAAAGGACGCTTTCTTTGACCGATTCAATCTCTGTTGTTTCGGGTTCAATGATAGGATGCGGGATATTTATAGTATCGGCGGATATTTCAAGACAAGTTCAGTCTGGAGTTCTGTTGATTTTGACCTGGCTGCTCGCCGGCTTTGTGACAATGTGTGGAGCGCTCTCTTTTGCCGAGCTTGCGGCGAATATTACGGATGAGGGCGGTCAGTATGTGTATTTGAAGAAAATATTCAACGAAAAAATCGCCTTTTTGTACGGATGGACGACATTTTTGGTTATTCAAACCGGCACTCTTGCCGCTGTTTGCGTTGCTTTTGCGAAATTTTTCGGGCTTTTGGTTCCGTTTGTTAGCGCGCATGTGTTTGTGGTTAATTGGGGTGGGGTTACGCTTTCTACGCAGCAAATTTTCGCGATTTTTACCGTGATTTTTCTGAGTTTTATAAATTCAAAAGGCGTAAAATACGGCGTGATAACCCAAAACCTTTTTACGGCCACAAAAGTCCTTTCTATTATTGGAATTGTGCTTGCAGGGTTGTTTTTCGGGTTCCATTGGCATACTATTTTTGCAAACTCCAACATTCCGCCTCATTTTTCGTTTTCTACGGTGAAAACCGTTTTTACTGCGGTCGTCGGGGCGTTGTTTGCGTCGATTACCTGGAATAACATTACTTTTGTTGCCGGTGAGATAAAAGAACCCTCAAAAAATATCCCCAAAGCCCTTGCGTACGGCACAGGGCTTGTGATTTTGCTTTATTTGCTGATTAATACGATTTATTTGGGCGTTTTGCCCTTAGAAGCAATTCAAAATGCGCCCGAGGACATTGTCGGCGCAAGAATGATGGCCCAAATCTTCGGCAGCGCGGGAAAAGATATTGCTGCGCTGATAATTATGATTTCTGCGTTCGGCTGCGCGAACGGAATGATATTTGCGGGCTCAAGAGTGTATTACAAAATGGCGAAAGACCGCGCATTTTTCAGGCCGCTTGCGGTTATTGACAGAAAAACGAAAGTTCCGGTTAATTCCCTATGGGCGCAGTGTTTGTGGATTTGTATTCTGATTTTGTGGGGAAATTACACTCAGCTTTTGGATTTTGTGATTTACGCGTCGCTGATTTTTTATATAATTACGACTGCCGGGATTTTTGTGTACAGAAAACGCAAAAAACACGTGAATCTCGCTTTTCGCATAAATAATTTCTTCCCTGTGTCCTTTCTTGTGTGCGCAAGCGCGATTATCGTCTGTCTTACCCTTTATAAACCGCTTTACACACTGCCGGGGCTCTTGATTACGCTTGCAGGAATTCCTGTTTTTCACATCTGGAACAAAAACAAAGCAAAATAAGTGCTTTTCTGCTGTTTGATTATAAAATTTGTTTATTATAAATTAAAAATACAGGTTGATTAGTAGAAAGAGTATGAAATGATAACAAAAACATCGATGAAAACGCATTATAACGAAGCTTTGAGCATTGATAACATTAACGAAACCGTCACTCTGGCGGGCTGGGTTTCGGCTGTGAGAGATTTGGGCGGTATTATTTTCGTTGAATTGAGAGATAAAACCGGTTTTTTCCAGGTAGTTGCCGATCCGCAGATTAATCCAGAGGTTCACAACGTTTTTTCTGGCATAAAAGACGAATATGTAATTCAAGTAACCGGAAAAGTGACCAAAAGACCGCCTGAAACCTACAATCCCGATTTAAAAACCGGCGAAATTGAGATGTATCCGGAAAAAGTCGTGGTTCTTTCAACGGCAAAACTGCTTCCTTTTGAGCTTTCTTCGGAGGATACAAAGGAGGATCTTCGCCTAAAATACAGATATCTTGATATCCGTCGTCCGTCGATGGTTAATAACCTTAAATTGCGCCATGATATTGTGCGTGCAATCAGGGATTACATGAACAACCTTGATTTTATGGAGGTTGAAACTCCTATCCTGATTAACACGACACCTGAGGGGGCACGTGATTATCTGGTTCCCAGCCGTGTTCAAGAGGGCAAATTCTATGCGCTTCCGCAGTCACCGCAGATTTTTAAGCAGCTTTTGATGGTCGGCGGGCTCGAAAGATATTATCAAATCGCAAGATGCTTCCGCGATGAAGACCTCAGAGCCGACAGACAGCCTGAATTTACGCAGGTTGATATTGAAATGTCGTTTGTCGGGCAGGAGGATATCATTAATTTGACCGAAGGTTTGATTGTTGAGGCGTTTAAAGCCGCAAATGTCGAGGTTAAGCCTCCTTTCACAAGAATTTCATGGCAGGAAGCAATGGACAGATTCGGTTCTGACAAACCGGATGCCAGATTCGGGCTGGAATTGTTTGATATCGGCGATATTTTGATGGAATCGACCTTTGAGCCCGTAAAAGAAACGCTTAAAAATGGCGGTATTGCAAAAGCAATCAAAATCCCCGGAATTGCGGGCTATTCAAGAAAAGAAATGGACGATATCCGCTCAATGGCGATTTCTTTCGGCGCAAAAGGGCTTGCTTGGATTACATATATGGAAGACGGCACTGTAAAATCGCCTGTTTTGAAGTTCTTAAACGACGAACAAATCAAAAAGCTCCAAGAACGTGCGGACGCAAAGCCCGGCGACATTGTTTTCTTTGTTGCTGATGAGCCCAAAACGACTTATGACGTTATGGGGCGTTTCAGATTGTTCTTCGGGGATAAACTCGGGTTGATTGATGAGAACAAACATGCACTTTTGTGGGTTGTTGACTTCCCGATGTTCGAGTACAGCAAGGAATTTGACCGAGTAATGGCAATGCACCATCCGTTCACTTCTCCGAACCTGGAAGATGTGGATAAAATGGCAACAGAACCCTTGAAATGCCGCTCAATTGCTTATGATATTGTTTACAACGGCACGGAACTCGGCGGAGGAAGCGTCAGAATCCATTCTCCCGAGGTTCAGCAGAAAGTTTTCAAGGCTTTGGGCCTTGAGGATGAAGAAATTGAAAGAAAATTCGGATTTATGCTTCAGGCGTTCCAATACGGCACACCGCCGCATGCCGGGCTTGCCATCGGGCTTGACAGACTGGTTGCGCTGCTTGCTCATCAGTCTTCGATTCGTGAAGTTATTGCTTTTCCGAAAAATTCGGCCGCAAAATGCCTCATGACAAACGCTCCAGCCGTCGTTTCCGAAGAACAACTCAGAGAGCTTCATCTGAAATCGACTGTAAAGGTTCAAAATCACTAATATGGCGAAAAAACTCGTACTTTTATACAATTGCAGGCATTATTTGGTAATAACTTTAATTTTGCTTGTTTTTGGCGTGTTTTTTCTGTCTTTGGATTTTGCTTATCACTTCAAATACGGAAGCTGGGTCTTGAATAATGTGCCTTTGTTTTTATTGTATTTGTTGGCGGTCGGGTTCATATTGGCGGTAATTGCCATTTCCTCCTCATTTGTAAGCGAAAATGCAGCTGAATCTCTCACTTTGTATGACGAAAGCTTCATTATTACTCATAAGAACAGGGCTGTGGATAATATCAGCCTTGAGGATGTGGAAAAAGTTAGATTTGAGATATTTTATTCAAAAATTCCGGATATAAGTATCGATATTATTTGTAAGGGGCGTTCTTATAAAATAAATACTCCGCTTTTTCGACCCGCGATAGAGTTTTTGAGCTATTTAAAAAATAAATGCGTTGAGATAAATTACAGTAATAATTTAGCAAGAAATGATTTGGGAAACGGCTTAAAACGTCTTGAACGGGGGAATATATCGGGTAAAATTTGCATAATTCTGGCATGTATTTTCTGGATGATTTTTTGCTGTCTTCCCTGGGTGCTTGATTTGTAATTAAATGACGGAGTTTTTATGGATAAATTTGAAGAAAAAACACTATCATCAAAAACTGTTTTTCAAGGCAGAATTTTTGATATCACAGATGACGAAATCGTTCTTTCTGACGGGCTGAAACGCCATCGGGAAATCATTCATCATCCGGGCGGGGTTGTTATTTTGGCTTTGAAAGATAATGGCAATGTCCTGCTCGTGAAGCAGTATCGTTATGCGGTAAAATCCGTTCAAACCGAGCTCCCCGCCGGACGTCTGGAACGCGGCGAGGATCCGTTGGAGGCGGCAAAAAGAGAACTGCGCGAAGAAACCGGATATCTAGCGAAAAACTGGGAATCTCTCGGCTATATTTTTACGACTTTCGGCATTTGCGATGAAAAACTCTACCTTTTTAAGGCCACCGGCCTGAAATTCGATCGCCCGGAGCCCGATGAGGGCGAGATTTTGGATTATTTTGAACTTCCGTTAAGCGAAGTGCACAATCTTGTAAAAAATGGTACAATTAATGATGCCAAAACTCTTTGTGCATTGTCAAGGCTAAATTTAACGGTATAAAATATGATAAAAATGCTTGTTCTGGACATAGACGGGACGATTTTTAAAAAAGATTATACGGCAACGCCCAGGTTAAAAGAAACCCTTAAAAATCTTTGCGCACGGGGAGTCAAAGTTGTGCTCTGTACGGGCAGAATGTACGCCGCAACCCGCTCTATTGCTCAAGAATTAGGCCTGTGTACCCCGGTAATCTGCTATCAGGGCGGTTTGGTCAGAAATTTTTATGAAAATGACGAAATTTTGCTCGAAAATACGATGGATAAAGAGCTTGCACGAGAAGTTATTTGCGATTTGAAAAAACACGGCGTCTTTTTTAACCTATATATCAACGATGTTTTAATGGTTGAAGAGGATAATCGGCTGATAAGGGAGTATGTTGATGCAAGAAATATTGAGTACAAGGTTATTGGCAGCTGTGACGGGCTTGATTTGACCGGTGTTAACAAGATTCTTGCGATTGACGATGATGTTGCGCTTATCGAAAATTTGCAAAAAGAAATGGCTGAAAAATATAAAAATAAGCTTTATGTAATACGCTCAACCCCCCGCTTTTGCGAGTTTTCTGACCCTAAAGCGACAAAAGGCAACGCTCTGAGGTTTCTTGCCGACAAATGGGGGATAAAAAAAGAAGAAATCATGGCCTGCGGCGACCAGGATAATGATATTGAAATGCTGCTGGCTGCGGGGACAAAGGTGGCCATGGGCAATGCAACAGATGCCCTGAAATCAATAGCGGATTATGTTACGGACACAGTTGACAACGACGGTGTGCCAAAAGCGGTAGAAAAATTTATAAAATAAGGAGATAAATATGTATAGAATCGGACAGGGGTTTGATATTCACCAGCTTGTGGAAGAACGCGATTTAATTTTAGGCGGAGTCAGGGTCGAAAATTGCAAAGGGTTGATGGGACATTCGGATGCTGACGCTTTGTGCCATGCAATTATTGATGCGATGCTTGGTGCGCTCGCTTTGGGTGATATCGGGACTCATTTTCCCGATGATGACCCGAAATATTACGGCTGCAACAGCACGGATTTGTTAAAAGAGGTGCTTTATCTTGTAATCAAAAACGGTTACCGAATCGGTAACATTGATTGTACTATTAAAGCTCAAACTCCTAAACTTGCGCCATATATTGATGAAATCAGAAGCAGTCTTGCTGATATTTTAAAAATTAGGATGAATCAGGTTTCAGTTAAAGCAAAAACAATGGAAGGGCTTGGGCCAATCGGAGAAAGCCGGGCTATTGCCGTTGATGCGGTTGTGCTTTTGGAAGAAATTATTGTCTAGAATTTAATAAAATCGTTATTGAAGCCCATTTTCTGTTGAGGATGGGCTTTTGATTTGATTTGTTGGCTGTGTTGCGGACAATTGTGGGTTTTTTGTTGAAGTTTCGCAAAATGAGTCAAATTTTCCTTTTCCGTTCCGATTCCCCCGCCGGAAGTTCAGCTAATGCGTGATTTTGAAGTGAAAAGCCGGCTCCTCCATAGTCACTCCAAAGAAAAATTCGCCGCATTTTTCTTTTGGCGCTGGATTTGTTTTTTTCGTTTTGAGAAAAATTAGGGACGATTGTTAAAGTTTCGCAAAATGAGTCAAATTTTCCTTTTCCGTTCCGATTCCCCCGCCGGAAGTTCGGTTAATGCGTGATTTTGAAGTGAAAAGCCGGCTCCTCCATAGTCACTGCAAAGAAAAATTCGCCTCATTTTGCTTTTCGCGTTGGATTTGGTTTGGTTGGGTTTAAAAAAATGGCTTTTTAACCGGGTGCTTTGGGCTGATTTCTGAAAATTATTAGTTGATGAAGAAAATTTGTTGCAAAATTCTGAAAAATTATCCTTGAATGTGCGTGCGGAAATTAAAAAAATAAAAAGAACTATATGTTCTCTATATCGAAATTTTCAACATTAACCTCACGCAAAAAACCGACCCAGCTGTTGTAATATTCCGCCAAAGCCTTTGTGTATTCGATTATAATGGATTTGTAAGACTGCTCCATAACGATAAAGGTCGTCAAATTCGATTTTCCGGCCCCGTAGTTCTTTTTTGAAAGATTAATCATTTCTTTTGAGCATTTTAATAGTTTTTCATTGTAATCGTTAAGATTCATCTTCGCTGTTTCAAAACGCTCGTAAGCCGTGCTCAAATCTTTCAGCGCTTTGTTCTCAACTGAAAGATAATTCAACTCCGCTTTGTCAATTTCAAGCTTTGCATTGGCAATTTCGGGTTTGTACGAATAAAAAAGCGGAATATTGGTTATATTTGCTCCCGCATAAGCCCCGCTTTTAAATGAACCGTCCTCGCTCATCCCCCTTGTTTGATAACCGTATCCGCCGAAAAATTCAATATCCGGAATCCTCTGACGGGCAACAAGTGTCAAATTCTTCTGCGCAACATCAATTTTTTGCTTGGCAATTCGGATATCATACCGGTTTGCCAGGCTTTTTTGTGCTATAAGCTCAAATGGGGGCAGCTTTGCCGTTGGCGGCGGGGTCATGAGCGCGTCAAAATCGTCCTTTTCATCAAAAAGACTGTCAACCGCATCAAATTCCACATTCGTCATCTCATGCGGGTTGATTACCTTGTTAAAATTGTGCAGCGCCGTTTTTACTTCAACTCTTGCGCTGTTTACATGCGTAATCATCTGATTGATTGCGATTTCTGCTTGCAAAACGTCCATCTCCGTCGTTTCTCCGGCCTTTACCCGCTTTTTCGCTATCTCAAGAAGTTCTTCAAGCAGTTTTTGCTGCATCTGCATGTTGTTTAGTATTGATTTTGAAACCGCAAGTTTTATATAAGCCTCCCTGACGTCCATTTTTAGGTCAAATTCATAATATCCGACATTTTCCTTTGCCAGAAGCAAATTTGACTCTGCAAGCTTTTTTCTTGCATCTCTTTTCGCGATTTCAATACTTTGCGTTGCGCCTACCGTCTGCGGATTTCCATGACCTGAATCGCCCATATTGAAAAATGTGTTTATTTCCGTCGGCTGGAGCTTATTTGCCGATTTTATGTTGTTTTTGGCAATTTCAACATCAAGCTGTGCGGCTTTGTAATCGATATTGTTCTGTACTGCGATGTCAACGGCCTCTTTCAGTGTGATTTTTTGCGGCTGTGCACAAAATCCGGTGCTTCCGGCAATCATTACGGCTAAAATTGTAAAAAATCTCAAAATCTTTTTCATATAAAAATGATAGCATAGAAATTTTGCGAGAATTTTGTTATTATTGATTCAAAAAGGAGGTTAGTATGCAAATAGCACCTGTTTCCGGCACATCGCCCGCCAATACTGCCAGAAAAAAGCCCAACACATTAAAAATTACCGGCTACGGAGCGGTTGCGGCCGGTGTTTCCAGCGCTTTGGCCGGACATTTTCATAAAATCCGCACCCATAAGTATCTTGCAGGGTTAGCAGGGCTTTTGACGGCTGCTCATATTTTTATTATTGAAAAACACCATTTCACAAAAAAATAAACCGAAAAAATTCCCCAGCTTTACATAATTTAAATAAAAACTTGCATGTGATATTTTTTTGATAAAAAATTATGTACGAGGTATCTATGCAGCTAGAATATTTATACTCAAAAATACACAGAGCAACCGTTACGGGCGCAAATCTTGAATATGTCGGCTCGATTACGATTGACGAAGAACTTATGAACGCCGCAAAGCTCCTCGAGGGCCAAAAAGTGGACATTTTGGATGTTAACAACGGCGAAAGGTTCCAAACTTACGTTATAAAAGGCGATTTCGGCAAACGTGACATTTGTTTGAACGGTGCTGCCGCAAGAAAAGTCCAAGTCGGCGACAAGGTCATAATTGTGTCTTATGCGTCGATGACCTTGGAAGAAAAGGCAGAATTTGAGCCGAGCGTTGTCATTGTTGATGAAAACAACGATATTCTCTCGATTTCTGACAATCCGGGAAATCCGATGGAAAAATTTCTCGCAGGTTCGGCTTCATAACCCTTAAAAATTCTTAAAAAACCGTCAAATTTAATTTTGTTCGGTTTTTTGTTTAAAAAAATAACAAGCAGGAGAAAAACCTTGCCCACAACTATAACAAAACCCAAACATAATCTACTGTCTGACTCCCCTAAATCAAAAATCCTTGCTCCGTATGTTCAGATGAGGCTAAACAAGATTTTTTATGATGAATTGAACTCGCAAAATTCAATTTTTGTGAAATTTGATAAAAATATCATCCGAAAAATCGCATCTTTTATATCCGGAGAAACAAAACGTTCCTGCGCAATCGGTATTGCGGGTGAAACTGCAAGCGGAAAATCCACAATTGCAATGGATATAATCGACACAATTAACATGTTTACGCATGAATATTGCCTTGAAAACACGATTACGCGGATTAATACCGATGATTATTACTACGATCGTTCGGATATGGTCAAAGCGGCCGGGAGTTTTGCGGAATTTGCCAAAAACTATGACCTTGATGTCCCTGAAGCTCTGGAATTGGACTTGATGGCGTCGCATATAAAGCAGCTTTTGGCCGGAAGAAAGGTTTATCTGCCGAAATATGACCTTTCCGGCACTGCAAAAAGGTACGACAACCATACCCTTGCTCTGCCTGCAAATATAATCATTTCAGAGGGGCTTTTTACGCTAACGGATAAGGTCGCTGACGTTTTTGACATAAAAATTTACGTCGATGTCAGCTCAAATGTCCAAAAAGAACGCTTTTACCGCCGTGCAGCCGAGAGAAACCTCGGTGATTCTGCCGATGAAGTCTATGAAAATGCAGCTTCAAAGGCAAAAATCCATATCCATCCGACTGCGGCAAGCGCTGATATCATTTTGACCGGCGAAGCCGACCGAAATCGCTATAAACAGTTCATTAACAGGGTTCTTTGCGTGGTTGAGGAGCTTCATCACAAGGATTTGGTGCTCTTTTGATGGTTCTGACTTGTGATTTTTTGCGCTGCGGTTGTTATTTGCTTTCTTTGGTTGGCTGGAGGCTGTCCGAAGAATGAAATTGTGCGTTTTTCAAGGTACTTTTAACCCTATTCACAATGCCCACATTCGCGTTTGCGAGTATATTGCCAAAAATATGAATTTTGGAAAAGTTCTTTTGATTCCGGCCCAAAATCCGCCGCATAAGAGTATTGACAGCGCATTGGCCGCTCATCGCCTTGAGATGGTTAAGCTTGCTGCTTCACAATATGATTTTTTGGATGTGAGCGACATTGAATACCGCCGAAATACCCCATCTTACACTTACGACACCATAAAACAGCTGTACAAAGACTACAACATCGACGGAAAAATCAATTTTATCATCGGCACGGACGCTTTTACGAAGATAGAGAGTTGGTATGAGTCGGACAAACTCAAAAAAATGGTCGATTTTCTGCTTTTTTTACGCGATAATGATTACAACGAGGCTGTTTTTGACCGCCTGCGTTCAAAAGGCTACAATTTTAAGCTGATGAACCTGCCATTTGAGGATATTTCGTCCACAGAAATAAGAAATCTCGCCGCAAGTTCAAAACCTATCTCGAACATCGTGCCGAAAGTAATAGAGGAGTACATACAAAAACATGGGCTGTATCGAATACACAAAATATGAAAATATTGAAGAAATAAAGGGCTGGCTAAAGTCCAATCTGAGCGAAGAACGCTACGAACATACGCTCGGAACCGCTGAAATGGCCGAAAAGCTTGCCGGCATGCTGAATCTGGACAAAGATAAGGCAAAATTGGCCGGTTTGCTGCATGATTGCGCAAAATGTTTCTCAAACGAAAAACTTTTGGATATTATTCATACAAAAATCCCGGAAGTGCACGATTGCGAGCTTTTGAATTACAAAACGCTCCATGCGCCCGTCAGCGCATACATTGCAAAAACGGAATTCGGCGTCGAGGATCAGGAAATCCTCAGCGCAATCCGCTGGCATACGCTTGCTTACTGCGGAATGACCGATTTTGAAAAAGTTGTGTTCCTTGCGGATAAAATTGAACAAAAAACGCGCGATTTGGCTTTTTCAAATGCCTGCCTTGAGTTAATTAAGGAAAAAAACGGGCTGGATAAGGCAATGTTCAAGTGTTTTGAGGCCACAATCAAGAGTCTTGTTGACAGAAAATTGGCAATTTGCCATATTACCATTGATGTCTATAACGAGCTTCTTGGCAGGGTTTTGGGTTGATTTTGCGGCTGATTTTTCAAAAATTTGCCGTTTTTCTGTGCAAAAATCGGCCTCAGCTCCTCGCAGCTGCGTCAAAAAGCGGTTTAATATCTGAATTATTCCGGATTTTGGGCATTTTTTATTGCAAAATGTCAGATATTCGGGTTATTTAAGGAGTTCCCATGAGCATTGAACCTGTCGGCCGCGCTAATTCTCGATTGTATAAAGAAGAATTGGCTAAACTGATAAATGAAAACATAAATATTGATCCGGCGCAAACCCGCTCGAATCTTGAAAG
>CALUPP010000010.1 GCA_944322685.1 Candidatus Gastranaerophilales bacterium
ACTCAACTCCTTCAAGCTCGCCTTTAGTTGTATATTGATATGCTTTCATTGGGATAGTAAGACTTGATCTTATAGATAATCCGACTAATTTACCATTCTTATTATAAGTATAAACTTTATATCTATCATTATAATAAATTATAGAATATTCGCCATCTGAAAATATAGTAATATGTCTATCTTTCGCCCAAAAATTCCCTGCCGCAATTGCAGCCTTGTTTTCCTCAAAATTCGGATCCTGCATGTACTTTTTGAACGAGGACACCGGGATTTTGTATTTTACACCGGAAAATGCTTCTTTTCTCGCACTTTCCACCGTATATGTCACACCGCCCTCCAGCGTCAGGCCGAAAACCGGGCTCATTGTCAGGATTATCAAGGTTATTAGCGCTATGACTTTTTGCATTGTTTCAATATATCACATTATTTCCAGCTTTTCTACACATATATTTTCCGTTTTCAACCTCAAAAAAACCGGAGATAACCCAAAACAAATTATCTCCGGAGTGTAGCAAAAAGGCCCCAATGAATAGATTAACGTATACGGCTGGCAATATTCGCCAGACTTTTTATAGCTTCGGCCCCAACGAGCGGTTTTTTCACCCCAATCGGCGCATCGTTGATTCGCGACTGAAAATCAAGATAAGAATAAAAAACAGCAAGAAGTTTTCTCGGATTCGCAGCCCAAAACTCAGAATCTGACCACCCGAGAACCTTTCTTGCCACAGTGTAATCCCCAACCCAATCAAATGTTGCCGGCTCTATTCCCATTTTTTTTTTGAAGATTCTTTTATCTTCGTTTTTTCAAGAATTTCCGGCGGCAAAAGCGGCAGCAAAAACGCAGCCAGCGCACATTCTTTCACTTTTAACCACAAACCCGGATATTCCTTGATTTTCTGCACAATCTCATCAATTTCTTCCGCGCTGTGATGCTTCAACATCGCACATCCCAAAATCGCAAGCAATTTTTTCAAACTAATCCCCGCCTCGGAAACCATTCCGCCATAAAGCTGGTAAACCCCGCACCCGGTTTCGTCCTCAAGCTCGGAATATGCATTGAAATCATACTCAAACGAATATTCTTTCCCCTCAATGACAACTTTTTGCACTCTGTTCTTCAAATCTGCTTTCATAAATTTCTCCTTTTTCTAAAATATAGTAATCCGCCCAAAATCGGCGATTTTGCGGCTTTTTCGGCGGCCAAAAACCCATTTTTATGCTTTTGAGCCATTTTTCCCACAACAAAATAAAACCGGCCCTCACCCAAAAACAAATCAACCCGAAAATCACATTTTTCATTGATATGTAAGCTCGAACCGGCTTTTGAACCCTAATTTTTAATATTTTCCGCGTTTTCGTCTAAATTATCAATATTTTCATCGTTTTCAACCTCTAACGCCTCCGATTCCGCAGAATTTTCTTCATTGTCCTCATCAGCCGGAATTTTCCCCGCCTTTTCGGCCTCAATCCTCGCGAGTTCAACCATCGCATCCTCTTTGGACACCTTGTCGAGCGTCATAATCGTGGTAAGCTTGCTCTGCGTGCCCGCAGTAACCCTGCTGTTTTCTACCTCAACCTGCTCGCTGTAATCCGCAGGAATCGGCTCGCCCCAGGCAACCTGAACATTGCTGACCGGCGTCAAATTGAACGCCATCGCGCATTTTACAACATTTTTTATCGTGGAATTGAACGAAACCTGCTTAATATCATCGACTTTGGCAAGCGCAGCGATAAAAATCTTTCTCAAACTTTCACCAGACATCGTTCCCGACAAATCAATGCCGTAAGCCTGCGGAGGAGTCTTTGTTAAAATATAAAAGAACTGCAAAAGCGTGTTAACATGCTTGTCTATCGCATCAGCCTGCAAATCCGCGGTAATATATTCCGGCTTAACCCCGTCAGAACCCACTTTCAGAAAATCACTGTCCGGAAAACGACGCTCATTCGTAACAGGATCGTGCTCAAGATTCTGCTCGCTGCCCGCAAGCTTAGGATTTGCATGCCTGTTAATAATTTTCGAATTCTGGCTTATTGTGAGCATAATTTCCTCAACAATGGACTTGCAGTTTTTATAATCGCTCTGGCCGAAATAAACATCGCTCTCCGTCGAGTTTTTCGTAGGAAAAACAAGAAAATCGTCCCAAATTTCCGAAAAATCGTCTATCGCATTAATCCCCAGCATCTCAAGCTCAACATCATCCAGCTTTCTGCCGAAACTTCCCGACTGATAAGACCAAACCTCGTTCTCCACAAAGCCCCTGTGATGCTTTTCAACCTTTTTGTATTCAACATCCTTGCCGTTTTGCGAAAGATAAAGAGGATAAATCAATATATGCCCCTCAATTTCGTTCAAATTCCCCCTGCAAAACACGGGAATCCAACAATCAGGACAAATAGAAAATATCTTGACCTCATCCTCCAACAGCCCGACCTTGAAAATCCCGTTGCCAAAGCGGGAATTGTCAATATAAACCTCCTTTATGACCGAAATAAAATTGTTATCATCCGCAATTTTCTCCCAGATTTCCTGAAATGGCTCGTCAACATTGACATTTATTCCCTGATTTGTAATAAATCCCTTAAAAAAGTCCGTAAGCGCCCAAAATAAGTTAATATTAATAAGTGATTGCGCCGTGGTGTTGTCCAGCGGGTAACGGCGCCTGATTTTCATAACCGTCGAGCTGAAAGCGCTGTTAAAATCGCCGTCATAAAGATTCCTGTAATAAAGATAATCGGAAAATCTCTCAATAGTGTCCGAATCAGTGGAAATGTTCTTGATGTCAAAACTTGTAAACATTTTGTTCTCCTTTTCATTGTGATTGTTACTTTTTTGGACAAATTCGTCCTAAAAACTTCTTATTTCCGCAGAAATAACCAAAAGAAAAGCATATAGCGCAGGTCAAAAGACCAAAGAGGCATATGAAGCAGTCAGAGAGAGTAAAAATTGCGCTATATGCAAGATATGGTTAGATTAAAAATTTTTCCACGCCCTTTTTGCAGAAAATCGCGGGCGAGGCGGCTATACCCGGGCTAAAAAAACCGCGTTTCGTAAAAAGTCAGCGCATATCGCGTTTCATCCATCGCATCATCGTCAACTTTTAGCGGCAAATCCGGATCTTCCCCCCTTGCCTCGTCCTGATTTGGATATCGGTAAGTCGAAAACTCGTTCAGGGTGTTTTTGCAGCGCTCCCTGTTAACAATAAGCCGGTCATAATTGATAATTCCCCTCAAAATCCCGATGCTGTCGACAATTTTGGGCTTATATTCATAAACAATCATCCCTCCGAGCTCCTCACGCAGCTTCTGATTCTGCTCAGGACGTGCATTGTCCGCATTAATAAAGCGAAAATAGCGCCCATATTCCGCCTGACGGTCTTTTATCCACTTGATAACGTCGCGCTCGTCAAGTTTTGAGCCGAAAAGTTCATCAATTTTGTAATAAATCCCCTCCCGCGTAATTCCATACAACCCGCAGCACAACGGATGATTCCACCCCCAGTCCAAACCGAGAAAAAACTCCCGAAACTCACAAGCCGCAATTTTTTCAAGCACCTGCGAATGTGAACAGGTATGTTTGCGCTCGCTGAAAGTGTCATAAACCAACCCCTCGGCCACAACCCACAATCCCTTGATTTTACGCGCTTCAAAAGCCCCCGAATAAAGCTTTTTCTGGTTTTCAATGAACGATTTTGAAAGATTTGCATTATCCTCCATTGAAAAATGCCAATAATCAAACACACTGCGGATTTTCGGATCATTTTCCAAAAAAGGCTTAATCCTCTCCTTGTACAACCAGTGATTTGAGCTCTCCGGATTGCTGTCCGCAACCGCCCTCGCCTGCTCCGGCGTCAATCGCGACAACGCCATGTTATAAAACGCATAATGATGCTTCGGCAGCTCATTTGCATACCAAAAATCCCACGTTCCGCCCTGAATCGTCGCATCAGAATCGGATTTTCCCCCGCCGATAACAAGACAATTATACAACTTGCCCCAAAGCTTGATATCCAGCTCCCCGCTTGAAGAATTATATTTCACATCCGCCCCGTGATAATTCTTCAAAAACGGCAAAAGCTCAATCAAAACGTTATTTCGCACCGTCTGTTTCGTATAACCCGAAAAAACTTTCAAATATTCGTTCCCGATGAACTGAAACATCTGCGGAATCTTGTAAATAATCGTAAGCGTCTTCGCAGAGCGGATAGCCCCGTCGCAAAGCGTGAAAAACTTCATATTTTCAGGTGCAA
>CALUPP010000011.1 GCA_944322685.1 Candidatus Gastranaerophilales bacterium
GTGTATATAACCGGTCTTACCATTGAACACCCCTTTTCAACAATTCTAATACATGTAAATTCTAAAAATTGCCGGCCGAATGAAAAATTTTTACATTTTTTTATATAGGCGTAAATATTTGTTGGGGTGAGTTGGCGTTGTTATGTTCTCCCTCTCCATTGGGAGATGGCTGGGGTGAGGGTTTGCCCTTTGTTTTTGGGGTTCCGCACAGGATTTTTTGTTGTTTTTGCCGGGATTTGGGGTTAATGACCACTTTTCCGGCTGGTAAGATCCTGAAACGAGTTCAGGATGACAGTTATTTAGTTGTTTGGGGTTAGTTTCGTTGTTATTCCCTCTCCTTGGGAGAGGGCCGGGGTGAGGGTTTGCCCTTGGGAGCATTTCTAGCTATTTTGGGAATCCGCACCGGAAAGATTTTTGTTTTTATGCCATGGTTTGGGTTTTATGCCCACTTTTCCGGCCTATGCGTTCCTGAAACGAGTTCAGGATGACAGGTTGTTTTGTTGGTTTGGATAAACTTCTTGAAAGCAGGGCGTGAATCGCCGCAAAGATTGAAACATTTGTTCAGAAATCCTTGTTTTAGCTTTTCCCACCCTGCGCGGGCGATAATTGGCAGGATTTGACGGATAAAGGGCGAAACAACATTTTAAGTCATATTTATATACCTTTCATATCGCCCTTAATGCACATTTTTCTTGGTTTTATAACATCTGACGAATGATATTGCTGCAATTCGTTACAAAACACATTCAATTTCATCGAAAAGCTTGGAAGCTAAAGGATTTACCAGCTCACCTGGCACTAAAACGGGAATTCCCGGCGGATAATGCAGCAAAGCCTGCGCAGCTACCTTTCCAATAGCATTTTTAGCAGGAATCAGCGATTTTTGCGCAAAAAAGGCATCCCGCGGGCGAATAGCACACTTCGGAAGCGAAAAATCAAAAGAAAACTCATTTTCTTGAACAGAAGAAACGCCCCGAATCTCACTCAAAACCTCAAAAAGCTTACGCAGCCTAAAATTGTCCGTGCCGATACCGGTGATAAAAAGCAGGGATTGCCCATTGGTGAATTCTTCTTCGATTGCGCACTTATTATTCAAAATTTCAGCAATTTCATACGCATTTTTGCCGTTTATGCGAAAGAGAATCTTTGCGGGGTCGTTAAACCCCGAATAAACCTCATATCCCGCAGGCAAAAGACCGGATAGGCGTTTTATTTCATTTTGCAGCGCAGAAACCGCCTCAAAACCCTCCGACGAAGCAAGAAATTTCACGGTTTGCTCAACAGAGAGCATCAAGGGGTAAGAGGGCGAGGTGGTATTAATTAAATTCAGGGCATTTTGAATGTTTTCAGCAGAAATCAATGATTCATAGCCAACATGTAAAAGCGCAGCGGGGGTAAGCGCACCCGCGGTTTTGTGCAAAGATTGAACTGAAACATCTGCGCCGCAATAGATTGCCGGTTTTGAACAAAAATCCCCGAAAGGCAGCAAAGCACCGTGGGCTTCATCGACAATGAGCGGAATTTGGGCATTTTTCGTTAATTTTGAGATTTCTTCAAGCTCAGAAAACAATCCCTCGTATGTCGGCGATGTCAGTATGACCGCTTTTGCGTCAGGATGGGAATTTAGGGCGTTTTTTACAGAATCGGCAGTAATTCCTTTAAAAATCCCCCATTGAGGGTCAAATTCCGGCAAAATCCACACAGGAACCGCCCCTGTGAGCACAAGGCCGTTTGTAACGCTTACATGGCAGTTTCTTGCGACAATAACCTTGTCATTATCCTTTAAAACAGCGAGCATTGCGGCAATAAGACCTGACGATGAGCCGTTTGTGAGGATAAAAGTGCGTTTTGAAGAATAAATTTCCGAAAATTCCGCAAGCAGGTCATTCAATATCCCCTCGGGTTTTCTGAGGTTGTCAAAACCCTCAATTTCGGAAAAATCGCACTCAAAAACCTTTTCTCCGAGCATATTTTTTGATTTTTCAGGAATAAAATTGCCCTGCGCATGCGACGGAGTGGTAAAAAGGAGCTTTTTTTCCGCATTTTTAAACTTTTTTATTTGACGTTCGAGGCTCAATTTGGTTCTTCCCGCTTTTTATTGTAAAATGTAAATGATACATGGGGATTATAACGTGGACGCGCAAAAAAGGATAGAGGAACTCACAGGACTTATAAACAAATACAACAAAGCGTACTACGAGGACAATGCGCTTTTAATTTCCGATGTGGAATATGACGGTTTGTTCAAGGAATTGCAGGAACTTGAGCAAAAATACCCGCTTTTCAAGCGCCCCGATTCACCGACAACAAAAGTCGGCTCAAATGCTGCCCGCGGATTCACCGAATACCGGCACAAAAACAGGCTTTACAGCCTGGATAACACATATTCTTACGAAGATTTGGAAAAATGGTACGAAAAAATCAAAAACCAGTTCAGCGACCATCCGTCGATTGAGCTTGTTGCGGAATTAAAGATTGACGGGCTGGCTGTTTCGCTGACTTATGAAAATTCAGAGCTGAAAATCGGCGCAACCCGCGGAGATGGGGTCGTCGGCGAAAATATTACCCCAAATATCAAAACAATAAAGACAATTCCGCACAAACTGAAAGACAAAATCACGGAAATCAACGCGCGGGGCGAAATTTTCATGCCCAAAAGCGCATTTGAACGGCTGAACGAAAAACAAAAAAAACAAGGCGAAAAAACTTTCGCAAACCCGAGAAATGCCGCTTCAGGCTCCTTGCGCCAGCTAAATCCGGAAATTACCGCGCAAAGAGAGCTCGCAATGTTCACGTATGCGGGAATTCTTGAGGATAAGGCGTATAAAATAGATTCACATTCACAAATGCTTGAGTTTTTGAAAAAAGAAGGGTTCAACATCAATCCGGAATATAAAGTTTGCAAAAATATTGAAGAAGCTGTCGAATATTGCAAATATTGGGACAACGAAAGGTACAATCTTGATTATGCAACCGACGGGGTGGTCATAAAAGTGAATAGTTTTGCTCTGGAAAACGCGATGGGCTACACATCAAGGGCTCCGAGATGGGCAACGGCCTTTAAATTCCCGCCGGAAGAAGTTTCAACCGTTGTGGAGGATATTGAAATAAACGTCGGGCGAACCGGAGCAGTCACACCTGTTGCAAAGCTCAAACCGGTGCTTGTTTCGGGTTCAACGGTTTCCAGGGCGACTTTGCATAATTTTGACGAGATAAAAAGGCTGAAAATCAACATAGGTGACACAGTTTTGATTAAAAAGGCGGCTGAAATCATCCCCAAAGTCATAACTGTGCTTGAGCATGCAAAAGAGGACGCAAAAGAATTCAAATTCGACAAAAAATGCCCGTTTTGCTCAACTCCGCTGGTCGAAATCGAGGGCGAAGTGAACCTGTACTGTCCAAACACGCTCCATTGTCCTGCACAAATCAAAGGAAGGCTTGAATATTGGGTTTCAAAGGACTGCATGGACATTGACGGCGTCGGAACAAACCTTATTTCGCAGCTCGTGGAAAGAGGAATGGTCGAAACTCCGGCAGATTTGTACAAAATTACGTCTGAGGACTTGCTT
Source organism: Candidatus Gastranaerophilales bacterium (assembly GCA_944322685.1). Taxonomy (GTDB): domain Bacteria; phylum Cyanobacteriota; class Vampirovibrionia; order Gastranaerophilales; family Gastranaerophilaceae; genus Spyradomonas. The sequence goes on from CALUPP010000011.1 coordinate 3,570, forward strand.
TCATTGGATTTGATTGCCGAAAAGTCGGCAAAAAGCATTTATGACGCAATTCAAGCCTCTAAAAATCCGACATTTCCACGGTTTTTAAACGCTTTAGGCATAAGGCATGTCGGAAAAGAGACCTCCGAGCTGCTTGCTCGCAAATTTAAGAACTTTGAAAGCCTGAAAAACGCCGACGAAGAAACAATAATGCAGGTTGGCGGGGTTGGAGAAAAGATTTCTGCGGCAATAACGGGATTTTTTAACAACGAAGCTTCAAAAAAACTTCTGAAAGAGCTGAAAGAGCTGGGGATAGCGCCGCAAGAAGAAGTTTATGATTCTTCAAATGCGGTTTTTGACGGAATTTCTTTTGTCATAACCGGAACTTTGAGCGATACGCGAGACAAATTTGAAACAATTATCAAAAATAACGGCGGGAAATTGCTTTCAGCCGTAAGCAAAAAGACGGATTATGTCCTTGTCGGAGAAAATCCCGGCTCAAAAGTTGACAAAGCACGTGCTTTAGGTGTTAAAATTATAAATGAAGACGAGTTTAACCGCCTTGCGGGAGGAATGGAAATAAATTAATGAACAAAAAATATAATATTATCAAATTATCCGGTTTTAAAGGGCTTGTGCTCATAGTTTTTCTGGCAGGCTCGCTTGTTACGGGGTTTCTGGTATTTCCGGGCTGGGTTTGCATGCATTTGTGGAATTTTGCGGCATCGTTTTTCGACAAAATCCCTCAGATGGAGATAATCCACGGCATTTTACTCTGGTGCATTGCTGCGCTTAGCTTTTATGCGCTCAACAAAAACGATATCGGCATTTCTTTCGGCTCGGTTTCACCGTCTGAAGAAAGAATAAGACGAATTATCGCCCAGGAATCGAAAGAACTGCTAATGCAAAACAAAGAAAACGAAGAAAAAGATAAAATCACAAAATAGGCGTCACACATAGGAGGTATTATGAAAAAAATCGCTGTATTGATGGCCATGCTTTTGTTAGGATCCGTTGCAGTTCCGGCAAATGCGCTTACCATCACTGACAAGGAAATGGGCTATATTTCCGTAAACACTTCGGCATCAAAAGAAATCACCCCGGACACGGCTACGGTTTCTTTTTCTGTGGAAACGACTGCAAAAACATCAAAAGCAGCATCCGATGCAAATAAAGAAATTACAACAAAACTGATTGGCGCGCTCAAGCCGCTTATTGAAATAGACAAAAAAGATACAATTCAAACGCAAAATCTCAATTTGCGCCCTGATTATTCTTACGACAAAAACAAAAGAACGCTCACCGGCTACACAATGGTGAACACAATCACGGTCAAAACAAATAAACTCGATGCAGTGCCCAAGTTAATCGACACAGCAATCGCAAATAAAGCCACAAACGTCAATGAACTCAGATATTATGTGGAAAATGAAAGTGACAGCGTCGGAAGACTGACGCAGGAGGCCGTTGCTAAAGCAAAAATCATCGCAAAATTAACGGCTGACTCAATGGATACAAAACTTAAAGGCATAAAAACAATCAACATTGTAAAAAATGCCCCCAGCGACAACATGGGCGGGGTAATGTACGCTGCTAAAGCTCAAAACGCCGCTTCTACACCCGTTGAACCCGGAAAAGTAAAACTCCAGGTCAATGTTTACGCTCAATTTTACGTAAAATAACATAATAAAGCTTAATTCAGGCAAATTTGCGGCTAAAATCGCAGATTTGCCTGAATTATATTTAAAAAATGACTTATGATACAGCCAAAAGAAACACTAAAAAACATTTCCACGAATAATATTGAACAATACGCCCGCCCGTGCACAATGAAGCTCAACGCGAACGAAAACTACCTCGGGCCGTCGCCCAAGGTTATGAAACGGCTCGAAAAAATAAATATTAAAGATATTTCCCAATATCCATGCTGCGGAGAGCTGATTGAGCTTCTCTGCCGTGAAAATAATGTGAATTTTGACAATATAGCCCCCACAAACGGCGCAGATGGGGCTCTTTATGCATTGATAAGCTCATATTTGGACAAAAACGAGGCAATAATCTCGGTTTCGCCCTCATTAGAAACGCCGGAAATACATGCGGCGCTGGCCGGCGGAGAATACCGAAAAATCGCTTTCAAAGAATGCTGGGAATTCCCGCAGGAAGATTTTTTAGCTGAAATTGACGAAAAAGTGAAGATAATTCTTTTCACAAACCCGAACAACCCGACAGGCAGCCTTGTTCCCAAGGAATTTATTGAAAAAACAGCACGATTATACCCCCAAAAACTTGTCATAATCGACGAAACTTACGCAACATACGCAGATTGCAGCTGTATAGCGCTTTGCAGGGATTATGAAAATGTTGCGATTGTCCGCTCAATGTCAAAAGACTACGCGCTTGCCGGTTTGCGAATAGGATACATAATCTCAAACAAGGAAATCATTTCAACCGTCAAAAAGGCGCTCTGCGCATATCCGGTCAACAGCATAGCGCTGATAGCCGCAAAAGAGGCGATTTCAGACAAAAAATATCTGGATTTTCTGAAAACGGAAAACGCAAAGGCTAAAGAATATCTAAAAAACGAACTTTCGCGGCTCGGAGCGGTTGTTTACCCATCATATACAAACTTTTTGCTGGTTGATTTCGGAGAAAAAGCGCCCAAAGTCTTTCAAAAGCTGGAACAAAACGGAATTTTGGTCAAAAACTACACAACAGGCCGGCTAAAAAACCACCTGAGAATCACAATTCCCTCATTGAACGCGTCAAAACGGCTTATAAACGCACTTGCGCCCGAAAATCTCTTTATATTTGACCTGGACGGGGTTATTGCGGCCCAAAATGACGGGAATGAGCAGCTTTTAATTTCACCGGAGCTGCTTTACGGGCTTGAAAGCGAAAAGTGCCTTTATTCCGAACGTTCAGGGGAAGAAACCGCTGATTTTTTGGAAAAATTCGGCTTAAATGATGCTTTTTCGTTGAAAATCACCCGCGATGACCTGCCCGAGGGTTCAAAAAAGCCTGATTGCGCCGGAATAGACCTGATACGAAACGAAATTCCCGCAAAAAACATCTTTTTTCTCGGCGACACGGCCGAAGATATGCAATGTGCGAAAAAATCCGGCATAACCGGCATTGGAGTGCTTGCGCCGAACGATAAATCGGACGGACAAAAGGATTATCTGTTCGTCAGCGGCGCAAAATACGTTTTAAATGACGTAAATGAGCTATTTTCAGAAATAAACAAAATTAAGCAGGAACAAAACATTTAAAACAATCGTCTTATGAGGCATGAAAAAGAGAAAAAAGAAAAGCCCCGCAAAACCACTTGCGAAGCTTTTCAAAAAACTTGTTTCTTTTAATGTACCTAGTGCTGCGATGCCTCTTTGTTTTCCATAAACGTAGGAATAGCAATGAAAGCCAAGTACATTAACAAACCAAATGCGACTAAACTCAGAATTTCCATGATGCACCTTCTACTTTCTGCATTAATTAACTCTACATGTATATAATGCCCATTTTTTTATATTTCTAACATGTTTAAGGCCTCATGTTAACAATTCTTTACAAAAATAGGCCAAATAGACGATATAGCTTGATTTATAATAGTGAGGATGAACGAATTCATGAACAGAGAACTTATAGAACAATTATTTTCCGGACTTTGCTGCTCAGAGTGCAAAAGCGACTTTACGCAGGAGAGTTTCCGGGTGATGAGGCAGGAAAACGACCTTTTTGTGGTGCAAGTAACCTGTCAAAAGTGCGGAAAATCGTTCGGAACAGCATTTTTCGGACACTGTTCCTTAAACAGAAAGGATTTAAAAAAGGAAGATTTGGCGCTCGAAATCCAAGACGGCCCGGCCCCGATAAGCTATGATGACGTAATTGATGCGCACAATTTCATAAAAAACCTTGAACATGACTGGAAAAAGTACATTCCGGAAGATTTAAGACAATAAAAGGCGGCAAAAAGCCGTCTTTTTTAGTGCATTTTTATGATTAGACGTTAAATATTTGTGAAAAAGTCCTTATTCTCCATGGCTTTTGCGGTTCTAAAGTTGACAAGATCCCTTTTTTGCAGGAAATTCAGCGTTTCGTAAGGCACATTTTCCAGTTTTTCCATGTCTTTTTTATAAGAATCCACTGCGCGGCGAAGGCGTGTTTCTGTTGACTTTGTTGGGATAACGACCTTTGCAAAACTCATTTTCATAAAAATACCTGCTTTCTTTTCAGACTTTCACCCCTTTAACAAAACAAAACCGCCCGAAAAATTGCCTTTTTGTTTAAATTTGTGTATTTATTGTAAAATAATGACAGAGAGGTGCACCTTGGATAGAAACGAACAACTGGAAAAAGCAAATAATTTAATATCAGAAAAAGACTTTGAAAATGCAAAGCCGATTCTTCAAGAACTTTTGAAAAACGGGGAAAATGACTTAGAAATACAAAAAAATCTCGGGCTCGTTAATGTAAACCTCAATCTTATGGACGAAGCGAGAGAAAATTTTGAAAACGTCATTGCGCAAAACCCTGAAGACGCGACTTCTCACTATTATCTCGGGATAATTTACGAAGCGCAGAATAATCTTCAAAAATCAAAAATGGCATACGAAAAAGTCATAACATTGCGCGAAAATTACGAGGATGCGTACAAAAACCTCTGCGTAATTTACCTAAAACTCAAAGAAAACGAAAATGCAGAGGCGGCAGCACGAAAATCCATTGAAATTGAGCCGGAAAACTACCAGGGGTATCATCTTTTGGCGACTGCACTCACGGCGCAAAAAAAATACGAAGAAGCCGTTGATGCCCTCAACAAAGGTATAGGCCTGAATCCCGAAAATGCGCTCATGTACAACAATCTCGGCTCTTGCTATCTGGGATTGAACAGGCTGGACATGGCTGCGGGTGCGTTTGAAAAGGCAATTTCGCTTACGCCCGAAAATCCGACCTCGCACTACAATCTGGCTTCTGTTCTTCAGCTAAAAAACAACTACAAAGAGGCTTTTGAGCAGTATAATATTGCTTATGAGCTTGAGCCGACCACTTTTTACCTTTCTGCGGCCGCACTTGGGGCAATGTACGCGCAGGAATGGGAAAAAGCAATAAATCTTTACCAAAAACTCGTTACAATGCAGCCGGAGAAGCAAAATTTTCAGTACAACCTTGCAAATGCATACATTCAGGCGAAAAAATACCAAGACGCAATAATGATACTGAAAAAACTGGTCACAATGAACCCGAAATCCATCCAAATGGCGCAAAAGCTCGCAGATTGCTATCAGGCGGTCGGCGATGTTGCTTCTGCGCAAAGCACGCTGGCTAATATCATCCGGCTGGGAAAAGTTCCGGCTGATATTTATTACAGATATGCGATTTTGTGCATGAAAACAGGCGATATTGACAAAGCGGAGGCGATTTTCAAAAAGGTAATTCAGCTCGAGCCACAGAATGCGTTTGCGCATAAGGATTTAGGGGTTGTTTACCTTGCGCACAGGCTTTTTGACGAGGCCAAGGACGAATTTAAAACCGCGCTTGAGCTCTCGCCGGAAAGTGCGTCGATTCTCTTTGAATTCGCTAATTTTTACCAGAATACAAACAATTATCAAAAAGCGGAAGAATTATACGAAAAAGCGCTTGAAAAACAGCCGGCCGACCCCGATATTCTTACTTTTGCCGGGCTAAACAGCATCGCAATGAACAAAAACGAACGCGCTTTGGAGCTTTTAAGCAAAGCGCTGGAAAACGGTGCGCATAATGACACGGTTTTCTACAACATGGGGCTGATTTTTTACCGAAAAGGAGAATATGAAAACGCAAAACAGTTTCTGCTTGACGCATACAGCATATATCAGGGGGCGGAGATTGCAAATCTGCTCGCGCTGACGTTCTTTGAGGTAAAAGAATACGAAAACGCAAGGAATATAACAAACAAACTGCTGAAAGACTACCCTGAAAACGTAAACGTGCTTCTTCTGGCGGCAAAAATCGCAATTGAGCTGACAGATGCGCAAAAAGCGGAAGAATACCTTGAAAAAATCATAAAAATCTTCCCGGATCAGCCGGAAGCAAAAAAATTATACAAAAAAATCAAAGGAGTTCAATAAATGTACGAAGTTAAGGTAATAAGCTCATTTTCAGCGGCTCACCACCTGCTGAACTACGAGGGCGAATGCGAAAACCAGCACGGACACAACTGGAAAGTCGAAGTTTACGCAAAAGGCGACGTTCTGGACAAATCAAACATACTTATTGATTTTAAAGTGCTGAAAAAAACGCTCAAAAACGTTATTGATTACCTTGATCACAAAGATATAAACGAGCTGCCGGAATTCAAAGGCACAAGCCCGAGCAGCGAGATGCTTTCGCAGTATATTTACAATGAAATGCGAAAAGAATTTCCGCAAGTTTCAAAAGTGGGAGTTTGGGAAAACGAAAACTCATGCTCCATGTATTATGAAGAATGGGAGTAGGTTATGAATCTTATTCAAGCAATATTTATGGGCCTGGCGCAGGGTTTGACCGAGTTTTTGCCGGTTTCAAGCTCAGGTCATCTTGTTTTGACATCAAGTTTGTATAAATTTTTCACAAACAACGAATTTCTCGTAAACAGCTCGGAGGAAGTTTTCTTCGATATGATGCTGCATGTCGGTACGCTGCTTGCCGTATTTTTATTCTTCAAGGATGACATTATTAAAATCACGAAAGCCTTTATTTTGGCCGTGAAAAACCGCGATTTTTCAGATGCGGAAGCAAAATTGTCGCTTTATATCCTCGGTGGCACGGTTTTTACTATTTTGGTGGCTTTCCCGCTGAAAGAGCTTTCCGAAAACCTGATAAATTTGCCCTGGGTTGTCGGAATTTTCCTTTTTATCACCGGCTGCATTCTTTATACGGGCGAATTTGTTTCCGAGCAAAAAAAAGAAAAAACTGATAAAATGGACTGGAAAAAAGCGATATTGATAGGTATTGCACAGGGTTTGGCGTCAATTCCGGGGATTTCGCGCTCAGGAACCACCATTTCAACCGGAATATTTCTCGGATTGGACAGAGTAACTTGCGCAAGGTATTCTTTTCTTTTGAGCATTCCGATAATTATCGGTGCGTCAATTTTTTATCCGGTTCTCGAGCTTGATTTGCACGAAGTTCTTGCTTACAACTGGATTTCAATAATCGTGGGGCTTCTGGTATCGTTCGTTTCGGGGTATTTTTGCATAAAATATTTCCTGAAGTTCTTATCCAAGCATTCAATGAAAGTTTTTGCCTATTATTGCTGGATTGTGGGCATTGCGATGTTCGTATTTTTCAAATTTTTCTAACGCGGAGAGCAAAAATTGAAAAAATCGGATGAAAGATGGAAAATCTGCTGCTTTTGCAAATATATAAAGGCTTGCGACGCAGGCCGGCGCAGGATTCAAGACTTATCCCACAACAATCTTCATGCCATAAACGAAATCGGATGTTTTGATTACGAAATCTACAAAAAACAGTCCGAGGGTACTCAGCTCGGACTGTTTTGAACATATATTTTGTTTTTTACGGCAGATTGCCGGTTAAATTTTGGTCTTATTTTGCTTCATATTCAAGGTCTGAAAATGCCGCATCGAATGCCGATTCATCGATTGCGCCCTCAGCATCAGTATCAAAATTAACGCCCGCAAGGACAACTTTCAACGCAGAAATTTCAGTGCCTGCGATTTTTCCGTCACCATCAAGATCAAATTTATCAAACGGATTGCTTGCTTTCAAATCCTGTATTTTTTGAACCTCAGCGTCGCTTTTTTGTTGAAAATTCGATGTAACGCCGAATGTAATTCCGCTAACTGCTTCTGTCATAATGTCTCTCCTCTTAGTCTGGTTTTGCATGAAATCTCTTATACTTATATAAAAAATATATACTTGAAAAAATTGCTTAATTTGACAAAATAACGTTAACAAATCTTAATAAAAGCTAAAAAAATAAGGCTTGACAATGCTCTCGGGTTCCCCTAAGATAATAAAGTACCCGTTGGGACGTCGCCAAGTGGTAAGGCAGCTGGTTTTGGTCCAGCCATCCGGAGGTTCGAATCCTTCCGTCCCAGCTTTTTCGATAAATTCAACCTTTGACTGCGGTCAAAGGTTTTTTATTTTAATTCAATATTGAGTGAG
>CALUPP010000012.1 GCA_944322685.1 Candidatus Gastranaerophilales bacterium
TTCCGTTGGTATCAATAACAAAAATCGGTTCTGTTGTCACTGAATGCGGAATTACAATCATGCCGTCGGTGAGAACTTTGATATTTTGATTAGATTTTATTTTGTCAAGTGAAAAGCTGCTGCAAGCAGATGTAATTCCTGCTGCTTCTGGGTCATTGAGCCCAGAAACGGTCTGTGCCTTATCTTTACCGTTAAAATTATCTCCAAGACAATCGTTACTGAATGAATCATCATCTTCATTCTTTTTAGCCTCACATTCTTTTTGAACATTTAAATTTTTGAAAAATTCCTCGAAAAATTCAGGGCAATCTTTAAAATTTCCATCATTGACATTTTTTACTTCTTGAGAACCATCCTCTGAGTTCTCCTCAACCACCGGGTTAAAATAATAACATCTGGGGTATCTGCCCATTGAAACTTTAGTTTTTTCCAATGCTTGATTAAGCGTAGAATGAGCCTTTTTTACACCTGAAATCTGAGTTTGGCGCTCAGCATTCGACATCAGACCGGGAACAGTCAATACTGAGATTACACCGATAATCATCAGAACCAAAAGAATTTCAGCGAGCGTAAAAGCCGCATGTTTTTTAGTGTTTTTTGTCATACTGCCTCTCATTTTTTAATCTTCCGTACCTTTTAAAACTTCTTGAGCCGATTTTCCGCCCGATGCAACACTCATACCCGCATCAGGCTCAAAATTCGCTGTATATTCGTCGCCGTACAAAGCAAATGTATAAATATCAAACCCCCATTTGTTAGGGGCCTTTGCTCCGTTTACATCAACCATATAAATAGGCTCCGACTCGCTTTTTAAAACAAAAAGCATGCCATCACTTGTTACAAAAGAACTGGAGCCGGAATATGCGTTAAAACCGTCATAAGCACACCCGGAAGTGCCGGAACTGCATACTTTTGCAGTGTTGATTTTCTTTACAAACTTCGTAAAAAATGTGCTGCAACCGCTGAAATTATTTAATCCGGCATTTACCTGTGAATTTGTAAAATCATAGCCTAAATAACACTTCGGTACCGAAGCATTTTCGGCTTTGACCAAATCCAAAGCCTCATTTAAGGTATAATAAGCTTTTTCAACCTGGGCATCTAACTGTTTTCTGCCCGCAGTGTTAACTAGTGACGGTAAAATCAAAACCGCAATTACACCGATAATTGCCAATGTAACCAAAGTCTCACTGAGCGTAAATCCTGAATTTCTCCACATAATTCATCCTTTCAGAATGCCGATATTTTGATTTTATCATATTTTCACAAAATAGCTATAATTTTTATACACCATTTTGCCGAAATTTGGCATGGAGGGTTTATTTAAAATACTTTTATAATATAATATTCTTGAATTAATACGATTAAAGGAAAATAAAATGAGCGTAAAAGTCGAAAAACAAGAAAATAATATTGTAAAACTGGATATTGAAATTGATGAAAAAACAGCAATGGATGAGTATAACAAGTCTTGCAGAAGACTTGCACAAAGGGTAAATATCCCCGGTTTTCGCAGAGGAAAAGCACCAAGAACAATCCTCGAAAAACATATCGGGATGGAAACAATCCAGCGTGATGCTCTGGAATCAATGCTTCCGTCAGTTTTTGCAAAAGCAATAAACGAAAACAATCTTGATGTTATTTCAGAGCCTTATCTTGAATCTTATAACTTTGAAATGGGAAAACCCGTTTCTATCGTGGCAAAAATCGAACTCAAGCCCGAAGTAAAGATAAAACAGTACAAAGGGCTTGAAATTGAAGTTGAAAAATACAAAAATGCTGATGATGCTCTGGAAAAAGAACTTCAGGGGCTTGTAAACAGATATTCAACCCTTGAACCGGTCACAGGCAGAGAAACTAACGACAAAGACATCGTTATGATTGATTTTGACGGCTTTGTAAACGGCGAAGCAATCAAAGGCGGAAGCGCTAAAAATTACATGCTCGATTTGGGCAACAGCACGTTCATTCCCGGCTTTGCAGAACAGCTGGTCGGCAAAAATGCGGGCGAAGAATTTACAATTGATGTAAAATTCCCCGATGAATACCACGATGAAAGCCTCAAAGGCCAGCCGGCGCAGTTCAAAATCAAAATTAACGAAATAAAAGAGAAAAAAGCGCCCGAACTTAACGATGAATTGGCTAAAAAAGCAGGCCCATTTAAGACCCTCGACGAACTGAAAGCCGATATTAAAAAATATCTTGACAGTTTTGAAGCTAATGAAAACGAAAAAAGAAGCGCAAACAAAGTTTTTCAGGCAGTTCTCGACAATATGGACGTTGACATCCAGGATACAATGATTGAGCGCGAGGCTAATGCACTGAAAAATGAATTTGTACAAAAAATTGCACAGTCAGGTCTGACCTGGGAACAAATTGTCGAAAAAGAAGGTCATGATAAAATATGGTCAGAGCTCAGAGAAGAAGCTAAAAACAGAATCAGAAATTCGCTTATGATTTCGGAAATTGCGAAGCTCGAAAACATCCAAATCACGGCTGAAGACTTGGATGAAAAATTCTCAGAACTCGCATCCGTTTACGGAACTGACAAAACAACGATTTTGAAAGAACTTTCAAGAAATCCGGGGATGATTCAGTCACTTTCTCAGCAGGCATTGAGCCAGAAAGTTACAAAATTCCTCGTTGACAACAACACAGTAAAATTCATAGAAAAATAACATAAGAAAGGGCAAATTATGAGCTTTGTACCAACAGTTGTAGAACAGTCAAGCCGCGGCGAACGCGCATTCGACATTTTCTCAAGATTATTGAGAGAAAGAATCATTTTCCTCGGAACACCTATTGACGACATGGTAGCCAACCTTGTAGTAGCGCAAATGCTGCTTTTGGACAGCGAAAACCCTGAAAAAGACATCATGCTCTACATCAACAGCCCCGGTGGAAGCGTTACGGCCGGTTTTGCAATCTATGACACGATGCAGCACATCAGAGCGGACGTTTCTACGATTTGTTTGGGCCAGGCGGCAAGTATGGGCGCATTTTTGCTCTCATCCGGCACAAAAGGCAAAAGACTTGCGCTTCCGCACTCAAGAGTGCTGATTCACCAGCCTTTGGGCGGCGCACAGGGTCAGGCAACAGATATTGAAATTCAGGCAGCCGAAATTATCAGAATTAAAAAGTCCTTGAATGAAATTCTTGCAGCTAACACCGGTCAATCCATCAAAAAGATTGAAAAAGACACTGACAGAGATTACATCATGACTCCGGAAGAAGCGCTTGAATACGGAATGATAGACAAAGTTGTTTCAATAGAAAAAACAGCAAAACATGAATAATTTTCTATGCGGTCTTGAGCTTTAGTTCCGGCCGGCATAGAATTTGCGATTCCGAAACGGTTTCGGAAACGACAAACAAAATCAGGAGAGAAAATAATGGTTAAACACGATGACAGCCGCTTAAAATGTTCATTTTGCGGAAAAACCCAGGACCAGGTAAAAAAACTTATTGCCGGGCCCGAGGTTTATATCTGCGATGAGTGCGTAGAATTGTGTAATGAAATACTTGATGAGGAATTCTTTGAAAATAAAGACAAAGAAAAGGGCGAAAATGCCGAAAAATCAGCAACAGACCTCACAAATATACCAAAACCGCACGAAATTAAGGCATACCTCGACGAAAACATCGTCGGACAGGATGATGCGAAAAAAGTGCTCTCAGTCGCTGTTTACAACCATTACAAACGAATCGCGCACAACACAAAAGGCGATGATTCGGGCATTGAAATCCAAAAGAGCAATATTTTGCTGGTAGGCCCGACCGGTTCAGGTAAAACGCTGCTCGCACAGACATTGGCAAAGATGCTTGACGTGCCTTTTGCGGTTGCGGATGCGACTACGCTTACAGAGGCGGGGTATGTCGGCGATGACGTTGAAAATATTCTTTTGAGATTATACCAAAGTGCTGATTTTGACGCTCAAAAGGCTGAAAGGGGCATTATCTACATAGACGAAATCGATAAAATCGCAAGAAAGTCCGAAAACCCCAGCATCACACGCGATGTCAGCGGAGAGGGCGTTCAGCAGGCGCTTTTGAAGATGATTGAGGGCACTGTTGCGAATGTTCCGCCCCAAGGCGGCAGAAAACACCCGCATCAGGAATTTATTCAGATAGATACGAAAAATATCCTGTTTATTGTCGGCGGTGCGTTTGTCGGGCTGGATAAAATCGTTGAAAGACGCGCAGGCGAGGGGACTTCACTCGGTTTTGGCGCAAAAGGGCCGGCAACAGCTGCGGAAAAGGAAATTGCGGCACAAAAAATGCTTAAAAAGCTTCAGCCGGAAGATTTGTTGAAATTCGGGCTTATTCCTGAGTTTATCGGCCGTGTTCCGATATATGCTGTGCTTGACCAGCTTGATGAAGCAACATTGAAGATGATTTTGACCGAGCCGAAGAACGCTATTTTGAAGCAATATCAATGCTTGCTGAAAATGGATGATGTTGATTTGAAATTTGAGCCGGAAGCTATTGAACTCATAGCAAAAGAGGCAATCAAGCGCAAAACCGGAGCTCGAGCATTGCGTTCGATAGTTGAGGAGCTCATGCTGAATGTCATGTACGAAATTCCGTCGCAAAAGGACGTAAAAGAATTTACGATTACAGCTGAAATGGTAAACAAAAGGGACAAAGTAGCCGAATTGATAAAACTGCCCAATAAACAGCAGCCAGAGCCGGCTATACATGAGTCAGAAGAAGAAATTGCATAAATAAAGAATAAAATCGGCTGTCAAATGCCGATTTTTTCTTTTATTCTCCTAATATCTGCAAATTATTAAGCGCTTCGGCGTGATTTGGATCCAGCGCGAGAACCTTTTTATACTCTGCTTTTGCTTCTTCAATGTTCCCGCGAAGCTCATAGATAAGAGCAAGGTTATATCTTGTATCTGCGTTGTTTTCATCAAGCGAAAGAGCCGTCTGCAAAGATTTTAGCGCATCATCATAAAGCCCGCCTTTCCCTTGCAAAATTCCCAGTTTCGCATGCGCAATAGCATTTTTGGGGGCAATATTTACCGCATTTTTGTATTGCTGAAGCGCCTCGATAAAGTTTTGCAAATCAATATAGATATCACCGAGATAAATATAATAACGACTTTCTTCCGGTGAAAGCTCAATTGCACGTTTACACTGTTTTATTGCCTCAGAATAATTTTTTACACGCCTGTTTGCCGTACAGAGGCGAAAATATATTTCAGGATTGTCGCTATTATATTGCACAGCCTCGGAAAATTTGTCAAAAGCACCAGCTGTATCACCTTTTTCAAGCAAATCAACCGCATTTTCACACAGAATTGAGCTTATTGTATTTTGCAGCTGGATAACACCGGCCGGAACCGCTATTTCTATGGCATCAAGACACAATTTAACGCCCTGCTCGTAATTTTTATTCATACACTGCGCCATTGCATATGCCTGCACCATATCCACATCTCTGGGGTCGACCATCACCTGATTTTCAAGGATATCAACAGCCTCTTTTGCTTTTCCCGTATACGTATATATTTGAGCAATTAAGCTCAAAAGCTGTTTTTCATCTTTGCTATCTAGTTCCATTGCTTTGTTGGCGTAATTAAGCGCCTCATCATAATGTTTTAAATCAAAAAGCAGCTGAATCAAATCACTGTAATAATCATAATTTCCCGGCGCCATGGCAATAAGTTTTTTAGAAAGACGCAGCATATTTTCTGTATCTTTCATTCTTGCATAAATTTTCCTGCTAGCTTTTACAATTTCTATATTTGTTGGTTGATATTTAAAAGCTTTTTTATAATAATCCAACGCCGTCTTATTTTCGCCCTGAGAGGCGTATAAATCACCCATAATCGGGAAAAATTCAATTTTATCTTTGTCATCATCAAAGTTTTGAAGAAGAAGTTTGTAAACTTTTAGTGCAGAATCCATCTGTCGCTCATTCATATAGAGAGACCCAAGATTTTTCAGTACCAAAATGTTTGAATCATCTCTTTTCAGCACTTCGTTATAATAGTTGATAGCCTTTTTATATTGCCTTGTATTTTGATACAAAACGCCGAGCTGCAAATAGGCTTTAACATCGTCAGGAAAAGCTTTTATTAGAATCAAAAGTTGATTAATCGCATCATATTCTTTATGAGAATCTATGTATGATTTTATCAGCAATCTTCTCAAATCACAGAACATAGGATCCCCGTCAAGATACTTGAGTGCAAACGTCTGTGCAGCTTGATGATCTTTTTTGGCCAGCAAAGTTTGCATCTCAATATAAGCATCATCTGGAGACATGCCAAGTTTTCTGCCACTGCCTTTTCCCGCTGAGGCCTCGTTTATCCGCAAAAACATATAAGCGACAGCTAAGACCAGTGTCAATATTAAAAATAATAATGGCGGATTATCAAATATAGACATTAATTACCTTTTTCTAACCTGGGGGCCAGGTAAAATCGCGGCCGGCCATTATATGAAAATGGATATGAAACACCGTCTGGCCCGCGCTCTCTCCTGTATTGAGGATTGTTCTGTAATCAGACAAACCCAGCTTTTGAGCCGTTAATTTTACCCCGTTGAGCAGCTCGCCCATAAGTTCCTTGTCATCCAGCTCTTTTATTGATGCATAATGCTCTTTTGGCACAACAAGAACATGAACGGGAGCCTGCGGATTTGCATCTTTAAACGCAAAAACCTTATCATTTTCCCATACAGGTTCAACAGGGATGTCGCCGTTAGCTATTTTACAAAAAATACAATTTTTATCTTTCATAATTTTCCTCTATACTATAATTATATAGCACTATGTTATAATTGAAAAGTATTAAATACGTGTCCGTAGCTCAGTCGGATAGAGCGGCAGTCTCCGAAGCTGCAGGCCGGGAGTTCGACCCTCCCCGGGCACGTTTTTAATAAAAATCATGGCCAACGGTCGAACTCCCGAGGGAGATAATCTTAAATTGTTTCGGGCTATGGCCCAAAACGCCTCCCCGGGCACGTTTTTAACAAAAATCATGACCCCGGTCGAACTCCCGAGGGAAATAATCTTAAACTGTTTCGGGCTATGGCCCAAAACGCCTCCCCGGGCACGTTTTTAATAAAAATCATGGCCAACGGTCGAACTCTCGAGGGAAATATCTTAAATTCATTCAAACAAAAACAGCTAATAATCAAAAATTTATGAGGTAAAAATGGATTTCACAAACGGCGTCCCCTTTGACCCGGGATATTCGGCACATACGAGCTATTTTTCAGAAAATCTCGACTATTGCAGCCAAATTCTTGCATCAATAAAACAATTTAACCAAAAGAAAAATCAGTTTAGAATTTTACGTCCGAAATTGGCAAAATTATTTGAAAATTGCACAGCATTCTACCTCGGATGCCTGCTGTGGGCGGCTTATATCAAGTTTTCCTTTGAAGAATCGCCGAAGGAAATCTTAAACAACGCCTTTTTCGGGAAAAAAGTACCCGATGAAGATATTTTTTATGAAATTGATTCACTTTTGACCTATTTTGACAAATACCCTAAAGATTGCGCATATTTCTTTGGCAAACCCGAATCTTTTCCGCAAGCATGGTTTGAAATTCTCAAAATCTACCGGGAATTTCTTGTTGTAAATGAAAATTTCGAAAAAGTACGTACAACTGCCGATCTAAAACTACCAAAATCAATTAAAACACCGACAAAAACAGAACTTGAACAGATTTTAGCAAGGATTGAAAGCGTTACAAAATCGGGAAAACTCGAAGATTTGTTCGAAATAAAAGGGCTGATATTATAAACCAGCCCTTTTTTCTTATACTTTGAATGATTCGCTCAGTTCTTTTCTTATTTCTTCAACAGAAATATGTTTCATGTGCGAATTGTCGTCTTTTAGCAGGTAAACGTCCTTAATTCCTGCCTGAACGATAAATCTCTTGCAAAGAATGCAAATAAATTCATGCCCGTAAATATACATCGTAGCATTTTGGCATCTGTCTTGTCCGGCCTGAATAATAGCGTTTTGCTCGGCATGGATACTGCGGCAGGTTTCATACATGGTGCCTGAGGGGATGTTATGTTCCATACGGTAGCATTTTCCGAGCTCATAACAGGAAACAACCTTTGACGGTGTGCCGTTATAGCCGGTTGCTTTGATTTTTTTGTCCTCTCCGACAATAACTGCGCCTACTTTCGCACGAAAACAATTCGAACGTGTAGAACATGTTTTTGCTATTTCTATAAAATATTCGTTCCATGGTTTTATCATAGCTAATTTACCTCTGCTGACTGTTTATCTGATTTATAGTTTTCATTAATGCTTCCATATCGATATTAAGCCCGGTGCTTTCAGTTGTTTTCGGCTGTTCCACTTGAAGCAGAGGCATTTGTGGGCTTTTTGACTTGGCTGCGTTTTCGGCTGCCAGAATTTGCCTTGTTAATTTTTCAACATCCATGCTTTTTTGGACTTTTTCCACAAGAATTTTCATATCTTCATCAGATATTGAAGAAAAAGACATGCCCTGATTTTCCATAACAAACGAACTCGACCCGTCTTCTGCAATCCAGCCGATAGTTTCGCCTTTTTTGTTTTTAAAAACAAGAACACCGTTTACAATAATCCCCTTTGGCTGCTTTGTAGAACCCAGCATGATATCGTTATTGTTTGTCGGATAAATATAGGTCGATTTGTTTTTAATAAACGTCCACATGTGCGAATCATCACGCTTTCTGGCTTTTTTGGTAATAACCGGAGCCGAAAGTATGGTTATCAGGCATATTATCAATAATGTAATAAGCGCTTCTGCAAGCGAAAATCCGAATTTTCTTCTCATACTGTCCTCTAATATATTTTAGATATTTTTTCGCTCTTTGTAAAGCGCCGAAAGCCGAATGAAAACAAAATATAAAAAAAACAGCTATTTATATGAAAAAAAGTACTTGCCATTATTCAGAATTCAAATATAATAATAATGTACATTTTAGAAAAGGGGTTTAAATACTATGAACAAAGAAGAATTAGTACAAGAAGTTTCAAAATTAGCTAAAGTTACTCAAAAAGAAGCATCTGAAGTTATCAACGCTTGGATGGAAACTATTGAAAAAACAGTTGCTAAAGGCCAAAAAGTTACTTTGGTAGGCTTCGGTACTTTTGAATCAAGAAAAAGAGCAGCTAGAACCGGACGTAACCCGCAAACCGGTAAAGAAATCAAAATCGCAGCTAAAACTGTTCCTGCTTTCTCAGCTGGTAAAAAATTCAAAGAAGCTGTTGATAAAAAACTCGCTGCTAAAAAGTAGTAACTTTTTATAAGCATTAAAAAAGCTCCGCAGAATATGCGGGGCTTTTTGTTGTTTATTATTTTTGTTAACTGCCGTATTTGAAACCGTTTTGTATGTTTTTGTCGCCCAATTTTTGCCAGCTTTCTTCTTGCGCGGAAATTGCCTGCTGTTTTGTTTCTATTAGCTGTTTTCGAGTCTGAAGTTTTTGTTCTTTTGCTTGAATTTCTGCAAGAAGCGCGTCAAATTTTTTATTAAAAGCATCGCTGTTTACATATTCAATCGCCGAAATATCAACCGAGCCTTCTTCATCCATGTGCTGGCTCATATAATACTGGCCTTCTCGCGACTGCTGCTCAACAATCGCCTGAGACTGCATAGACAACTGCATCAGCTCCTGAGTAAGGAATGTCATTTCCATTTCCAGGTCGGCTTTTTGTGCCAGCAAATTCGATTGTGTACATTGTGCGATTGCAAATGCCATGTTTTTTGCCCTTTTTTCTTCTTACAAATATATAAAGTCAAATTGGTATATACGAATTTCACAAATATATACTTTTGTTACATTTCGTTACATTGCACCGTGAAGTTTCATGCTCCATTTTGTTCTATAATTAACTTGTAGAGGATAAAGGGATACATAAATGAAAAATACTGTTGTTATAGGCGCACAATGGGGGGATGAGGGGAAAGCAAAGATTACGGATTTGCTCGCCAGCCGGGCTGATAT
Source organism: Candidatus Gastranaerophilales bacterium (assembly GCA_944322685.1). GTDB lineage: Bacteria > Cyanobacteriota > Vampirovibrionia > Gastranaerophilales > Gastranaerophilaceae > Spyradomonas. The sequence continues at coordinate 9,969 of CALUPP010000012.1, forward strand.
GATAATCCGCTACCAAGGCGGCTGCAACGCGGGCCACACGGTCGTTGCGCAGAACAAAACCTTTAAATTTCATCTCATTCCGTCAGGAATTCTCTACAAAAACAAACTCTGTTTTATCGGCGCAGGCACAGTTATTTGCCCTGAGGTGCTGCATGAGGAAATTGAAAGCCTGAAAAAGGAAAATATCGACCTTTCCGGCTTAAAAATTTCACCTCTAGCGTCAATTACCATGCCCTATCACATTGATATCGACGGAAAAAGCGAGGCCACGGCCGGTGCGGGCTCAAAAATCGGAACAACAAAAAGAGGAATCGGCCCGACATATACGGACAAAATTTCACGTCATGGGCTGAAAGTTCAGGATTTATTCGACGAAAACGACCTTAAAAAAAGGCTGGAAGCAATACTTTCTCTAAAAAACAGAGAGTTAAAAGAGGTTTACGGGCTTTCTGAATACTCAATGGAGCAGATTTTAGAGCTTTGCAAAAAATATGCGGAAATTCTTCGCCCCTATGTATGCGAAAACTGGCAGGAAATCTTTCATAATGCGCTCAAAGAGAAAAAATCCATATTATTTGAGGGCGCGCAAGGGATCATGCTTGATGTTGACTGGGGTACGTATCCTTTTGTAACGAGTTCAAACCCGGTTGCCGGCGGTGCATTCACAGGAAGCGGCTTTGGCCCGTCAGTTTCGCAAGAAATAATCGGCGTTTCGAAAGCTTATATCACCAGAGTGGGCGAGGGGCCGTTTGTAACAGAATTAAACGACGAAATCGGCGAAAAAATCAGAAATATCGGTCATGAATTCGGAACAACGACCGGAAGACCGCGCAGAACGGGCTGGTTTGACGCTGTTGTCGCAAAATACGGCGTTTTGGTGAGCGGTTTGACCTCAATGGCGGTTACAAAACTTGATGTTTTTGATACTTTTGACGAAATAAAAGTTTGCACCGCATACAAAGACAAACGAAACGGAAAAATTTACGAATATTACCCGACAAATGTTAATATTCATGAATTTTTAGAGCCTGTATATGAAACGCATGCCGGGTGGAAAACGGATATTACCGGAATAAAAGAATATGAAAATCTTCCCCAAAATGCAAAAAAATATCTGAAACGCCTGGAAACCCTTATGGGAATACCGATTTCAATTATCAGCGTAGGCCCGGACAGAGAACAAACTATTTTTATTAAGGAAAATTCATCTAATTTTTAAAAAGATTATTGACGTAAAAGTATGTTCTTGTTATGTTATATAAGCGGTCGGAACTGATAGTTTGAAATAGTTGGTTTTGATAGCAAAATAAATTGAAAATTGAATAAAATTTGCGTCACTAGCTCAGTAGGTAGAGCACTCCCCTTTTAAGGGATAGGTCCCGCGTTCGAATCGCGGGTGACGCAAATTTTTTTTGTGCATTTATTTCACAAATGCACGCAAAATGCACACATTTTTTTCAATCATATTGATTTTTGGCCCGTTTACATTTTTTATCGGACAAAATCAGATTAAATAAAATTAAACTTCTGCATTTTTAAGTGTTTTTTCGCTTGCAAGAACCGATATGACCGAATTTCCGCCAAAAACGTAGTTCGCAGCATTATAAATATCATCGGACGTAATTGTATCAATGATTTTTAACGCCTCTCTGGTTGAAGCAATTGAATACGGCGTATTTTGGCTGTTTGAAAGAACATTTGTCTGCCCTTCCGAGGATTCTATCGCGTTAAGAATCTTGGTTTTATACCTCAATTTCGCAGCGTTGAGCTCATTTCCGGGGACTTTTTGTGTTTTAAGCATATTTATATGTTTTTTGAACCCGTCGAGTGATTTTTTAACATTTTCAAACGCCTCTACATTTTCTGAAGGGTTGTCCGTAGTGGTTTTTATGCCCAAAGAAAGCACGCCTGTGTTTCCGTGATAGTCAATGTTCGATTCTACGCGGTAGGCGAGCTTTTGAGTTTCTCTAAGGTCGTTGAAAAGCCGAGAATAAGGCCCGCCGCCGAGAATCGTATTCAAAAGCGCGATTGTAAGATGATCTTTCGGGTTAAAATTCGTTTTAAACTTAAAAGCCTGAACTATATCGGCCTGGTTGCGCGCATCTGCTCTTTTTATGATTTTATTTTCCGAAATCGGCACAAATGAGCTAAAATGTTTCATTTCAACAGGTTTAAACGTAACAAAACCGTTTGAGAGCTCGTTTATTGCAATATTTTTCAATTCAGGATGTTTTTCAACAGGAGCGGTAAAAACGGCCGTTGCCTGGGCGTTAGCAACTATGTAATTGTACAGCCCGACTACATCTGAGAGCGAAGTTTCATTCAACGATTTCAAAATTTCTTCTCTTGAAGCAAACTCGGGCGATGCAGGGAAAAGCTCCTTTAAAAGCGGTTCTGCGGCGCTTGTTTGCGTGTTCAGGACGTTTTCTTTTACCAGCGATTTTGCATAATCAAGCGAAGTTTCGTTAAAACGCGGAGCACGCAGCACATTTTTCACAATTTCAAGCGAATTGCCCATATCTTTCGAAAGCGCATTCACAGAGGCCGTTACCGAGTTAAAATCAGCTTTAAATTTTATATCCGTGCCATTTTTGTGCGAATCGGCATAAAGTTCGTCATATTTTTTGTCTCGGGAGCCCTCATTTAACATAACGGTCAGCAATAATGCCGCAGCGGACTTTGCGTTTGCCGGAATGCGCGTATCCAGGCTTATTTCGTAATTTGCAAGCTCCGATTTGTTAGGATTGAATGTGATTTGCATGTTATTTGCGAGCTTGTACTGTTTTATTTTGGACAAATCGAATGATTTTTCCTCAGCCAAGCCCTTAAATGAAACAGAACGGGCATTTTTATAGTTTTGCATAATCTCTTTGTCGTCAATTCCCTGCGGATGAACGACAGAAAGCGAGGATTTGCTCAAATCGAGGTATTTTTGCGCAAAATCAGCCAAATCCCGCGTTGTTACGCCCTCCAAAATGGAGAGATAGTTCTTTGCGTAGCTCAAATTGTTGTCAATGAGCGATGTTCCAAGGAAACTGTTCAAAAGCTGGGAATTTTCGCAAAGATTTGAATACCCAAGGCGCAGCATGTTCTTTGCCGTGTTCAATTCTTCTTCGCTAATCGGGTTCGTTTTCAATTTGGCAATCTCAGAATAAATCGTTTTTATGAGTTTTTCAGCTTTTTCGGGAGAAGTTTGGCCGACAATCAAAATCGCCCTGGGATCCTGAGGCCGATTACCCATTCTTTCCACGCTGAAAGCCGCACCTGTCTGCATTTTGTCGAGTTCTTTGCTCAATCTTGCGCCCTTGTAGCCCAAAAGTGCCATCAGCATAATTTCCAGCTGCACATATTCCTTTTCCGACACGTTTTGGGGCCCGGCAAAGCCGAGTGCGGCCGTTGTGTTTTGAGCTTTTCGCATTTTGACATCTTCTCTTACCGGGGAATTTATTATGTCAAAATTTTCATATTTTCTTTCATTTTTATTGGTTTTTGCGGGATTGTTGAAGTATTTTGCCAGGATTTGCATGCATTTTTCGGGTTCAACTTCGCCGGTCACGACGGTAACGCAGTTATCCGGCGAATACCAGGTTTTGTAATAGTTATAGGCATCATCTCGGGTCAAATTATTGATATTTTTTATGCTTCCAGCAACCAAATCCGGCGAAGTTGTTTTTATGCGAAAAAGGTTGCGAATACAGTTGTTCAGCGCCGTATTTTCCGGCGAATCGCCTACCATGCTGATTTCTGAGGTAACAGGGCCGCGTTCTTTTTCAACCATTTCGGGTTTATAATCGGGGCTTTGAAGCATAGCCGCATGAATTCGGACGGATTCTTCAAAGTCTTTAGGATTTAAAAGCTGGGACGAAATAAAATAATCCGTCATTGAAAAACCGGTCGATGCGTTGGTAATTGCACCCATATCGTTTGTAATTTTGAAAAATTCGCCCTCTTTAAGCCCTTTTGCGCCGTTAAATGCCATGTGTTCATCAAAATGGCTTACTCCTCTCAAATTGTCGGGTTCGTTCATTGAGCCGACGTTAAAATACGATTTAAGAACGGTCGGGCCTTTTTTATTGAGGATTACGACCCTTTGTCCGGTTGCCATTTTATATAGTTTTGCGTTCCCTGCCTGAGGAATTTCAAAATCGCCCAAAAAGCTGTAAGAAACGGGTGCTTTTGCTTGAATCTGCGCAAATAATGCTTTTGAGGCCTCGTTCAAAAGCGGCTGCTGCGGGTTTTGTGCATTTTGAACCGGAGTTTTCTCCTGCTTTTGCGATTTAAAAGCGGGAGCCGCCGTTATATTTTTGTTTATATTTAGCGCACCGATTTGCATGAACACTTCCTTACCTATATTTAATTTAACAGTGAAAAAAAGAAAAAATTTACACTTCGCAAGGCCGGAATTTAAAAATCTTAACAAAATCCTGAAATTACCCGCACCCTTAGGCTCATTTTTTTCATTTGAACTAAGCGGCTCATCGAAATTCGGTAGAATAATTTCATTAAAATTATAAAAGGGATAACTTCATGCTCATTCAAAAGAAATTGCAGGAATTGCAAAGTACAAGTAAAAGCAAACACCCATTAATGCAAATACAAGCCCTAGCCGAAAAGCTCTGGCGGAAAGAAAATCAAAATATTTCATCATATCAATCTCTATATTATGCATTTTTAGAATTTTACAAAAAAATGGTTCCAATAATGCTGATATCGTCAACAAGAAAAACAACAAAACAGTCAAAGTTAAATATGCACAAGCATTTTCTAAAGTCATATGCGGAAAATAAGCTAGTTTCCCTTGTAAAACAAGAGAAAAAAATATGTAATAAACAAAAACAACAAACCCCACGTGTCCCAAACACGAAACTATATTTAGAGAAATATTGTGCTTTAAATCATCAAATATCACAAAAATATCATCAATCAAACGAGAAAAGAATGCAAATGTTATTTAACAGCTCATAAAAAGCAAATAAAAAGAAGCTAATCACAAATATCAGCAGGAATATAAAGACACCAACAAATAAATAAAGCCGAAAAGGCAAAAACGCAACCCGAAATGAAAAAATAATCCGGAATGAGCTTAAAATAGCGTTTTAGTGCAAATTTTAGTTTTTGCAATCTTAAAATTGCAATTAAAAAAGGCTCAAAAGTTGCAGTTATTAACAATAAAATAAAAATCTTTGCAGAACTAACCAGATATTTCCAAAAAATATCCAATGTTATGCGAGGAACAAAAGGGAAACTATCGTGTATATTACGGGAAAACAGCAAATAATAAATCAGCACAACAAACCCCACATGACCTAAAACAGATAAAAGATTTAAGGAAATATTATTTTTCAACTTATCAAAAATCATAAAACTATCATTACAAAAAAAGAAAGGAATGCAAAGCTGATGACTAAAAAAAATACTTACAAATTTTCAGGAATCTCGACACCTGCAAAACATTTCAATGATGAAATATATGCAAAAACTAAAAAATATCAAAAAATTTACGGTTTTGAAATTGGAAAAGACGAAAAAGACACTTGGAACAATGAAGCTGATGCATTCAAACACACTTTTATGCAAGCCAGATTAACAATACAATATAACAATTCATTGGCCAAAACCGCTGGAAATATTCATGAATTAGATGGAAATTTAAGAAAAGGACAATCAAAAGGCGAAGAAAATATGGATTTATGGAATAATAACGTGGGCTGACAGATAGGAAAAGAAATTAGAGAAGAAATGAACAGCCAAAGAAAACTTTATACTAAAGACGAAATTGATGACAAAATTGCAGAAAAAGTCATGCAAAGAATGCGAAACGGCGACTTAATCACGCACCCCGACGACCCGAGAAAATACAAAACACCAACAGAAAAATTCAACGACGAAATTAGGGAAAAATGGCGTAATTTACGGCAAAGCAAAAACTCACGAATACAAAACAGGACAAATAACAGAAAAAACAGCAGCGCTTCCGGCACTACAAACGGAAAATGGGTCACAATTAACGGAAATCACGTGTTTATTGAAAAATAGCCAATATATCCTTTCATAAATCTTAATAAAAAAGCGAAAATATAACAAAAAAACATTATGACGGGATTTAAAATTGAAAAAATCACCCCGGAGGGAAATTATGTCCGAAGTCTCTTTTAAAGCACAAATCAAAAACCTAAATTCCGACTACATTAAACTGATATTTGAGCAAAAAACCGCAGCTGACACAGCACATTCCTTAGTCATACAAAAAACCGCCGATTTCGCTGAAGATACTTTTACTTTATTAAAAAACGGCAAAGAAACAGCAAGCTGCAAATCAGAGTTTATTGATGTTGATTCAAAACAATCGCTTGACAAGCTGTTTTCAATATTTCAGCTGCTAAAGATAAAAGAAGCAAAAGAAGCCTTAAAAAAATTTCAAAAAAAGCCTAAAAAAAGTATGCTTGATACTTAATATCAATCAGCAAATAAAAAACCGCCCCGATTAAAGCTAATCAGGGCGATTTTAGTGCATTTACGCGTTATTCTTCCGTTGTTTTTTCAGGTATTCTCATAGCGTAGAATGAGCGTATTACGAATACCAAGGCAACAACGAGCAGAATCCATCCGGCTATCGGAGCTACGCATCTGAACGCTTCGTTAATGGAGATTTCCATAGCGAGCAAGCCAAAAAGCGTAGTAAATTTGATAATCGGGTTCATAGCGACCGAAGAAGTATCCTTGAACGGGTCGCCTACCGTGTCGCCGACAACAGTTGCATCGTGAAGCGGTGTTCCTTTTTCACAAAGGTCAACTTCAACGATTTTCTTAGCGTTATCCCAGCATCCGCCGGCATTTGCCATAAATACAGCCTGGAACAAGCCAAAAACAGCAATCGCAATCAGATAGCTTACAAAGTAAGCTACGGGATCTGCCGTTTTGCAGTTCGGAGCTGAAAGGCAAGCAAATGCAAGTGCAAACGCAAACAGAGCGAAGAAGATATTGTACATACCTTTTTGAGCGTATATTGTACAAATCTTAACAACTTCTTTTGAGTTTTCAACGTTTGCTGATTTTACGCTTTCATCGTCAATTTTGATGTGTCTTTTGATATACTCAACAGCACGATATGCACCTGTTGTAACAGCCTGCATCGATGCACCGGAGAACCAGAAAATTACGGCACCGCCGGTTAAGAATCCGAGCAATGTGTACGGATTCAAAATGTTGAGAACCTGTTCCGGCATAATGCCCAGCGTGTTTTTGATAACCAAAATCAATGAAAAAATCATTGTTGTAGCACCAACAACCGCTGTACCGATAAGAACGGGTTTTGAAGTAGCTTTGAATGTGTTTCCGGCACCGTCGTTTTCTTCAAGGTGCTGTTTTGCAACATCAAAGTTGGGTTTAAAACCAAAATCTCTTTCGATTTCTTCAGAAACGCCTTCGCGCTGTTCGATTAACGACAATTCGTAAACGGATTGAGCGTTATCGGTAACAGGGCCGTAGCTGTCAACAGCGATTGTGACAGGCCCCATGCCCAAAAAGCCGAAAGCAACAAGGCCGAAAGCAAATACGGAAGCATAACCCATAACAGATTCAGGGATAAATGTGCTTGCGTAATAAGCCAGCGCCATGAGGAATACAATTACCATACCAATCCAGAAACCGGAGAAATTACCGGAAACAAGGCCGGAAAGGATGGTTAAAGAAGCACCGCCCTCACGTGAAGCAGTAACGACTTCTTTTGTGTGTTTTGCATTCGGGCTTGTGAACATTTTTGTAAATTCCGGAATCAAAGCTGCGCCCAAAGTACCGCAAGAAATGATGCAAGAAAGTACAAGCCACAAATTTCCGCCCAACGGAGTCAACAACCAGTGGCTTACGCCGAAAGTCATTGCGATTGAGAGGATAGATGTCAACCATACGAGGTTGGTTAAGGGTTGTTCAAAGTCTAATTTTTCAGCTTTTGAATACATAAGCTGGTTGATTCCGGTGTTAATCCAATATGCAACAACAGAAGTCACAATCATCAAGAATCTCATTGTGAAAATCCATGTTAACAGCTGAATCTGATATTCAGGGAATACGCCGAGAAGAATGAAGCTGACGAGCGCAACACCTGTTACACCGTAAGTTTCAAAACCGTCAGCAGTAGGCCCTACTGAGTCGCCAGCGTTGTCACCGGTACAATCGGCAATAACACCGGGGTTTCTCGGGTCATCTTCTTTGATTTTGAACTGAATTTTCATCAGGTCAGAGCCGATATCAGCGATTTTTGTAAAAATACCGCCCGCAACACGAAGCGCAGAAGCACCGAGAG
>CALUPP010000013.1 GCA_944322685.1 Candidatus Gastranaerophilales bacterium
CCCCTTAAAACGGTGGCAGAGCAAGGTTTTCTCCGTTTTTTCCACTATTCCTGCAAAGATTTGAGGATTTTATAATATATGCGCAAATCCTTGCTTGACAATGCGGGAAGCGTGTTTGTTATTTCCGCAATAATTATGAAAAAAGAAGAAAACGACGTAAAAACACAAAAAGCAGTTATCTATATCGAAGCCGAGTGGTCAAACAAGCCTAAAAATCTGAAAAAGCTCGTCGAAAAGCTCGCTTCTATATACAAAAGAGCGGAGCTCGACGAGCTCGAGGTTGTGAAAGTGTACTTTGAAAAGCCTAAATACCGCACTGCGTACAAAAGAATGATGAATTTTTTGCCAAACCACCCCGAAATCGAGACAGTAATGTTTTTTGACGGCGATGACGTAATCCGCAACTCGGACAACCTCGTGAATATTTTGAATTTGGAAAAATCAACATATTTGACGAATGAAAACACCGCAAAAGTGATTACCGTCCCGGCAAAACTGCATAATTTGAAGCTTTTCGAAAGCAAAACAAAAAACGGAACAAGATAACCTGCTCCGTTTTTTTATTTTTAATTGATTTTTTCTAACCCAGCCCGTGGTTATGTCTGCCGTCCTCAACGCGTTTCATTATTTCGTCAAATTCGGCCTCATCGAGCGTTTCTTTTTCGAGAAGCTCTCTTGCAATCGTTTCCAGCATGTCGCGATTGCCTAAAAGCAGCTCTTTGGCTAGGTTGTAGCGTTCATCGACGATTTTTTTGACTTCCTTGTCGATTTCTGCGGCAATTTCGTCCGAATAGTCGCGCTGATGCCCGAAATCACGTCCCATAAACACGTTTTCCTGGCTTTTTCCGTAGGCCATGTTGCCCATTTTGTAGGACATGCCGTAGGTTGCGACCATATTTCTCGCCGTCTGCGTAACCTTTTCAAGGTCGTTCTGCGCGCCGGTCGTAATGCTGTCAGGGCCGTAAATTATCTCCTCAGCGACCCTGCCGCCCAAAAGCATTGTGATTCTGTCGAGAAGCTGGGATTTTTTGTAAGTTAAATGGTCTTTTTCGGGCAAAGTCATTGTTACGCCGAGCGCCATGCCGCGCGGAATGATAGAAACCTTGTGAAGCGGGTCGCTGTTTTTGAGCAGTTTCGCCAAAAGCGCATGCCCGACCTCATGGTAGGCCGTATTTTCCTTTTCCTCGTCGGAAATGATTCTGCTTTTCTTTTCCGGGCCGGCAATTACCTTATCGATAGCTTCTTCAAGGTAATGCATGTTAATTTGCGTCTGATTGTCGCGCGCAGCGAGCAATGCAGCCTCGTTTAAGAGGTTTTGCAGGTCAGCACCGGTAAATCCGGGCGTTCTTTTTGCAAGAACTTTCAAATCCACGTCATCAGCGAGCGGTTTGTTCTTCGCATGCACGTTCAGAATCTGTTCGCGGCCAAGAATGTCGGGTCTGTGCACAACAATCTGCCTGTCAAAACGACCCGGGCGCAAAAGCGCATTATCAAGGATATCCGGGCGGTTTGTTGCGGCGATTACGATGATATTTGTGTTTTCATCAAAGCCGTCCATCTCAACGAGCAGCTGGTTAAGGGTTTGTTCGCGTTCGTCATGGCCTCCGCCCATGCCGGCACCGCGCTGACGGCCGACAGCGTCGATTTCATCGATAAAAATGATACATGGCTGATGTTTTTTAGCCTGTTCAAATAAATCTCGAACCCTTGAAGCGCCGACACCGACGAACATTTCAACAAAATCAGAACCGCTGATTGAGAAGAACGGAACACCCGCTTCTCCGGCAACGGCTTTTGCCATAAGGGTTTTACCTGTACCCGGAACCCCGACGAGCAAGACGCCTTTCGGGATTTTTGCGCCGAGTTTTACATATTTTTCACCATTTTTCAAAAAGTCAACGATTTCTTCAAGTTCCTGCTTTTCTTCGTCGATTCCGGCAACATCCTTGAACGTAACCTTAACTTTGCTGTCCAGCATGAGTTTTGCTTTGCTTTTTCCGAAAGACATGGCCTGAGAGCCGCCGGATTGGATGGTTTTTGCCATCAAAACAACAAAACCGATTATCAAAAGCAAGGGTAAAAGCGTTGAAAGTACGGCGATTGCGCGTGATGAGTCGCTTGGCTTTTTCACGCTCACATCTACGTTGTTTTCTTCAAGCGTTTTATAGACCGCAGGGTCGTTCAAAGGCAGCATTACGCGATAAACCACCGAAGATTGCTGTTTATTCGGGCTGACCGCGTTCGAAACTTTCACATCGCCCTTAGGTTTGGCCGTCAAAACATCCTTATCAATAGAAACCGATTCTATTTGCGAAGCTTTGACCTTTTTCAAAAACTGTGAGTAAGAAATATCCTGCGTGCTTGTCGTGCTTGCGGGGAAAAGCATTGCAGCAAGGCAAATAACAAGCAGTATCACTACTATCCAAATACCCGAGGACTGACTTTTGTTCATGGTTATGTTCCCTTTAATAAATTTACTGTTTTCCGCTTAATTATACCATCTTTTATGCCCAAATCCAAATAATCCACTGTATGATGTACTAATACAATATAAAATTCGGGATAATCGGCTTTGGCAGGCAGGGGGTTGAATTTATTTGTTTTTCCGCCCAATTTTTTATGAAAACAACGCCAATTCAGGCAAAATTACCTAAAAATAGAGCTTTTAAATTTTTCACAAAATTTGTGCGGATTTTTAACGGACATTTTGAAAAATTAAGCGTTATTTTAAGATAAAATAGCCCAAACGCCCGATTTTGGGATGCATTCGCCCCCAGCCGAGGCTAATACAATTTATATTTTACAACCGTATTGTTGCCCTGCTCTGTTATGTAAAGATTGTTGCCCTTAATCAGCAGATAATACGGATTTGTGATTTTATTCATAAAAACGTATATTTGCCCGCCGCGGTTGATTTTCAGGATGTTGTTTTTGTCGTAATTTGCGACATAAAGGTTGTCACTCGCGTCAAAAGCAAGCCCAATCGGCCCGCCCAGCATGGGGCTTTTTGAAAAAAGATAGCTCTGGCCGTTAGGCATGACCTTGTAAATGCTGTTATCCGTGTAGCTTGCAACATAAAGCACGCCTTTTGAGTCAACCGCAATGCCTGTTGGGCCCGAAAACTTGTTGATTACGCTGCGATTCAGCTCATTCGCCTGATTTAGGTTTGACAGGGCGCGTTTTGCTTTTTCGCGCTGCATTGTTACGTCATATTGAGCCTTTAAGGCTTTTGCTTTCGGATAAAACTGATCATCCGGCTGGATTTTGTTGATAAAAAACAGCGCCTGCTCAACATTGCCGACTTTGTTGTACAATTCGGACAGTTTTATGATAGTTTCCGAGTCTTTGGGCTCAAGTTTGTGGATTTTTGAAAAACATGCAATCGCGGACTGATAACTTTTCAAATATTCGTAAATTGCGCCCAGATTGTAATAAGCATCGACAAATGTCGGATCTTTTGCGACAGAAGCCTTGAAAGATTCAATCGCTTTGGCATATTCGCCGTTTTGATAATAATCCAGACCCTCGTTGTAATACATTGCGCTCTCCGTTGAATAGGCGAAAACCGCCCCGGCATTTGCGCATAACGAAATTACCATTAATAAAGTTATTACAATCTTTTTCATAACACGTCCCTTTTTATGCCATTAAACAGCCGCCAGCGCGGGTGTTTTTGTGTGAAAATCCGTTGCCTGCTCAAAATTATAAGCAGCATTGAGCAGTTTTTCTTCCTGAAGCGCAGGAGCGAGAAGCTGCATGCCCACAGGCATTGAGCTGTTGTCAAATCCGCACGGAATGCTCATGCCGGGGATTCCTGCGAGGTTTGCGCTGATTGTTCCGATGTCTGTCAGGTACATGCTAAGCGGATCAGCAACTTTTGAGCCGATTTCAAACGCCGTATAAGGGCAGGTCGGAGAAAGCAGCACATCAACCGTTTCAAAAACCTTGTCAAAATCGTTTTTAATCAAATGCCTTACCTGCTGGGCCTTTTTGTAATATGCGTCGTAATAACCCGAGCTCAACGCGTAAGTTCCGAGCATGATTCTTCTTTTTACTTCGTCGCCGAAGCCCTCTGCTCTTGTTTTTGTGTACATTTCGAGCAGGTTTTTTGCATCAGGCGTTCTGTGGCCGTATTTTACGCCGTCAAAGCGCGCAAGATTAGAGCTTGCCTCCGCAGTCGCAACGATGTAATAAACGCCGATAGAATGCTTCAAAAGCGGCAGCGAAACCTCCAAAATTTCGGCTCCGAGGCTTTTGTAAGTCGCAATTGCGTTTTCAATCGCTGTTTTTACGTCAGCAGCGACGCCTTCGCCCAAAAGTTCTTTAATAACGCCGATTTTTAAGCCTTTTATATCTTTTTTAAGCGCCGCCGAATAGTTCGGCACAGGAATGTCCAAAGATGTTGAATCGTTGGGGTCATGGCCGCTTATAACCTCTAAAAGCAGCGCAGCATCCTCAACAGAACGCGCAAAAGGCCCGATTTGGTCAAGTGATGAAGCGAACGCAATCAATCCGTATCTTGAAACCCGCCCGTACGTAGGTTTTAAGCCCACAACGCCGCAAAAACTTGCCGGAAGTCTGATACTTCCGCCCGTGTCAGAGCCCAGCGCGATAGTTGACTCAAATCCGGCAACCGCAGCAGCCGATCCGCCCGAGCTTCCGCCGGGAACTTTGTTCAAATCCCACGGATTTTTCACGTTTTTAAACGCGGAGTTTTCGTTTGATGAGCCCATTGCGAACTCGTCGAGGTTTGTTTTGCCGATTATCGGGATAAAGTTTTCTTTTAATTTTTTTACGACCGTTGCGTCGTATGGAGAAACAAAATTCTCAAGGATTTTGCTTGAGGCGGTGGTTTTGCTGCCTTTGTAGTTCATATTGTCTTTTAAAGCGAGCGGAATGCCTGCAAGCGCGGGGATTTCTTCGCCTTTTGCTATTTTTTCGTCAACTTTTTTCGCAGTTTCAAGCGCCTGCTCCTCACACAGGGAGTTGAACGCTCCGAGTTCACCGTCAACGGATTTTACCTGCTCAAGCGTCTCTTTTGTCAGCTCAACTGCCGAAATATCCTTATTCAACAGCGCTTTTCTCTGCTGAGCGGCTGTTTTTTTCAAAATCTCTTTTATACTCACTTTATCTCTCCATTTTTGATTAATTTTAACAATATTATAAACCAAAAAAATTTTTGACGGGGTTAAATTTGCCTTGCTTTAAAATATCGCGTTTTTTCGGGACAATTATACGGAATTTTAAAAAATTCTTGGCAAAATCCGCCCAAAATGCAGATTTAGCGCCACCCCAACCACAAATTCCGGCAAAAACCGGCAATTGCAGCGTTTTTGAAGCGTAATTGCACGAAAATGCCCGATTTTATATCAAAATCAACACATTTTAGCTGAAAAAGCCGATTTTTTGCACAAAAACGCCCTACTGAACCGAAACCGGGAGTCTTTTTGGCTTTGGCGGAACCGGAGGAGTCGCAGGAGCCGGAGGGGTCTGCGCTGAGGGCTGATTTTTGTGCTGTTCAAGAAAAGTATTGTTAAATGAAACCGGATTTTGAAGATTATTGCTTGCAGAAGCGTCTTCGGTCGTCGCAGCCGGCTGCTGTATTTCTTGTGCGGGTTCTTCCGGAGCGTCTTCGCGTTCTTCGTCCTCGGGTTTAACCGTAGATTTGCCGATTCCGCCCTTTTTCAGCTCAACTTCCGGATAATCGAACTTTGAAGCGCCGAATTTCTTGGTCAAAACGTTCATTGTGTCTTTCCAGATTGCAGCCGGGATTGTACCGCCGTAAACTCCGTACATTTTTGAGTTATCGTCGTTTCCGACCCAGATTCCGGTCACGATATCAGGCGTATAGCCGTAAAAAGACGCATCTTTGTTATCATCCGTTGTCCCGGTCTTTGCCGCAGCCGGTTTTCCGATGTTTGCGGCACGGCCGGTACCGCTTTCAATTACGGTTTCAAGCATTGCCGTCAAAACTGCCGCGGTATTCAGGTTAAGAACTTTCATAACGCGGGTTTTCGGGGCCTCGTAGATGATTTTGCCGCGCGAAGTTTCCACCCTTTCGATTGCATAAGGCTTAACCTTGAAACCGCCGTTCGCAAAAGCGCCGTAGGCCACGGTCATTTCATAAAGCTTAACACCGTTTGAGCCAAGAGCGATAGTCATGTCATATTCGAGCGGTGTTGTGATTCCCAAAGAACGCGCAATGGTAATAACCGAACGCACGCCGACCTCCTGAATCAATCTTGCGGCCATTACGTTGGATGACAGCATCAAACCTGCAAACAACGGCATTTGACCGCGATATCTGTTGCCATAGTTGCGCGGTTTCCATCCGTTGATGTTTACTGGGGTATCCGCAAGGTAATCGTTAGGCCCCCAGCCCTTTTCCAGCGCCGCCGCATAAACAAAAGGCTTAAATGCGGAGCCGGGCGGCCTTATTGCCTGCGTAATACGGTCATACTGGCTCTTTCCGTAGTTTTTTCCGCCCACATAAACGTAAATTTCACCCGTTATCGGCGAGAAAGAAAATACTGCCGCATTTGTTTTTCCGCTTGAGCCGAGTTTTGCCGTAACCGAATCCACAGCTGCTTTTTGAGCCTCGTAATTCAACGTTGTAACGACTTTATAACCGCCCTGCGAGATTTCTGTTTCATCAAAACCCAGTTCTTCGAGCTCATTCATCGCAAAATCAACAAAATACGGTGCTCTGTTTAGCGAATAAACATTCGGATTCGGGTTCAGGGTGAGTTTTTCTTCGATTGCCTGCTCGTATTGCTGGCGCGTGATGTAGCGCATTTTGAACATGCGCATAAGAACCTGATTTCTGCGCTCAATCGCCAATTTTTTATTATTATACGGCGAATAAACAGACGGCGCCTGCGGAAGCCCCGCAATCAACGCAGCTTCTGCAAGTGTGAGCTCTTTAAGCGGTTTATTAAAATAAATCTGCGCCGCGCCGGCGATTCCGTAAGCTCCGGAGCCCAGATAAACGTTATTCAGGTACATTTCGAGGATTTTGTCCTTGGAAATCGTTTTTTCTATCCTCGCCGCGACGATAAATTCCTTTATTTTGCGGTCAAAAGTCTTTTCGTTATTCAAAAACAGGATTCTTGCGAGCTGCTGGGTAATTGTGCTTGCGCCCTGCTTAAAACTGCCCGATGCAATGTTCACAAGGGTCGAGCGCACGAGCCCGACAGGGTCATATCCGTGATGATGATAGAAATTTTTGTCCTCCGTCGCAATAATCGCCTGTTTTATGCTGTCCGGAACGTCCTTTATGTCCACTTTTTCAAAACGATACGCCGTAAACGTTTTTATCGGCTCACCGTCAGCAGAATAAAATTTTGTTACAATATTCGGTTTAAAATCATCAAGATTTTTAATCGGCGGAAGCGAACTCAAATACAAATTCACCCCGATAAACAGCGCCAATAATGCGGAAATTGACATTACAAAAAATGATTTTATTTTGGAATTTTTTTTAGGATTTTTTATTTTTTTCGGTGCTTCAAATTCTGACATCGCATATCTCTTCAATCTAGCGGATTTTTTCCGTTTTTGTCCGCAATAATCAGAAATATTTTAACAAATAATAAAAAAAATACAAAAAATGATTAAATTTAAAGTCGGCTATATTGAAAATAATAACAATTTTTGTCATAATATAATTATAAATTGATATAAATGAGGCATAATATGAACATATCTTTAACTCCGACATTAGAAAAATTTGTGCAAGATAAAGTTGCTTCCGGCTTGTACAATTCTGTAAGCGAGGTAATCAGGGAAGCTTTAAGGCTCATGGCATCCAAAGACGCAGTTTCTCAGGAAAGAATAAGCAGGCTCAACAGCGAAATTGAAAAAGGCTGGGATGATACTGTTATTTATGACGGAAATTCTGCGATGGAAAAATTAATTAAAAAGTATGAATAATTTTAAGCTGGAAATAACAGAAAAAGCCTATAAAGATATTGAAACAATCGCAGACTATATAGCGCAAGACAATAAAATTGCCGCAAAAAAGATAGCTGCGGCTTTTCACAAGACCTTTTCCGTTCTTTGCGAGCATCCAAATCTGGGAAAATTAAGAACCGATTTGACGCATCTTGATGTAAGGTTTTATGTTGTTAAAAAGAATTATCTGATAGTATATAGAATTGCCGGCAGCGCTGTCAGGATTTTGAGAGTGTTGACAACATATCAGGATATTTGTGCATTGTTGTAAACTGATTGAAAAGCAGGGCGGGAAAAACAAAGCGGCTCCAAGCGCAAAACCGGTAATAAAAAGAACTACTCCTAAAGTTTATTGCGGCGAAATCTAATTTGATAGTATAATTGGAGCATAAAAAGGAGTTCGGATGAGCGAAAGCAGCAAAACAGACGTAATAGTAGTCGGAGCGGGTCCTGCGGGCGTCAGTGCGGCGATTACGGTTGCCAGGGGCGGAAAAAAGGTTGTGCTCGTGGAAAGAGGCAATTTTTCCGGCTCAAAAAACGTCTACGGAGGCGTAATTTACTCGCATGCCGCGCAAGAAATCTTCCCGAACTTTAAAGAAGCGCCAATCGAGCGCTTTGTGAACAACAAAAGCTTCATGCTCCTGTCTGAATACGACAGCACAACGATTTCTTACAAAAATTCGCTCACGGAGGACGGCTCTTTCATCGCTTTGCGGGCAAAATGGGACAAATGGTGCGTTGAACAGGCAAAAAAAGAGGGTGTTTATCTTGCTCCGGATACAACCGTGCGGAATTTGATTGTTGAAAACGGCGATGTTGTGGGGATTGAAACGGATTTGGAGAAATTTTATGCGGATATTGTCATTCTCGCGGATGGCGCAAATTCGCTTCTGGCGGAACAAATCGGCTTGAAATCCAAACCGAAAACAAAACAGGTCGTTCTGGGGGTAAAAGAGGTTCTGAAGCTGCCGTCAGCCGTTATTGAGCAGCGTTTTGGGCTTATTGACGGAAAAGGCGCCGAATTTAAGATTGCCGGAGGGCCGCTTGCAGGGCTTTTTGCGATGGGTTTGATGTTTACGAACAAAGAATCCGTAGCAATCGGCATCGGCGCGTCGCTTGACGATTTAAAAAGCAAAAAAATCGCGCCCTATGAGCTTCTTGAGGATTTGAAGCATCATCCGTCGATTGCACCGTTGATAAAAGACGGCGAATTGATTGAGTATTCGGCGCATTTGATACCCGAGGGCGGAATCGAGCCGCTGCCAAAGCTCTACGCAAACGGCGTAATGGTTACGGGCGACGCTGCTGCGCTTGTGAACAACGTGCATTTTGAGGGAACGAACCTCGCAATGTTCAGCGGAAAATTCGCCGGAGAAACAGCGCTTGAGGCGATTGAAAAGAACGATTTTTCAGCGAACATGCTCTGTCTTTATGAGAAAAAGCTCCAAAACAGCTTCGTGATGAAAGATTTAAGGACTTACAAAGATGTTGTGAAGCTGGTTTCAGGTCGAACGGAGTCATTTTTGGGCTATTATCCGCAGAAAGTCAACGAATTTTTCGAGATTTTCACCTCCGCGAACGGAATCGAGAAAAAATCGCTGTTTGTGAAATTTACAAAAAACTTTTTCTGCAAAAGAAGCCTTGCCGAGCTTTTTAGCGACGCAATTACGGGTATAAAATTGATTTTCGGGGTGCTGAAATGAGCGATTTGGATAAAAAACTTTACAAAAACACTTTCAAAACTTCGCAGACAAGCCATCTTCACCCCGATGATGAACAATGCTTGCAATGTTTGGAAAAGGTGTGTACAATTATATGTCCGGCAAAGGTTTACAATTACAACGAATCAGAAAAAAAACTCACTGTAAGCTACGAAAAATGCCTTGAGTGCGGTGCATGCCGGATTGCCTGCAAATATATAAAATGGAACTATCCCGAAGGCGGAAAAGGCGTGGTTTACAAAAACAGCTAAATCGCAGCAAAGGAGAGAGGTATGAAAGAAGAATACAGCGAAAACTACCGCCGCTGGTACGACAAAGACCCGGTTTTGTCGCGTTCAATGCGCACTTTGCGCGAATCTGACGACGAAACACAGATAAAAGTCGCCCTGAACCTCATTAAAATCATCATTGAACACAACATTTCGGAAAATACCTATTCCGCAGTTGAGGATATCATGGCAGCTGTCGAAGACGGAACAATAGAAAAGGGCAAAAGCAGGTGGTATGATATTGACAGCACGGTCAGAACCGCAATAAACATGCTGGAAAACAGCCCCGAAGTCGTTCAAAAGTCCGTAGCCAAAGAAATGGCGCAAATGGTTATCGATTCGATAACAAAAGAAGAAGACGAAGACGACGAGGAAGAAGAAGTTTAGCTTTGCAGTCCTTAAATAAGCTCAAAGCGGCGAAAATTCGTCGTGATTCTGCAAAAATTCGGAATTGTAGAGTTTATAAAGTTCTACATTATAAAAAGTTGAAATATGCAAAAGATTTGGGAAATTAAAGAGGCAAAAGAAGCTCCGAAAGAGCTAATCGACCTATGCGGCAGCGCAATAACAGCCGGACTGCTTTTGCAGCGCGGAATTGACACGGTTGAAAAGGCAAAAAATTTTCTAAATCCCGACAAAATGAAGATTTCAAAGCCTGATGCCTTTGTTGACATGAAAAAATCCATCGAAAGAATCGACAGGGCAATCAAAAACGGCGAAAAAATAATCATCTGGGGCGATTTTGACTGCGACGGGGTCACGTCGACCGCTCTTATGCTGAAAACGCTTAGATTTCTTGGGGCAAATGTTTCTTATTACGTTCCGACCAGAGAATTTGAAAACCACGGGCTGAATACAAAAGCGCTGGTTAAACTTATCGCAAAAGAAAGGGCAAAACTGCTCATAACAGTGGATTGCGGGATAAGCAACGCGGAAGAAGTCAAATTTTTGAACGGTTTTAAGACGGATATAATCATTACCGACCACCATGAGGCGCCCGAAACCATTCCCGACGCTTTTTCAATAATAAATCCGAAAGCTCCGGGCTCACTTGACGAAAATTTGCCGCTCGATGTGATAGAATCGCTGAATTACCTTGCGGGAGTAGGGGTCGCATTCAAACTTGCCTGCGCGCTGCTTGAATTTTATGAAAAATATGATTTTGTGCAGGAGCTTTTGCCGCTCGTTGCAATCGGAACGATTGCGGACGTGGTTCCGCTTTTGGGCGAAAATCGTTCTTTCACGACAACAGGGCTGAAACTCATTAGCGGAGGCAAAAATCCCGGAATTCAAAAACTTTTGAAAATTGCGGGATATTCGCCCGAAAACATCAACTCTGAAAATGTAGCTTTCGGAATCGCCCCGCGAATCAACGCAGCAGGGCGCCTTGACACCGTAGAAAATGCGCTGAATCTGCTGATTTGCGACAATGATGCGCAGCTTGAGGTCTATGCACAGACTCTGGACAACTACAACCGCATCCGCCAGAGCCTTTCGGACACAATTTACGAAGAAGCCGTCGAACAGCTCCAAAACGAACCGCCCTCAAACTCAATTATACTGTTCAAAGAAGACTGGCACGTCGGAATAATCGGGATTGTGGCCTCACGGATAGTGGAAAAATTTTACAAGCCCGTTTTTCTCATGACAAAAGACCAAAATACCGGTTTTATACGCTGCTCGGCCAGGAGCGTGCCCGGAGTGCATGCTCAAAAGGTGATTGAAGAAAACAGCAGCCGGCTTGCGGGGTTCGGAGGGCATGCATTGGCTGCCGGACTGTTTTTCAGCCCTGAAAAAATCAGTTTTGAAGAATTAAAAAAGGGGCTTGCGGCTTCTATTGACGCAATTGTCGAACAAAACCCGATAAAGCCCGTTGTAAACGTAGATATAGAGCTTTCTCCGGACGATTTGAACTTTGAGCTGATGACGGAAATCGAAAAACTCCAGCCATTCGGCGCCGGGAACGAAAATCCGGTTTTTGCCGTAAAAAATCTTACGCTGAAACAGGCAAATGTCATGGGAGCGAACCAAAATCACCTAAAAATCTTCTGCACGGACGATTCCGGCCGAGAATTTGAGTGCGTGCGCTGGAACCATTCAAAACTAAACATCCCGCAGGGAGTGAAAATTGACCTTGCTTTTTACCCGAAAGTAAATAATTTCAACGGCGCAACAACACTTCAGCTGGATGTTCAAGACATAAAATCCGACGCAATCAAGGAAGAATCCGGCTTAAAACTGCTCGACCACCGCAAAAAAACAGGTATTTTTGACCAAATTTGCGATTATCTTTTGAGTACAAAGCTAAAAACAGCGATTTTCAGCGAAAACAGGGAAATTTCCAAAAATCTTTCCAAATACAAGGTTATGGGCGAACGGCTTGCGGACAGAATCAACTTGCCTGTGTGCGCGCAGGTGATGTTTTTTGATTATCCGCCCTCATTTGAGGTTCTGGCGGCGATTTGCAGAAAATCCCAGGCAAAAGTTCTTCATTTTATGAATTTTGAGAACAAAAAAATCGATGAGGAAGCCGTTTTGAAAAATATTTCGGGAATGCTGAAATATGCGTCAAACAACCGCGGCGGGCAGGTCAGCCTGAACGAAATTTCCGGATTTTTGGGCATTACTAACGAAGCTGCCGAACTTTGCATCGACATGTTTGAATCGCTAGGCATGATTGAGGTTTTAGAGAGGACAAATGACCTGATAAAACTGAAATTTATTAATGCGCTGGGGTACTCAAAAATCAAAGAATCCGAGCTTTTCGACGAACTCAAAGCAGAACTCGCAAAAATCTACGATTTTCGGGAATTTCTCGCATCTTGCGATTTGGATGAACTGAAAATATAACGATTTTTTAGCCTTTTTGCTTGCACGCAACGGCTGTATTGGTGTACAATGTTTTCTATAAAATTGGAGATGAATATTGATTAAAAAAGCAATGGTTATGGCCGCGGGCGTAGGCTCAAGGCTTGATCCGCTGACAAAAAATATCCCAAAACCGCTTGTTCCCGTAGCAAATTTGCCTGTTATGGATATTTTGCTTCAAAAACTCGTCGCCTACGGAATCACCGAAGTTATTGCGAACACTCACTACCTCGGCGGGCAAATCAGCAGCAGGTATGAAAGTTTTTTGCCAAACCGGCTGAATTTCACTTCAATTCATGAAGAAAATCTCTCAGGAACTGCCGGCGGGGTTAAAAAGTGTGAATTTTTCTTTGAAAATGAGGACGATTTCCTTGTTTTGAGCGGCGACGGGCTCCATGATGCGCAATTAGATAAGATTATTGAATCGCATTTAAACAGCGGATGCATTGCCACGATGGCAGTTGTGCCTGTTGCGCATGAAGAAGTCTGCAATTATGGCGTTGTCGTTGCGTCCGGGAACAATATTGTCCAAGAATTCCAAGAAAAGCCGCCTGTTGAGCTTGCAAAAAGCAATTTGATTAACACGGGCATTTATGTGTTCAAAAAAAGGATTTTTGACTACATACCCGAGGGTGAAAAATACGATTTTGCCAAAAATGTGTTCCCGTCCTTGATGGAAGCGGGCGAAAAAATTCATACTTGCAAAATCAACGGCTACTGGTCGGATATCGGAACGCTGGAGCAATACAAACAGTCGAATTTTGACGCTTTGGACGGAAAAGTAAGCATTCCCGGGTTTACGCCAGTCAAAACGGCTCATGGTGTATGCGCAATCGGAAAAAATTGCGAAATTTCACCCTCAGCGCTCATAAAAGGGAAGTGCGTAATCGGAAATAACTGCAAAATCGGTGAAAAAGCGGTGATTGAAGATTCAATTTTGTGGGACAACACCGAAATCGCGCCGGGCTGCATTGTTAAAAACTGCATGTTCTCAAAAAACAGCCTGGTAGAAACAAGTTATGAAAACAAAATCGCTGCATTGGATAAAATAGCGCAAACAGTATAGTCAGGAGCATTAATAATGATTATTGTAATGGAACCAAAAGCCACAAAAGAACAAATCAACGCGGTAAAAAACAATCTCGAAACCAAAGGGTTCAAAATAATCGTCAACGAGGGCGATGTGATGACGGTTCTCGCCGCAATAGGCGACAAAAGGCTTGTTGATCCGGCTTCCATTGCATCATTTGACGGGGTAAGAGAGGTAAAACTTATCCAGGAGCCCTACAAACTCGCCTCCAGAGAGGGAAAAGAAGATGACACGGTCATAGAATTCCCAAACGGTGTGAAAGTCGGCGGTTTGGAGCGTCCTGTTATGATGGTCGGGCCATGCTCGGTTGAAAAAGATTTTGAGGGGCTTTTAAAAGTCGCTCAGGCAGCAAAAGAGATGGGATGCCAGTTTTTACGCGGCGGTGCGTTCAAACCGAGGACCTCGCCCTATGAATTTCAGGGTTTGGAGGGAAAAGCGCTTGAATATCTCGCAAAAGCCCGCGAAATGACCGGTCTTTTGGTTGTTACCGAAGTTATGGATACGGCCGACGTTGATTTGGTGGAAGAATATGCGGATCTTATACAAATCGGCGCAAGAAACATGCAAAATTTTAAACTTTTGAAAGCAGTAGGAAAATGCAGCAAGCCCGTGCTTCTAAAACGCGGCGGAGCGGCGACAATCAGGGAGTTTCTCCTTGCGGCCGAGCATATCATGTGCAACGGGAACGAAAAAGTCATCCTCTGCGAGCGCGGTGTAAAGGGTTTTGACTCGACTTTCACGCGAAATACGCTGGATATTGCAGCTATTCCGATAATCAAGAAATATTCTCATCTCCCAATCATCGCAGACCCGAGCCATGGCACGGGAAGAAGATATCTTGTCGAACCAATGGCCAAAGCAGCGCTGATTGCGGGTGCAAACGGCATTATGATTGAAGTTCACCACGATCCCGAGCATGCATCCTCTGACGGAGCGCAGAGTTTGACAATTGAGCAGTTCAAAGAAACCCAGCGCAGGCTGAACAAGCTCATCGGGCGCATTGATTACGACAATCAGGTTGAAAAAGCGGCAAGAGTAAAGGCAAAATTGCAGTAATTTCTCTAAAAATCATACAAATTTGTATCATTTTGTAAAAAATTTCTTTTTTTTTAAAGAAATCTGTAAAAATGCCGATAATTATTTTGTGTGATGATTTTGGAGAAATAAATGCCCCATGAAGATTTTATAAAACTTCCAAACGGAAAGAAAATTTTTCTGAAAGATTCATACGGAAAAGTCAGTATTGATGAAATGCCCAAAAGAAGCAGCCTCAGGAGCATATTTTCGGCTTTTAACCATATACCCGATGCTAAATTGAATTCCAAAGAAACAAGCTCAATATTTAACACGTTAAAGGAATTTGCGGCGCAAGACGGAAACAACGAGCTCAGTTACACAGAACTTGAAAATTTTATCAAACAAACCTGCCCCGAGAATTTTTACGGAACGATAAAACCTGATGATATGTTGAAATTTTTGGAGCTTGTGCAGAAAAAATCAGACGAATCTTTAAAAAATGTGCACAAAAGCCAAATTCATCCCGAAAATTCGTTAGAAAAATTCTTTCCCGAATTGAGTTTTCTTGATTTAGGGGTAGACAACAACATTGATGCCCAAAAATTAAGCTTTGAAGAGATTAAAAAACACTTTCCCGATGAAAAGTATGAAATCGTCATGGATTTACCATCTCCAGACGATGCGGGAATGCTGACAGCAAAAGAAACGCTGAGGATTATCAACAAAGTAACCCAAAAAGAAGTCCTATCCTTTGAAAATAGCGCAGATTCAAGTATTTCAATTGAGGTTTTTGATGAAAAAACCGGCAAAAATTTTCTGATATATGCACACGACGATGATATTGATATCAGAGATGATAACTATAACTACATATCAATCGAGGACGGAAAAGTGAGCGATTTAGCTCTCGGCGATGAGATTTATTTCTTTGACGAGGGCATTTTAGAAACAATTATGAGTAAAAACTCAGTCAAAACCATTGAAAATGGTATTGTTGTTAAAGAAAAAACAATACACCAAATATCAGAATCCAAACACACTGATATTTCTGAAAAATTAGCGAAGTTTTTTGACAGTGAAAATTCAAATCCGGAGGAATTTGCAAAATTAATCGAAAATTCCGTAAAAAATAACACAATCGGTAATGATATGGACGATTATTTTGCCAAAACAGGACGAGAGCTGACGGATGATATTCAAAATTCAAAAATTCCGGAAAAACTAAAGCAAGAATTGCTAAACTCAATTTGCGAGCCTTATATAGATTCAAACTACTATGACGCGCATAAAAAAGTCAATAGTTCAAGGATTTCAAACGAATATTACCGCTCGAAAAACGAATATTCAATAGAATATAACGGCCCGATAGTCAATGTTTTCAACAAAACAACAGGTGAAAGCAGAAGAATTAACCTAAAATCCCTAATAAACATAGAATACCGCTCAAAAAACGCACAAAAACGCAGCCTAAAAACACTGCAAGAGTTGCCCGGAGAGGTTTTTGAAAATATGGCTGCCGAAATCAGGCAAATTCGCGGTATGAAAAAAGAAGAACAATACTCTGAAACAGACAAAATAAAGGCAGCCGCATTTTACAGCCAAGATACAATAACTGCACCTTATTTGCGCCCCGGCACTCTCATTCATGAACTTGCTCATGGAATAGATAATATTAAAGAGAAAGAAAGTGTCATATTCCAATCCGAAAAAGGAAAATTTAAGGAAATCTATGACAAATGCATACAAAAGCTTGAAAATTCGGGCCGAAAAACATTTGATGACCAAAATCCAATGAAAGGTAACTTTAAAGGGATATTTGGCGGCGCAACAAATTATGCTACGTA
Organism: Candidatus Gastranaerophilales bacterium; assembly: GCA_944322685.1. GTDB lineage: Bacteria > Cyanobacteriota > Vampirovibrionia > Gastranaerophilales > Gastranaerophilaceae > Spyradomonas. Next base: position 16,763 of record CALUPP010000013.1, read on the forward strand.
CAATGAAGCCGAGGCATTTGCGGTTTGTATGCAGATTTTAATGGGAGCTGAGAACACAGATACAAAATTTGTCAAAAAATACATGCCAGAACTCATTGAAGCAGCAAAAGAACTGTACCTGGAAACCCGCCAAAAGCCGGAAAGCGAAAGACGCGCGTTTTAGGACGCGAATTTTTACAAAAACAAGAATGAATTTATTATTTGGCACTTGTGAAGTACGTTTATCGCCGGAAATTAAAAAATGTCCAAAAGATAAAGCCCAAAACAGTCCCTATAACGGTTTTTTACATAATTTCATAAAATTTGCGCTTTAAAACATCAAATCGCGTCCCAAAACGGCCAAAATCAGTCCTGAGCGCTCTGCGCAAGATAACGAAGCGCCTCTTTCAGGATTTCCTCGGGCGAATCTTTCTTTTCTGCGCTTGCAAACGCAAGTTTTATGGCATTTTTCGCCTCATCCGGCGAATAACCGAGCGAGAACAGAACTGCCTGAACCTCAGAAACCGTTTCTTCAGGAGCATTCACGTCGGTTGTGATATCAGAAAGGTCGATTGGTGCAGTTTTTTGCCAGTTTATGAGTTTGTCCTTGAGTTCAATGATGATTTTTTGCGCAAGCTTCGGCCCAATGCCTTTTGCGCGCGAAAGCTCCTTATAATCGCCCCTGATTACCGCCGAAATCAGCTCACAACCCGAAAATTCATTCAAAAGCACCAGCGCGGACTTCATCCCGACCCCGGAAACGCTCTGAAGAATGTTAAAAATGTCCCGTTCTTCACGGTTTGCGAACCCGCACAGCGACATTGAATCTTCTTTGTGAATCAGAGTTACGTAAATTTTAGATTCCGCGTTCAGCCCGCCCAAATCAGCGATTGCGCGGTCGGTTGTGTTGATTGCGTAGCCGATTCCGTTGTTTTCAATGATAACCAGCGCCCCTTTTGACGCTGCCGGCTGTTTTGAGATGATTATACCTTTGATGTAGTCGTACATATTAGTTCCTTGTTCAGTTTTTCAATGGTTTCGAGGTCTTTTTCGGGCGTTTTTCCGGTTGTGGTCAAATAATCGCCCGTCAAAATGCCCTCAACGCAATATTTTAGCATAAGTTCCTGATTTTTCTCCGAAAGCCGCATTCTTCCGCCGCAAAAACGCACAACAGAATCGGGATTTGCAATTTTCAGAATCGCAATCGTCCTCATGATGCCGTCTTCGTCGATTTTGTCGTGGTAATTTTCAAAAGGCGTGTCTTTTATGGGCATCAGGATGTTCAACGGGATGGAATCGGGGTGAATTTCCGCCAGCTCCATTGCCATTTCCACGCGCTGCTCAACACTTTCGCCCATCCCGATAATAACCCCACAGCAAAGCTCCATTCCGTATTTTCGGACGAGTTTTACCGTATTTATTCGGTCTTCATAGCTGTGTGTGGTACAGATTTGCGGGTGATATGAGCGGCAGGTGTTAATATTGTGATGAAAACGCTTCAATCCGGCTTCTGCAAGCCTTTTTGCCTGTTCTTCGTTCAATATCCCGATAGACGCGCAGCTGTTGAGCCCGTCAATTTTGTTGATTTCTTTTATCATCTCAATCATCGTGTCAAAATCGCTCTCATCCGGCGTTTTTCCGGATGTCACGACGGCAAAACGCAATGATTTATGCTCTTTTGCCCTCAAAGCCGCTTTTTTCACTTCTTCGGGTGAAAGAAGCGGATTTGTTTCGATATTCGTGCGATAGTGCGAGCTCTGGGCGCAATATTTGCAATTTTGCGAGCACTTTCCGGTTCTGGCACTGATTAGCGAGCAGAGTTCGATTTTATTTGAGCACACTTCGCCCGAAATCTCCAAAAGCTCCTCCAAATCCGAGTTATATAATTTTAAAAGTTCTTCTTTGCTGTACATGCTGCTCCGTTTTATTTGCCGATACAAAAATTGTCAAAAATACTGTTCAAAATGTCATCCGTAATCACTTCGCCCGTAAGCTCGTCGAGCGCAATAAGCGCGGATTTCAAATCAATCGAAATCAAATCCTGAAGCTGCCTTGCATTCGCTGCTTCAAGCGCGTTTTTTAATGAAAAAAGGCAGTTTTTAAGGCATTCTTCCTGGCGCTGGTTCGTCGTGAACTCGCTTTCGACGGAATTTGAATCCAGAACCATATCCGCAATTTTTGACTTCAATTCTTCAATATTTTCCCCTGATTTTACGGAAATATTCATTACATCCGGAAAATGCCCCAAATCGGACTTTGCTGCGATTTTTATGTGGGGTTTTTCCTTGATTAAGTCGTAAATTTCGCTGTCCTCAGCCGAAAAGCCCTTTGAAGCGTCAAAAAGGAACAAAATAATATCAGCCTCGGCCGCACATTTTTTTGTGTAATCAATTCCGATTGCCTCAACGCGGTCAATTTCTTCACCAGAGTGGATTCCGGCCGTATCAATCAAAGTCGCGGGAATTCCGTGGATATCCATGGTTTCCTGGAGCACATCGCGCGTTGTTCCGGCGATTTCCGTAACTATTGCCCTGTCAATGCTCAAAAGCCGGTTAAAAAGCGAGGATTTTCCCGCATTCGGGCGGCCCACGATTGCGATTTTTATGCCCTGGCGCATTACGTTAGAGTTTTTTGCGCCTTTGAGGATATTTTCGGTTTTTTTGATTGATTTGAAAATTGCATCCTCAATTTCCGAATATTCCGGCTCCGCAACATCCTCCGGAAAGTCAATCGCAGCAACTATTCTCGACAATATGCCGACAATATTCGTTTTTATCTCCTTAATTTCGGAAGAAAGCTTCCCGCAAAGGTTTCCGGCGCTTTTTCTGGCAAAATCGTCGGTTTTCGCATGGATTAAATCAAGAACCGCCTCCGCCTGCGACAAATCCATTTTTTTGTTCAAAAAAGCACGTTTTGTGAACTCGCCGCGCTGCGCAAGCCTTGCGCCGTTTTTCAAAGTCAAATCAAGGATTTTTTTAACGATTTTTATGCCCCCATGGCACTGAAACTCGACGACATCCTCGCCCGTAAAGCTATGAGGAGCCTTAAACGGCAGGAGAATGACCTCATCCACCGGTTCATCACCATCTTTTACCCAGCCCAGGCAGATTTTTCCGGGCTCAAAGCCGCTTTTTGAAAACATTTTTTCTGCAATTTTAAAAGCCTCTGTCCCGGAAACCCGCACAGCGCCTATTCCGCCCATTCCGAGCGGGGTGATAATTGCCGAGATTGTTTCAAATTCTCCCGTGATATTCATACGATAAATCATACTATAAACGCGGTTTTTACACCAATGTAACAAAATATTAAGCAAAATTAAAAGAAAAAAGCAATTTTTTCATATGAATATACTTTATATATATGTAAGACACAACAAAGATAAACAAGAGAAATAATTTTACTTACTTACTTCATACACACTAACCTACCACACTAACCTACACTTACTTACACACGAGGAATTACAAAAAAGAATTCCAGGGGACTTGTTAAAAGTCCCTTTTTTTTATGCATTTTTGGGGAAATTGGGCTTTTTATGTGTGAAATTCGTGAAATTGCCAGGATTTTCGGATAATTTTTGGCGATAAGGCCGCAAAAAGCGGAAATGTTCAAAATTTTCGGATTTAACAATTCAGGCGATTCTTTTTTGGCACATATTAGTATTTTTGGGCTATAATTTTATGGATTGGAATATGTATATCGGAGCCAAATTTTGACAAAAATAAAAGAAAAAAACCAAATAAAAGAAATCGTTGAAAAAACGAACTTGCAGCACATAGCAATCATCATGGACGGAAACAGAAGGTGGGCAAAAACCCATTTATTGCCCTCTGCCGTGGGACATCAGAAAGGCGTTGAATCGCTGAAAAAAACAATGCGCGCTTTTGACAAATTCGGAATAAAATATCTTACGGTTTACACATTTTCAACCGAAAACTGGAACAGAAAAAAGGAAGAAGTCGATTTTTTAATGAATTTGCTGGCAAAAACGCTCACGGACGAGCTTGAGGAGATGCACAACGAAAATGTAAAGATAAGATTCATCGGAAATATTGAAAAACTCAGCCCAAAACTGGTAAAAATCCTCAAAAATGCCGAAAAGAAAACAGAAAAAAACACCGGCGTAAATCTTCAAATTGCTTTTAATTACGGCGCACGCGATGAAATCGTGCAGGCGGCAAAAAAAATTGCGCAAAAAGCGGTTTCAGGCGAAATAAAAATCGACGATATAGACGAAACCATGTTTTCTGAAAATCTTTACACGGCTGATATGCCCGATCCCGATTTGCTCATACGCACCGGGGGAGAAAAACGCATAAGCAACTATCTTTTATGGCAGATTGCGTATTCTGAGGTTTACGTGACCGACAAATTTTGGCCGGAATTTGACGAAAAGGCTCTTTCTGAGGCGGTTACAGAATTTGAAAAGAGAAACAGAAGATATGGAAAATAAAATAAAGAAAATAGCTTTAGGCACCTCGAATCCGCACAAACTTGAAGAAATCAAGGAAATTATCAAAAATTCGGATATAGAATTTGTCCTGCCGCCGGCTGGTTTTGACCCTTTGGAAAACGGAACGACATTTGAAGAAAATTCTTACATAAAAGCCGCAGAGGCATCGAGAGTTTCGGGTTTGTGGGGGCTTGCGGATGATACGGGGCTCTGTGTGGAAGCGCTAAACGGTGCGCCCGGGCTTTATTCCGCGAGATATGCGCCCACGCCGCAAGAAAGAATAGAAAAACTGCTTTTTGAGTTAAAAAATGTGCCCAAAGAGCGCAGAAATGCAAAATTTGTCTGCACAATGGTTTTGACCAATCCTGAGGGCAAAAAAATCCACGCACAAACCGGCGAAATACGCGGTTTTATTACGGAAAAACCGTCCGGCATTCATGGTTTCGGCTATGATCCGGTATTTTTCATTCCATCGCTCGGAAAAACAATGGCTGAATTGTCACTTGAAGAAAAAAACACGCTCAGCCACCGCGCGCTGGCTCTTTTGCCGATGATGGAGTTTATTAACAAGCTTTAAACGGCTTTCGGGCGCGTTTTTTTCAAATTTCGCTCCTTTCTTCCAAATTTATTACCCGACAGGCAATCCGGGCAGATAATTTCAAAAATCAGTACAATTTGATATCTTACAAGGACGTAAGGAGAAATTGTAATGATAAAAAAGTTTTTTATACCGGTTTGCGCAGCGGTTTTTTTCGTGTTTGGGGCTAATTACGTGGGATTTTCCGCCGAAATTGACGACGATATCAACGAAGCAGTGCTTTTCATCGTAGATTTTTCGAACAGCATGTCAGAAAAATTCCGGGGAATAAAAAAAATCGACATGGTGCTTGAAACAATCGACGAAATCCTGCCCACAATCCCGAAAAACAAAAAAATCGGGCTTCGTGTTTACGGCCACAAGTCGGGATTTCTTGCGTCCACGGCCTGCAAGGCAAGCAGCCTTTTAGTTCCGATTTCACAGGGAAGCGCGAGCTTGATTCAGGGAAATTTGTACAATCTCAAGCCCACAGGCTGGACGCCGATTACTTTTGCGCTGAAACAGGCCGTTGCCAATGATTTTGCGGGTTTTAGCGGCAAAAAAAGAATCATATTACTCTCGGACGGCGGCGAAAACTGCGACGAAAGCCCTTGTGATTATGCGCTGGAGCTGATTAAGCAGCGTGATGATATATTTATTGACGTTATTGCGTTTACGATTTTTGATCAGGAGGCAAAAAACCAGCTAAAATGTGCTGCTCTGGCTACAAGCGGGAAATTTTATACGGCAAACACAACAGCCGAGCTGAAAAAAAGCCTTGCGAATTCTCTGAGCGCCAAAAAAGAGGTGCAGGGAAAGATTATTTTGCACTAAAGCCTAAAATGTCGAGCCAGCTCGCGAAACTTCAGCGCAAATAGCACGATAGCCGGGCATTTTTCGGAAAATTTGTTGTTTTGCGGGCTCATTTTCCGTTGAATAGATTTTTATTCAATTTTTATGCTATTATTCAATTATGAAAAAGAGTTTTGTAATTTTAGGATTTATATTTTTATTTTTTGCACTGCCGGCAATCTCCGCTGAGGCGCTAAAAACCGAAGTTTACAGCGAAGACGGAAAATTCGGGCTGAAATGCGGTGAAGAAATAATAACCAAAGCAGAGTACAAAAAAATAATCCGCCTTGGAGAAAAAGCCTGGATAATTCAAAAGGGCAACCGTTTCGGGCTTATGGATGACAGCGGAAAAATCCTCGTAAAACCAAAATACAGACATGCAGACAGAATTCTCTTAAAATTCGCAAAACTCGGCAACGACAATGATTACGGGCTTTACGATGATACCGGAAAAGCCATTTTGCAGCCGGAATATTCTTCAATTGACCTTTTGTTCGGCCAAATGCTGCTTATATGCAAAAATTACAAATACGGGGTAACGGATTTTGACGGAAAAATCCTGTTAAAACCGGAATTCGATGATATTTACATGCCCACACCCAAAACAATGCGCATAAAATACAACGGTGAATGGTACGAAATCGAACGCCTGCAAAAAGGCGAAATAAATCTTCCGGAGGAAACAAAAAAAGTCACAATTGACAACAAAGAGTTCAAAGTTACCCATCTTGCGGCGAATGCAGGGGTGATTTCCGGCTACACGGCTGTTACGGCTGCTGATTATACGCTAAAAATCTTTTCTTCAATTTCACCCGCATACGAACAGACGATTGATGAGCTTATGTTCTCTCAGGGCGCAGAAACCGTTTCAATTTTGATAAAACTCGGCTGGCTGCCCAAATTTCCGTTCACTTATGCAAAAAAATACTACCAAAACCTCAGAGCGCCGAACAACGGGCCGTTATCCGGCATAAAAGACGATTTAAGACGAAAAATCGACTAAAAATTTGCGATTTTGGAGTTTAGCGTGATTTGATAGGCCCGTTAAGCCTCAAATCACCGTTTAGAAGCCGTAGAAAGCACGATTTGAGTGTTCAAAGGCTAAAAACGCGCATTGCATTAAAAACAAATTCCGCGCCCCCGCCGCAAATGGCGAAAACGCAGAATTCAAAGCCGTTAAAGGGGTTTAAGCCCTGCAAAGATTCAGACAATTCATTGCATCTTGGGCAATGAGCTCTTTTTTGAGCCTATATCGCTCATAAAGCTCGTCTAAAGGCACTCTGTCCGTAAATTCTTTTTTCGCACCGAAATTTAGAACTTTCATGTCGGAATCGCCGTAAAATCTCGCAATTTTCTCTCCGAATCCGCCGTCCAAAACCCCGTCCTCAAGCGTAATAACAAGCTTATGGCCGGATTTCAGGCCGTTGAGGAGTTCTTCGTCAATTCCGGTGATAAATCTCGGATTTATTACCGTTGCGTTGATACCGTGTTTTTTGAACTCATCTGCGGTTTCATTTGCCAGCCCGAAAAAGCTTCCCAGACCGATAATCGCAACAGTTTCACCCTTTTTAGTTATTTTATACTTATTCAAAACAGAATAGTCCGTATCATCGGCCATGCCGGAGACAACATTTCCGGCCGGAACCCTTATTGCGACCGGATGTTCGTTTTGTTCAACCGACCAGTCGAGCATTTTCAGGTATTCTTCTTTGTTTGTGGGCGCAAGATAGACGATATTCGGGATATTGCTGATAAGCGGAATGTCAAAAGTCTGCAAATGAGTCATATCCGCGCCGGAAATCCCTGCCCAATAAACAAGAATCGTAGCCGGCGAATTGTTCAACGCCAAATCCTGCGAAAGCTGGTCATAAGTCCTTTGAACAAACGAACTCAGCACGCCGAATATTGGTTTTCCGCCGTTTTTTGCAATCCCCGAAGCATAAGCCACCGCATGCGCCTCGGCTATGCCCACATCCGTATAGCTTTTTCCGAGTTTTTTCCTGTATTCGCGAGAATAACCCATTGCACCGGGAGTTGCGGCGGTGATTGAGATTACAGCGGGGTTTTCTTGTTGTTTTTTCAGGATATATTCGGTTGTTATTGAGTCATAAGTTTCAGCAGGCGCGTCAAATGACCCGTTTTCGTTCAAAAAGCCCGGGAGCTGCCAGTGATAAGGCTCTTTGTCCTCCTCAGCGGGCTTGTAACCCTTGCCTTTCAGCGTATAAATATGCACAACAACAGGATGATTAACATCTTTGACCTTTTTAAATGTATCAATCAAGGATTCCAGGTCATTTCCGTCCTCAACGAAGAAATATTCGTATCCCATTGCCTTGAAAAGGTTATTTTCGGCATTTCCCTTTGTTTTTCTGAGTTCTTTGAGGTGTTTGTCAATTGCGCCCTGATTTTCGGCGATGGACATGTCATTGTCGTTGACAATTACAATAAAATTGCTGTCAAGAACCGCAGCATTGTTCAGCCCCTCAAAAGCCTCGCCGCCCGTGAGCGAACCATCGCCGATTAGCGCGATTACGTTATATTTTTCGTTTTTCAAGTCCCTTGCTTTTGCCAGACCGGTTGCAAGGCTCACGGATGTCGACGTATGACCCACGACAAAATGGTCATGCGCGCTTTCTGCCGGGTTTGAATATCCTGAAATCTCCGGATGCGCCTCAGGATGCAAAAAAGCGTCCTTTCTGCCGGTCAGCATCTTGTGCGGATAAACCTGGTGCGACACGTCGAAGACTATTTTGTCCACCGGCGAGTTAAAAACGTAATGCAGGGCAATTGTCGCCTCGACTATGCCCAAATCCGGCCCCAAATGCCCGCCGACCGTGTTTACTCTGGTCAAAATTCCGTTACGTATATCTTGCGCGAGCGATTTCATGTCGCTCAATGTCAGTTTTTTCACGTCCTCGGGACTGTTGATTCTATCCAGTATCGTCATGATTTTTCTCCTATTTTTTATCTTAATTTTATTTTAAACATTGGAGTTAGCTCCAAGTCAAGGATTTTTTCGGATTTTTTTAACAAAATTTCCCCCAAAAACCATACAATTGGCAATATCCGCAGGCAAAACGACTTTTCAAAATATCCGCTTTCCGTCCAAAAGGGAGTTTGAGCAGAAAATCCGGCAAAATCCCTTGCTGCGGGCGTTTTCCTGGCCGATTCTGCGGCTGCAATTAAAAAGCAATGTCCGCAATTTTAAAATTTATAATTTTCGCCAATTCCGGTAAGCTCATTTCAACCTGATATCCGATTTTTCCCGCGCTAAAGATAATAGTGTCGAAATTTTGCGCGGATGAGTCAATTGTGGTAGGAAAAAATTTTTTCATGCCGATTGGCGAACATCCTCCGTGAATATAACCGGTTAACGGCAAAAGCTCCTTTGATTTCAACATTTCGATTGACTTTTCGCCCGCAGCATGCGCCGCTTTCTTCAAATCCAGCTCCGCAGCCGCAGGAATCATGAAAACATAATGTTTTCCCGACTTTCCGGTCGTAACAAGCGTTTTGAAGACCTGCGCAGGGTTTTGTTTTAACACCTCAGCGACCTCGAGCGCGCTTATTGCGCCTGTATTTGCATAAGTGTAGTGATTATACGCGATTTTTCGGCTCTCCAGCTGCCGCATTACGTTGGTTTTATACTCCATCCTCAAGCCCCTTGCGTTTTTATCCATTCCATTATCAACCCGACCAGATAATCCTGCTGTTTTGGGGTTAATTCAACGTTTTTCGGGAATTTGTGCCATTTATTTATACATCCCCGGCAGCAGCAGGCCGTTGCATGCTGCGCAATGAAAACCGGATGGCCTTTCATCGGGGTTTGCTTTCCGTCGTTTGGGATTTGTGCCGGAGCGACCCTTTTTGCGATAAAATCCCGCGCATGCGATTCAATTACGCTCATGCCCTTTTGTTTAATATATAATTTATCTTTTTCTTTCAGTTTAAATTTGCTCCTGAAAGTTGATTTTCTTAGATTTTCGAGAATTTGTTCATACATGTTCTGCGTTCACTTCGTTTACGGCAAGAATTTGCGTTTTTGTAAGGGCTTTGGCTCCGAATGCCGAAAAATGCCCTGATAAAAAAGAAAATTTGCGAATTTTCTCTTTAACAGTTTAACACCAAAAAAGCGCCGGGTTTATTCGGCGCTTTTTTTATAATTTTTCGGATTATTCTTTCAGGAAGCTTTCATAATTCTTAGCCAGCAGCTGCGCCTTAACCTGGTTGATGAAATCAAGCGCAACACCGACCATGATTATGAGCGAGGTTGCCCCGATGCCCTGAAGCGTCGTAATTTCCGTAATATACGAAGCAAAAGACGGAATCAAAGCAATAATGCCCAGTGCAAGTGCGCCCAAAAGCGTTATTCTGCTTAAAATTTTGTCCAGAGCTTCCGCAGTCGGCTTTCCGGGCTTGATTCCGGGGATTGATGAGCCGTATTTTTTCAAGTTATTCGCAATTTCTTTAGGCTGCATGTTCGGCATGATTGACGCATAGAAAAACGTCAAAAATACGATTAACAAGAAATACAGCACATAATGAACAATCCCTGACGGGCTCAAAATCGTCGAAAGCTGCGTTATTATATTTCTGAACGTTCCGGGAGGGAGATTTGACTGCCCAACAAGGCTGATAACCGTCGTCGGGAACAGCAAAATCGCAACAGCAAAGATGATAGGCATAACGCCGCCCGGATTCATCTTGAACGGGATAAACGTGTTCACTCCGCCGTAAACTTTGTTGCCGACCTGACGTCTGGGGTTAACAATAAGCACCTTTCTGATTGCTTCCTGCATAATAACGATTAAAATCATCGTCGCAAAGAAAATCGCAAGCAGCAAAAGCAATCCGAGCTGTTTTGAAGAATCATTCATAACCAGCTGGCCCGTCTGCTCGAAATAGAACGGAATTCTTGACAGGATACCGACGAAAATCAGCAAAGAACCGCCGTTTCCTATGCCTTTTTCCGTAATCAGCTCAGCCAGCCACATTACAAACACCGAACCGGCCGTAAGAATGATGGTTGAACCGATAAAGAACACCGCCGGATTGACCAAAATTGCCGCAGGAGCCTGTTTTAAAAGGTAAAACAGGAACAATGCCGACTGAAAAATAGCAATAAACACCGTGAAAACGCGCGTATATTGCGAAATTTTTCTTCTTCCGGCTTCGCCCTCCTCTTTTTGGAGCTGCTCAAGGTGCGGAATGACGACCGTCAACAACTGCATGATGATTGAGGCCGTAATATAAGGTCCGATACCGAGAGCCAAGATTGAAATATTCTGCAATGCACCGCCCGAGAACAAATCAATAAAACCGATGATGTTGTTTCCCTGGGCAATTCTTGCAAAAATCTGGTTGTCTATGCCAAAAATCGGCAGATGAACGCCCAGCCTGAATATGGCAATCATTGCGAAAGTAAATATTAATTTAGCTTTCAATCCGGAAGCCTGAAGCATAGAAGCAATATCTTCCATTGAAGGCGGTTTTATTCTTGCATTTTGCATTATTTTTTCTCCATATTGTAAAAAACACTTCCCGGCTTGTTCCTGCCGGATTGGGAAACGGCTGTTTTGCCCATAGTTTGCCGGATTTTACCGGTTTTTGCCGTTTTTTAGCGTTTTATACGAGTTCAGCTTTTCCGCCTGCTTTTTCGATTTTTTCTTTTGCTGACGGTGTAAAGTAGTTTGCTTTAACACTTACAGCTTTGGAGATTTCGCCGTTTCCGAGTACTCTCAAGCCCTCTGATGACGGATGAACTTTGCCCGCAGCGATTAATGCGTCGAGATCAACAGCCTCAAGCCCCAATTTTTCAAGGTCTTTTACGTTGATTTCAGCATAATTGATTGCATTGAAGTTCGTGAAGCCTTTGAGTTTCGGCATCTGTCTGTAAGACGGCATCTGTCCGCCCTCAAAACCTCTTTTTTGTGAGCTGCCGGAACGCTGTCCTTCACCGTTGTGACCGCGGCAAGAAGTTTTTCCGTGGCCTGATGCTCTGCCTCTGCCTACTCTTTTTGAGCTTCTTGTTGCTCCTTCAGCAGGTCTTAAGTCTTCTAAAGTGATTCTATCTGCCATTTTTATATTACCTTTCATTAATTTTTAATATTAGCCGATTGGATATTTTTAACGATTCCGCCTGTCGAATCAAAGATTCGTACGCTCCGGAACACTGTTCCTCCGCAACGGCGGTATAGAACGGTTGCGGGCTCCGGTCCCCTGCCTGCGCAGGCTCCCTTTGCCCTACACACTCTTATTTCACCACTTCAACAAGGTGAGGTACTTTATTTACCATACCCATGATAGTTGCGCTGTTGAAATGCTCAACTACGTCGTTAGTTTTTTTAAGACCGAGCGCTCTTACGACTTTAATCTGGTCTTTTGTTGAGCCGATAAGGCTTTTTTTCAGTCTTATCGATACTTTTTCCAATTTATCTTTAGCCATTTTTATTGTTTCCTTTACTTTATTAGCTTTTTAAGGTTGCACTGAAATTTGCGTCTAAACGCAGCGTCCTTGCGATTCCGAAACAAGCTCGGAATGACAGCTCAGTGCTTATGCGTTCAACATTTCTTTAAGAGTCAAACCGCGGTTTTTAGCGACATCATTGAATGTTCTCAATGATTTCAAAGCTTCGATTGTTGCGTTAGCAGCGTTCAAAGGAGCTTTTGAACCGAGAGATTTGCTCAAAATGTTTTCGATACCTGCAAGTTCAAGCACTGCACGAACAGCGCCGCCTGCGATAACACCGGTACCCATTGAAGCGGGTTTCAGCATTACGCTGCCTGCGCCTGAGTTTCCGACAATCGGGTGCGGAATGGTTGTTTTGAAGATAGGAACGGTGATAAGGCTTTTTCTGCCTTCTGCGATGGCTTTTTGGATAGCGATGATAACTTCCGACGCTTTTGCGCAGCCTACGCCGACCTGTCCTTTGCCGTTTCCGACAACAACGATTGCTCTAAAGCTGAGTTTTTTACCGCCTTTTACAACCTTTGTTACACGTCTGATTTGAACTACGCGTTCTTTCCATTCAGACTGGGGAGCTTCAACAGTTTCGATTTTTCTTTTTCTGCCTTTGCCCTCTTTTGCTCCTCTGCCGCGTTTTGCGGGTTTGGATTCCGCAGCTTCCGGTGCTTCTGCTGCTTCAGCAGTTTCAACGTTTTCAGCTGCTTCTGTTGTTTCAACTACTTCTTCGGTTTTTACTTCTTCAACCGATTCTTGTACGTTTGTTTCTTTAGATTCTTCCACGTTGTAACCTTTCTTACGTTTAATATTACAAATCTTTATTTTTTGACAATTAACACAACAACAAAAATGCAGAAAACGAATTTCCGCGATATTGTATTAAATTGTCGGTAACTTTTCTGACCTTTTTATCATACATGGTAAAGATTTTCATGCAATAGGGGATGCAGGGGCGCAGAAATGGAAGCCGGGTTCAATTTCTACTTTGCAAGATTATAAGTAGGTCAGGCACCGCCTGACATTTCGAAAAAAATTATCATTAAGCGCTTGTAACCTCGTATTTTATTGTCAGGCAATGCCTGACCTACTTTTTAACCGGTTTAATATCTTCCAGAGTAAAAACACTTGAATATTTATTTTTCGACGCCTATGAGCGGATTTTTTCGGGAATGAAATTCCCATGCGCAGCCGGATGTTACTCCTGCGGAGCGGAAAAATCCAAGAAGTAAAACGAATCGAGCTAGAAAAATGAATATTCAAGTGTTTTTACGCAGCAGCGATAGATTTTACTAACAAAAATTTACAAAACACGTAATATATTATGGATTTGCATAATATATTATCTGGTAATCGCTTTACTAGTAAGTTACCATAGAATATGGTAGTGAAAAATAGAATTTAATGAATGAGAGGTAACAATGTCAAAAATAGAAATCTCAACCGCACAAATCAAAAATCTTTACCGCCAAACATACAGAATTTATCATTTGCACTCAATATTGAACAATATCCTGCTCAATCAGCTGGAATTTCCTCATCCGGATATAACAAATTTGTCTATTGTGAACGAAAGAAAGCTAAACTCCCTGAGAAAACAACTCCTGCATCTGATTCCGATGGAAAAATAAAAAAACCGCCCCTTTCGGAGCGGTTTTTAATTTTTGATGTGTAATTAACAAACTACGCAGTAATTTTGTCAACAACACCAGCACCAACTGTACGTCCGCCTTCTCTGATAGCGAATCTCATACCTTGTTCGATAGCAACAGGTGCAATCAATTCAACGTCCATAACAACGTTGTCACCAGGCATAACCATTTCGCCGTCAAATTTGATAGAACCGGTTACGTCAGTAGTTCTGATGTAGAACTGAGGTCTGTAACCAGGGAAGAAAGGAGTGTGACGTCCGCCTTCTTCTTTTGTCAAAACGTAAACGTTAGCTGTGAATTTTGTGTGAGGTGTGATAGAACCAGGAGCAGCCAATACTTGACCTCTCTGGATTTCAGTTTTGTCGATACCACGGAGCAATGCATCGATGTTATCACCTGCAAGACCTTCGTCGAGCAATTTTCTGAACATTTCAACACCTGTAACAGTTGTTTTCTTAGTTTCGCCGAAACCAACGATTTCAACTTCCTGGCCAACTTTAACTTTACCTCTTTCAACACGGCCAGTAGCAACTGTACCACGGCCAGTGATAGAGAATACGTCTTCAACCGGCATCAAGAAAGGTTTGTCGAGGTCACGTTCAGGAGTCGGGATGTAAGAGTCAACTGCATCCATAAGTTCCCAAATTTTGTCAACCCATTTGTCTTCGCCTCTTTTGATGTTCGGGTTAGCTTGAACAGCTTCGAGAGCTTTAAGAGCAGAACCTTTGATGATAGGAATATTGTCACCGTCGAATTCGTATGAAGACAAGAGTTCTCTTGTTTCCATTTCAACGAGTTCGAGAAGTTCTTCGTCGTCAACCATATCGCATTTGTTCAAGAATACAACCAATCTGGGAACACCAACCTGACGAGCAAGAAGAATGTGTTCACGAGTTTGGGGCATCGGACCGTCAGTAGCCGCGATAACGAGGATACCGCCGTCCATTTGAGCTGCACCTGTGATCATGTTTTTAACATAGTCAGCGTGGCCGGGGCAGTCAACGTGTGCATAGTGTCTTGTTGCTGTTTCGTATTCTACGTGAGCAGTAGAGATAGTGATACCTCTTGCTTTTTCTTCAGGAGCAGCATCGATTTCGTCGAATTTTTTAGCTTGAGCTTGGCCAGCTGCTGCCAAAACTGAAGTGATTGCTGCTGTCAATGTAGTTTTACCGTGGTCAACGTGGCCTACTGTACCAATGTTAACGTGCGGTTTCGTACGTTCATACTTTTCGCGTGCCATGAGATTAATCTCCTTTTTTGTATATCTACTACGTGTTATATATTGCCTGTTTAATAGGTTTTACCTCTATAAAACATTTTTAGACAAAAATACATCGTCTTATACCATATTATATGCTCATTTTATTTTGTCAATAAGGCTCAATCCTTTTTCTGGCATGTTGTTTGACATGATTGGAATCATCATTATAAATAATTTGTAAAATTATTTTAAGAGGTATGACATGTGGTTTTTTAAAAAAAGGTCAGAATGCACGCATGACAGAGTTTCGTCGGAAGTAGACGCGGGATATTGTCCGGATTGCGGAAAATATGTCGAAAATCACTGGTATTTGACCCGCTGCACATGCTGTAACGTCAAAAGAAAAACAATCATAAAACGCGGCAAAATAATGCCAAATACAAAATTCTGCCCAAACTGCGGGGCTCAGGAATACTTTGTGGAAAGGGTTCCGTCGATAAATTTCATTGATATCAACTATGCAGTGCTCGTCAAAGAGGTTAACGAGTCCTTTACCCCGGCAAGAAGCCAAATTTGGGTGGACAGAGAGGCCGAACCCATGCGGCTTTTGGGAATATACGGCGCAGGATAGTTAAATGACGTTGTCATTCCAGTTTTCACGGGAATTTCCCGAAAATCAGACATTTATCCATGCTCCCGGCGGCAATTTCAAAGTTGCTCAATCAAATTGGGGGCGGCATCAATCATAAAACACTTTTTAATAAAAAAAATGGGGCTAAAATAGCCCCGCTGTCTGGAATTAAGAATAGTTGGAAGTATGAAAAAGATTTAATTATATTTAATGAAAAATTTCGCCCTAAAACAATTAGACAAACGGAGGATTTTAAAATAGTAAGGGCAGGCGGGCCACATGCACCGGATATTTTTTGTTTTTGATTAATTAAATACTTTAAAACTAAAATATCGCCGAAACGCGTTCGGTTCAACGATTAAGTGTACAAAATCCCATTAAGAATTATTAAGGGCGGGACTTTACAGCTGATTGATTTTTTAAAATTAAGTCATATTCAGTATTGAAAGGTTATACAATTTATGCTACAATAGTAGTAGAAAGGATAGTAAATTACGCTCAATCATGAACACTACGCTTTATGAAAATCAAAAGAGTATAAAAAGAATTATCAACAATTCATGCATGGTTACTATACTCATAAGCGTATTTACGGCACAATATCTTGCTATTCACAACCCTTTGGCTGCTATCGGGAACGAAATCGCCAGAACGGCTTACATAAAGGCTCCGCAAATCGAAAATACCGAGCCGCTTGTCACTTCTCAGCCGCTGAGCCTTACCGAAGAAAAGCAAAGATGGGAAACCAGGCTCCGGATGCGCTACAAAAACGGGGCTATTCTCACAGTCGCTGACGGGGTAAAGCATGTACGGCTCGTTAGGTACATCAATGGGCGGCCTGTGAGGATTAATGTAGTTGAAGTCAACCGCAAACTCAACCCCAACATTGAAATTGCACCACAATTAGCATCCACCACATTAAAACGCAGGGCAACAATTAGAACTATTGCACAAAAGAATAATTCTATCGCCGCAGTAAACGGCACCTATTTTAAGCCCCAGACAGGAGTACCTTTAGGCACACTGATGATAGACAAAAAAATCTACACAGGCCCTATTTTCAACAGGGTTGCAATGGGGATTTCAAAAGACGGCTTCAAAATGTCAAAACTCGGCATTATTTCTTACATCAGGGCGGGGAGCACGCATTTAAAAGTTGACAACATCAACCAGCCCAGAATTCTTTCCACATATGTGCTTGTTTATACTCAAGACTGGGGTCAAACTTCACCCACACCCCCGAAATACGGTATTAACATTGCAGTTGATTCAAAAGGGAAAATTGTATCCAAATCATACGGCTCAACAACCATACCGGAGCAAGGTTATGTTATATCCGGCCCAAAAAGCAAGTTGCAGCCGTTTTTTGATGCCAAAAAAGTCGAGCTGGACGTAAAAATGAACCCAATTTGGGGCGATGTTGACCATATTATCAGCGGGGGGCCTTATCTTGTGAAAGACGGCCAGGTTTTTGTCGACGCAGCAGCGCAAAAGCTCAATTCCGTAACCGGCAGAAACCCAAGAACCGCAATCGGATACACCCGCGACAACGAATTCATAATGATTACGATTGACGGACGCGAACACGCATCAATCGGCATGACATTAGGCGAAACAGCCCGTCTGATGAAAGAATTCGGCTGTGTTGAGGCGATGAACCTTGACGGCGGGGGCTC
>CALUPP010000014.1 GCA_944322685.1 Candidatus Gastranaerophilales bacterium
AGGGCATTAGCAGGGATCCGCAAAAAGCTGACTAAATGTTAGGTTTTTGAAGGGGGGCTGCGCTCGCCCCCACAATTTGACAATTTAATACTACAATTTATGGACGGGGCGTTAGCAGGGACCCACAAAAAGCTGACTAAATGTCAGGTTTTTGAAGGGGGGCTGCGCTCGCCCCCACAATTTGACAATTTAATACTACAATTTATGGACGGGGCGTTAGCGCAGCTGGTAGCGCATCACACTGGCAGTGTGGGGGTCAGGGGTTCGAATCCCCTACGCTCCATTAATTTTAAGGAAATCGAATGTTTGACAGCTTATCAGACAAATTACAGGATATAATCAGAAAAACTTCGGGAAATGACAAACTTACCGAAGAAAACATGTCCGATGCGCTTCGTGAAATCAGACGGGCTTTGCTTGAGGCGGATGTGAACCTGCGCGTGGTCAAGGCGTTTATCGCGGCAATAAAAGAACGAGCTGCGGGCGAAAATGTCGTAAAAGGCGTTGATCCGGCGCAGCAGTTGATAAAAATTGTTAATGATGAACTGGTAAAACTGCTCGGTGCGCAAAATTCCCCCCTAAAACTCGACGGTCATCCGTCTGTTATTATGATGCTGGGGCTTCAGGGCTCCGGAAAAACCACTTCGAGCGCAAAACTCGCTGTAAAACTGAAAAAAGAGGGAAAAAATCCGCTTTTGGTCGCTTGCGATGTATACAGACCCGCTGCAATCGCCCAGTTAAAAACACTCGGGCAGCAAACGGGCACTGAGGTTTTTACAATAGAAAATTCGCAGGATGTAAAAGATATCGCCCAAAAATCAATCGAATACGCAAAAAACAACGGATTTAATGTCGTAATTTTAGATACTGCGGGCCGTTTGCAGATTGATACGCAGATGATGGCCGAACTTATCATTCTTGACCGGACGATTTGTCCTCAGGAAAAGCTTTTGGTCATTGATTCTATGACCGGTCAGGAGGCTGTGAACGTTGCGGAAAACTTTAACGCCCAGCTTGAAATTACCGGGCTGGTTTTGACAAAATTGGACGGCGATTCCAGGGGCGGGGCGGCTTTGAGCGTTGTTTACTGCACAAACAAGCCCATTAAGCTCACCGGCGTGGGCGAAAAACTTGATGCGCTGCAAGATTTCTACCCCGATAGGATGGCGTCAAGAATTCTCGGGATGGGCGATATTGTTTCGCTCGTTGAAAAAGCGCAGGAAAATTTTGACGCAAAACAGGCTCAAGAGCTTGAGAAAAAAATGCGCAAGGCTGAGTTTTCTTACAATGATTTTTTAAATATGCAAAAACAGATGAAAAACCTCGGTTCGATTGACCAAATTTTGGGCATGCTCCCTATTCCGGGGCTAAAAAAGGATGACAAACAGCTCATCGCGAACGAGGGTGAAAAACAGCTGAAAAAAATTGAGGCTTTCATCTCAAGTATGACCCCGGAAGAACGCGATAACCCCTCCATCATCAATTCCAGCAGAAAAAAACGTATTGCAAAAGGCTGCGGAATGGAATTGCACCAGATTAACCAGTTTATCAACCAATTTGACCAGATGAGAAAGATGATGAAAGGTTTCTCTCAGATTTCGGATAAAATGAAAAAGGGCAAGATGAAAATGCCCAAAATGCCTAAAATGCCGGGTGGTTTTGGCGGCAAATTCCCGTTTTAGCAGGCTTTTTGCGGAAGTTTAAGAGAAACGCGGCGGATTTTTCTCCGGTTGCCGAACTTTGGGGCGCATGGCAGCGGAAAAGTCAAAAAAATGGAATTTTCCCTTCTTGTGAGAGGCGAGAATGCCGAAATAATGATTTTTAAACATATTTTTGCATTTTGCGGCGATTTTGCCCCGGCGCTAAACGCGAAAATCCTTGCGGTGGGAACCGCTTCGCTTTTCCCGCCCTACTTGCTATCCCGACAATGGCGGAATTTGGGAAGGGAATTGAGCAAATTTGGGGGTTCATACCAATAACATCTGTCGTCGGATGCTGCTTTTTGCTCCTCGCGGTGCTATTTTGCGGGTTTGTGCGATATAATTCCCCCAAAACCGCTTTAGCCCGGCGCCAAAAACAAAAAAACAAAAAGAAAAACCACTTTTGATTAAAGTGGTTTAATAAGTGTTCTTTCCCCTGTTTAAAATCGTTATTCAGCTGCAACTTCTGCCGGAGCTTCTTCAGCCGGGGCTTCCGCTGCTGCTTTAGCTTCTGCTTCAGCCTGTGCTTTTGCTTCTTTTTCAGCTTCAAGCTTAGCAATAGCCTTTTTAGATAATTTCTTTTCAGTTTTTTCTTTATAAACAAGTTTGCCTTCGTCGTCGCAGTTTTTGATGAGGTAAGCAACTGTTTCAGACGGCTGAGCACCCTTTGAAATCCAATCAAGAGCGAGTGCTTTGTTCATTTTCATATCTTTTGTTTTCGGGTTGTAATGTCCCAATTCGGCGATGGGCGCGCCTTCTCTTTTTTGTACGTCATTTATAACAACGATTCTATAAAGAGGGTTCTTTTTGTAGCCCATTCTTCTTAATCTTATTTTAACCATTCGGTCATTTCTCCTGTGTTTCTTGTCTTTACTTTATCAAAACACAAGGATACCCAATAATCAAGTAAATTGTTAATATTTTGTATAATTTAAGCTTCTTCGGAGGACAGTTTTGATGAGTATTCGGCGATAACGCGCGATATATCATACCCGCCAATCACAACTTCCAGAATGATTTGGGGGTTAATGAGGATAGTTTCGGTGTATTCCATCGTGTCGGTGTCAAGAACCTGAAACTCAACAAAATCCATCCCGACATACTTCAATTTTCCGTAATCGGCGCTCGAACCCCATCTCAGGAAAATAACCTGTCTTTCAAATTGTTTAAGTTTGTGAACTAATGTCAGCGACATGCTTCTATCCCCTTAAAATGTGCTTTATTCAAATGTTATCCGTTTTCAGCTTGAAATTCAATAGCACTTTATTATTATATAATTGTATTATATCCTATTTTTCAAATTCCATGTACATAATTGAACTAATTGCAAAAATTCTTAAAGAAAAAGACAAAAATCGTGCTTCTGCGGCACTTTCGGAGCTGCCTGAAAAATGCGAACACGTTTTTTTGCCCATCGACAGCACGGGCGAAATCTTTGCATGCTCAAAATGCGGTTTTGTTGTGAAGAAAAGCGAGATGAAATTTAAGCCGAAAAACCCTTTTAATTAGTCTTTTGAGGATTTTTATTAAGAATTGTAACGAATTTCGTAAAATCTGCAATTTTGGGTTTTGTATATACTTTATATATATGTAAGACATAAATAATCAAAGTTTTAAATAAGATGAGACTTTCACACTAACCTACCTAACTTCCTAACCTTCCCTTCCTATTAAAGTATTGCTCCAATCGAAAGATTAGAGCTTTTTTTTATGCTTTATCGGGCAAAATTTTGCTTCTGAAAAAGCAGAAAAGCTCTGCCCGCACAAAAAATCATGCTATAATAACCAAAAAAGAGGCAGTTTTGAAAAAGATTTTGAACATTCTTCCCAATAGCATCGCAGGAACCCTTATTTTGAGGGGATTTGGCGCGGGATTTAGAGCGAACGGGATGTATGTGCTTGAAAAAGACTTTCGCGACCTGAAAATCGAGGATATTAAAATTTTCAAGCCTGATATGATTTTTGGCTACGATTATGGCTTTTTGATGTCGGAAAATGCGGATTTGAGGAATTTTATAAAGGAAAATTCGGACAAATTCAAGCTTGTGCATTATTTTGCGGACGAACCAGGGGGAAAACTCGCCTATGTGAATAACCCAGGACTTTTCGACGAATTTAAAGCCCTGAAAGCAACTGCGTTTATCTGGGATAAAGATTTTTTGAATTGTTTTGAAAATTCGCACTATTTGCCGCTTGCGGTCAATTCCAGCGCTTACAAACCCGAAATCAGGGAGAAAAAAATCTACGATATTTCGTTCGTCGGGCGGCCTTTGACCCGAAAAAGGCAGGAAATATTGGCAATTTTGATAAAAACGTTCGGAAAACGGGTGAATATTTTTTCTTATGAGCGGCATTTTTTGCAAAGCCTTGATGATATGAAAAATACGCAGCTTTTGAATGAAAACGAAATGGAAATCTACAAAAACGCGTACAGGGGCTTTTTGACGACTGAAAAAGAGCTTGCAGAGGTTTATCAAAGCTCAAAAATCAACGTAAACATAACTTTGCAAGGAAAATCGAGCCTGAATTACCGTGTTTTTGAGGTTCCGGCGTCGTGCGGGTTTTTGATTACGGATTATATGGCGGATTTGGAGGAAAATTTTGATATTTCGCGGGATTTGGAAACTTATCGGGACGCGGAGGATTTGGTTGACAAAATTGCATTTTATCTGAAAAATCAGAACATTGCCGGGCGAATTGCGATTAGCGGGGCGGTAAAAACGGCTAAAAAACACAGCTTTACGGCCCGCGCGAATACTTTGCTGGGGATTTGCGGTTTAAGATGATAAAAAAAAGAGGCTTTCGCCCCTTTTTTGTTTTATTCTTGGTTTTCTTTGTTTTTGGGTATCAACAGCACCGCAATCAGCAGTATAACAACGATTGCAAGCGCAATCGACAAAACAATATTCCCCGTGTTGTTCAGCGTGTAAACCAGTTTTACAGGCGTTTTTTGGGAGAATTTCATATCCCATTTGTACTCAAAAGTTTCGTCATTTGCGCTCATGGCGTTGTTTTCATTGGCTTTTACCGGCAAATGTACGATAAAACTTACCTTGAAAATCGCATCAAGCTGCTCGGGCTTGATTTGCTGAGCTTGCATCCTTTTTTCAAGCTCGGCATCGGCCATATTTACCTCGAGATTTATCGTATAAGTGTTTTTGAAAAAGCCTTTTTTCACACTTACGAGCTTGTTGTCGGGATTTAGCGATTTGAAATTATTCGGGAGCGCAAGCGTGCTTTCTTTCGTGATATCTTTAATATTTATTGTTGCCTGCGTGCCGACCATGCCGTCTTTTCGGATTTTTTCGATTTTTACGTCCTTTTCGCCTTTCATTTTGTCAATTTCTTTTGAAAAAGCCTGTTCAGAAAGGTTGTCAAGCTCCTCTGCGATGAGAAAATTGTTTTTTATGACAGCGCTGCCGTCTTTTTCAATGAAAAGTTCGGTTTCGGTTTTCATGCAACCTGAAAAAAGAAGCGCCGCACAAAGCACAAGTAAAAGTTTTTTCATACTATACTCCTAAATCAAATAATTACTGATTATATCAGATTGTTTCAAAAATACAAGAAATATGGTAAATTTAGTCTGTAAAGGAGTTTAAAAATATGGAAAATTTTGAATTGAACCTTTCTCACGAGGAACTTGTTAAAAGAACGGATAAAGATCACCTTATACCAAAGAAAATGCTCGATGTCGGGGCAAAAGAATACGAAAATCTTGCCCCCGGCGACAAAGAGGCGCTAAAACACCTTACAAAAGCGGCTTTTGCGGTGGATGACGTCTTTATGCAGCAGGATAACCATAAAAACCTCGCATTCAAACAGTGGCTCGAGGCTGAAATCGCAAACGGAAACGAGGATGCGCGCCTGACAAAGATTCTTTTCGATGCGCAAATCGGCATGAACGCGGTGGACTCCGAGGCGAACAAAATTTTCCTTGCAAAAGGCGAAAAATCGCTTCCGGGCAAGGGTTTTTACCCTGCGGATTTGAGCATTGAGGAATTTCATAATATTTTGATAAAAATGCTCAAAAACGGCCAAAAAGAGGACGTAAAAGCGATTTTGAACCAGCGTTCAATGGTTCTGCGCGACGGTGACGGGCTCAGGGCCGTTGATTATACGGAGTTTTTCGCAAAAGAGTTCGGTTTTATTGCCGATGAACTCGAGGAAGCTGCGAAAACATCGACTAATGCTGATTTTAACGAGTTTTTGATGCTCCAGGCGAAGGCTCTGCGCCAAAATGACCCGATGCTGGACGCTTATGCGGACAAAAAATGGGCGGAATTGCAGGATACACCGCTAGAATTCACGATTTCGCGCGAACAGTACGCCGACGAGATGACCGGAACGGTTGTGGAAAATGAAGAATTGAAAAAACTCCTTGATGAGGCGCAAATCGAGCCGATTCCGAAAGATTCAATCGGAATAAGGGTCGGAATCGTCAATAAAGCCGGCACGGACAAGCTTTTGGAGATAAAAAAATATCTCCCGCTGCTTGCTGAAAAAATGCCCTACAAAGATGAATACGAACAGAATATTTCGGCCGGTGATGACAAACAAACTATGGTCGATGTTGATTTGGTCACGGTTAAAGGCGATGAGGGCACGTACAGGGGCGGAATCACGCTCGCACAGAACCTTCCGAACAACGACAAGCTTTCTTTAACAATCGGGGGCGGAAGAAGAAACGTTTATCACCGCCAAATTCGCATCAGCACAAGCCCTGAGGCAATAGAACGCCGGAAAAAACGCTTAAATGCTACTCTGGCGCCCGAATTTCATGAATTTTATCTTCAAGAGGCTGACCACTGGTTCACAATCGGGCATGAAAACGTTCATTCTCTCGGCCCGAAATCCGGAACCGAGGCTTTGGGCAAATTCAAGAATATAATCGAAGAAAACAAGGCCGATATGGGCTCTTTGGCGATGCTTGATTATTTGACCGAGCTCGGGATGTATTCTGAGCTTGAAAGAAAGCAGATTATCGTGACTTATGCGGCAGATAACTTTTTGAAAGCAAAACCCGATTTTTCACAGGCCCACAGGGTCAGAACGGTCATGCAGAGCTATTATTTCTTTAAAGAAAAGGCGATTTGGCTCAACAATGACGGCGTTCTTGAGATAAACATCGACAAAATGGTTCCGACGGCGCAAAAAATGCTCGCAGAAATCGTCAGAGTTCAGCTTTCGCGGGATTTTGCGGCCGGCGAGAAATATGTGAAAGAAAACTTCGTCTGGACGGACGAAATGGAGGTAATTGCGAAAAAATTGAAAGAAATCGACAAATCTCTGAACGGAACAGTCGAATCACCGCTGGCCGAGCTGCTGATTAAATAGAAAATTCACGGCTTGCGGTATTGCCGGCATTTTTGGGCTTATTTTTCGCAAAATTTATACAACGCAGCGCAAGTAACGGCACAATTGACCGCCGGAGCTTGCGTTGCGGGCTTTTAATCCAAAAAATTGTTTTTATCAATATAATTCAGCATGAGTTTTTCAATTTCCCATGTCGGTTTTGTGTTGTTAAGCTCGCATGCCTTTTTAAACAAAAGCCATAGTTCATCATTGAACATAAATGCAACTTTTTTCGTTTTATTCGTTTTTAATTCGGATATTTTTTCAGTTTTGTTCATTGTTACACCACGTTTTTGCTAGCAATATTGTGTATTATTTTACAAAGATAAACAACTTGTGCTATTGTATAGATATTTATACAGGTAAATAGCGGGGGACGGTGTTTTGAAGAAAAAAACGCTTCTTATAGATTTGGACGGAGTGTTAAATGATTATGACGGGCATTATAATCACGATTTTATCCCGCCCCTGCGCGGCGGTGCAAGGGAGTTTGTTTCTTCGATTGCGAAAAACTACGATATAAAGCTTTTTACTTGCAGAAATAAGCTGCTCGCCGCAAAATGGCTCCGCGAAAACGGCCTTGAGGTTTATATAACGGATATTACCGACGTAAAAGAGCCCTGCTGGCTATATATTGATGACAGGTGCATAAATTTTAACGGAAATTTTGGCGAACTTGCGGCATCTATCGACGAATTTGAACCCTGGTACAAACAAAAAGCCCCGAATGGGGCATAGAAAGCAGTATATGATTGGATGTATCATTTGCTTAGTTTGGGGACTTTAATCAGGATAATCAGCGGAATAATAAGAAGACAAGCGGCCGCAAAAATGCGGAAAGTGTCAATATAGCCCCATAAATTCGATTGCAATATGAGCTGGTTGTATAAATTTGCCTTTGCCATCATGACAGCCTCGCCCGCATCGGACGTATATTTTGCGAAAAACTGCGACAAAGCGCCCACCCGGTCGACAAAAATGCCGTTTAGTTCATCAAGATTGCCGACCATCATGATTTGGTGCTTTTGCGCGCTTCTGGAAATCATTGTTGTGGATAAAGAGGTTCCGATTGCGCCCCCGATGTTTTTCAAAAGGTTTTGGAGCCCGGAAGCGTTCGTCATGTCCTCATTTTTCAACGAGGAGAAAGAAAGCGACATCAAAGTCGTCATCCCGAGCGCCATTCCGGCGCCGAAAAGCGCATTTGGGATGGCGATTGTCTGAAGATTTATTTGCAGGTTGATTGTGCCGAAATAGAGTCCCCCCAGCGCAATCAGGGCGATTCCCGCGATTGCAAAGAACTTGTCGCCGAGCGCTTTTGCCAAAATTCCGTAAATTACAATGCCGACGACGCTCCCGAGCCCCCTGGAACCCATTGAAAGCCCGCTCAAAAACGATGTATAGCCCATCAGTGATTGCAGCATGGAGGGCAGCAGCGCCGCAGAAGCCAAAAACACCGCCATCATGACGACCTGCGCAGCGGTTCCGAACAAAAAGTTTCTGTCTAATAGAAGTTTTAAATTGACAAGCGGTTCTTCGTCTTTGAGCTGGGTTATGAAGAACAAAATGCCAAAAACGCAGGAGAAAAACGTCATCCAGCAAATCCAGGCCGCTCCGAACCAGTCAGCGTCGTTTCCTTTGTCCAAAACTATTTGTAAAAATATCAGCCAGAGGCACAAAGATGTGATTGCCCAGTAATTGCATTTTACATGGGCGTGTTTTCGCGCATAGGGCGGATCTTCAAGGAGTTTGTGGGCCATATACATTGCAAAAATGCCGATTGGCAGATTTATCATGTAAATCCAGTGCCAGGACCAGTTTTCAGTAATCCAGCCGCCGATAATCGGCCCCAGTGTTGGCGCAAGGATGATTGTCAAGCCGAAAAGCGCCATTGATTGGGCGCGTTTTTCGGGCGGGAAGCTTTCCATGATGATTGCCTGCGAAAGCGGCAAAATTGCGCCCCCGCCAAGCCCCTGGACGAACCTTGAGATGACAATCATGCCCATTGAGCTTGAAATTCCGCAGAAAAACGATGAAACCGTAAAAACCCCGATACATAAAGTAAAAAAGGCTTTTCGGCCCATTAATTTGCACAAAAAATCAACGGACGGGATGATAATTCCGCTCGCAATCAAATAACTCGTAACAATCCAGATGGATTCGTTGTGGCTGACCGAAAATGAGCCCGCAATGTATGTCAGAGCGACGTTTGAAATGGTTTCGTCCAGCGCGAACATGAAAACCGCCAGAATAACCGGCACAATCATCAGCCAGGGGTTTATGGACGGGGTCCAAATTTCTTGTTTTTGTACATTTTCGCTCATTTGTCCACAAACCCTCTATCTGACATGAACCTTGGGAACGACCGAAAGGCCCGGAATTATTTTGAACTCTTTCGGGTCGATATTTTCCGTGAAAACTATCTTGACCGGGACGCGCTGAACGATTTTTACGAACGAACCGACCGCGTTTTCAGGCGGAAACATGCTTGCTTTGGCGCCCGATGACATTTGTATGCTGTCGACTACCCCTTTGAAAGGGTGATGAGGATATGTGTCGATTTTTATATCGACTTTTTGGCCTTCACGAATTCTTTCGAGCTGATTTTCTTTAAAATTGGCAACAACCCATGTTTTGTGTGGAACAATTGTAAAAAGCGCGGTTCCAGGCTGGACATACATGCCTTTTTCCACGCGTTTTGAAGAAACCGTGCCGTCAATCGGCGCATAAATTTTTGTATAAGAAAGGTAAAGCTCGGCTTGGTCTTTCAGGGCTTTTAATTCGCTTATTTCTGCGTCGGCGACCTTGTTGTTTTTGTTTGACATAACCGCCTGGTCGGTATTTGTCAAAGTTGCGTTAACCGAGTCGTAATTCGTCTGCGCATTGTCAAATTCCTGCTTTGAAACGGCTCCGTCCGCATAAAGCTGCCTGTATCTTTCCAAATCCGTTTTTGCAAGCTCAATTTTGGACTGCGCGGCTTTGTGGTTGGCTTTTGCGTTCTTCTGGTTCAAAAGAGCTCTGTCATAACGCGCTTTTGCATGTGCGAGTTTTATTTCATAGTCGTTTGTTTCAATTTCCGCGACCAAATCCCCGGCTTTCACGACCTGGTTGTCCTCAACATAGACATTTATAATCTCACCGCTGACTTTCGGCGCAACATCGACCGTTGTTGTTTCGACATAGGCGTCATCCGTGCTTTCGTATTTGTATAAGTTCCAGCAGATGTAGGCCGCACCGACCAAAAGAACAATCGCAACCGGAATTATGATTCTTTTTTTAGGTTTTTTATGATGATTTTCTTCTGTTTTTGGGGTTTTGTCCTGCTCTTGCGGTGTTTGGGCCATTTTATTTTCTCCAAATGATAAATTCTCTCATTGTATATGGAAAAATACTCGAAATTTACAATTTTGCGAACAAAATCATGCTTGAATACGTGCAAAAAATAGAAAATGCCATCGGAAAAGAGCAGGCAATCGAGTGCACAAAATTTCTCAACAAAATCAAAGAAGTTGTCATGGTAAATACGGATATAATTTTTGAATAATTTGAAAAATTATATTCCGAGCATGTATCTGGTGATGTCAGAAACCATCTCCGTGCCCATAAACATTGATGTTCTGGCATTATCGTAGGAGTTTTCATCGTAGAGCGTTTCGACCTCGTCACGGAGCTCTTGATAATACTGCCTTTCTTCGTCATCATTCGCCATGGAGATTCTGTAATCGAGCTCATCTATCGTTCTGTCGTAGTCGTCGTCGACATTTCCCGTGGAATCAAGGTCAAGCGAGTCCATAATGTCCAGAAAAGGTATGTAATCCGAACTTGTGGACGATGATGCGGCATTTTGTTGAAGCATTTCTGTTACCGCGTTTCTGAGCAGGACTTTATCAAGCGTTTTGTCGCCCGTTGATTCAATCCCGAGCATCTCCATCATGACAAGAATTTTTTCATACTCACTGTCCGTCTGCTTGTCGTTTGACGTTGCGGACGGTGTATATGAATAAACCATTGGTGACATTACCGGAGAGATAGACATTTTGATTTTTCCTTCTAATAATTTAATGCCACTTTTTTGGGGTTTCTAAACGTGTTTTTTGAAAAAATTTACAAAACTTAACAAAAAATCCTCCTTTTGGGAGGACTTCCTGGTAAAAATGTTTTTATGGCGCTATTTTTTTCTGGAAATAAGCTTGTCGATTCCCTCAAAAACAAGCCCCATTGCAATCCAGGCAACGCCCCAAAAACCTGCATTTTTGGCGATTTTGTTGAAGCCGATTTTGCCTTCCTGGCCTCTGAGCGCTTTATATCCGTTAAATAACGAGTCAATGATAACGCTGACAGCCGCACCTTTTGCAAATTGGGTAGCTGACCAGCCCAGAGCGGATTGTTTGGGTGCAGAATAGTATTTTTTCTGCGATTCGTCGCGCCCGAAGCTTTGTGCCTGCGGTTTCAGGGGTTGTGCGGACATTGTGTTGTTTGATATTGCGTTAATCATGATTTTTTCTCCATTTTTAAGTAACATTATAAAACGCATAAACGCAATTTATTGCTAGTTTGTGAACATTTGTTAAGATGAATTTACTATAAAATTCGATTGACGAAATGGCCCAAAGGCAATATAATCAAAGAATAAAGCTAGAATAGAGGGTTTATGGACGACAGACAGATTATTCTTGAACAATACAGAATTTACAACGAAGCAAAAGAAAGATATATCGACAGAGCTTTTATGATTAACAGGTTTTTTATCCTGCTTGTCGGTATTTTATTTTTAATATTGCTTGCATCAAAGACTTTTTTCTCGCTCGGATACGGCTTTTCCGTTGCTAGTGAGGTGCTCGGTATTGCTCTTTGCATAATGTGGTTTGCAAATCAGGATTCTTATACGGCAATTATTAAAATTAAATACAACAAAGTGCTTGAAAATATGGAAAATCTGCTTCCTTTCTCGCCGATAAAGAACGAATACGAAGAACTTTGCAAACAAAATGACGGCAAAAGGGTAATCACGTTCAAAGATATTCAAAAATGGTTCGCTGTCATCATGACGATGATTTTCATTGCGAATCTGATAATGGATTTGACGGATTGGGTTATTTTCAGCTTTTTTGCGGGCTAGTTTGTATTAAATTAGACAAAAAGACGATGAAATTTCTTTAAAATCATCTTAAAATCTGTAATATTCAGCTAAACAGGTATTTTTTTTATGAATGATATTGAAATTTATACGCTTCCGGTCTGCCCTTATTGCAACAAGGCTAAAAAGCTGCTCCAATCACTAAAATTGGAATACAATGAACATGATATTTCCGGCGATGAAGAAAAAATGCGTGCGGAATTACAAAAAAAGTTCAATCTGCCCCAGCTCGCAACCGTGCCACAGATAGTTGTCAACGGGAAATATGTTGGCGGTTATACGGATTTGGAAAATATGTACAAATCCGGCAAATTAGATGAAATTTTGAATTAATCAGGCTGTTTCTTCTGGTTTGAAATCCCTGCACTGCTGCGCTATGAAATCCATGTCGGTTTTTGAGATATCGGTGAATGTCAATGCCGTCATAAACTTAAAAGTGTTTTCCATTCGAACCGGATTTGACCAGACGAGCTCGGCATGGGTTTTGACCATCCTGCCGTCAACCAAAAGTTCGACGGAAAGGTTCGAATATGAGGTAATAAGCCTGTCAGAAATAAAACACAGCCCTTTTGCGCAGATATTTTTCGTGACAGATTCAAGCAAGAACGGTTTTTCCTCTCCTTCTTTGATAAAAAGGTGAAAAGGCGCTTCTATATCGGCTCTGAGGTACTCTCGTCTTTGGGAGTGTTTGATATTTGTCGGGAAAGCCAGCTTGTAGAACACTTTTTCGCCCAAACAGTTGCCCGAAAGTATTTTGCTCTTTGCATTGTAAATTCCGTCCTGAGCGTAGATGTTGATTTCTATTTCGCACTCGGGCAAATCTTTTCCTGTGTCGAGAAAAACGGTTATTTCTTCGTTTTCAACGTAGTATATTGTGCAAAAATGGCTTTCTTCGCCGATTTTTATCTCGAGCTTGTTCGATGGTTTCAAAAAACTGTAATCTTTCACGATATAATAAACTCCCTTTTGTAAGTTCTATTATACTATTTTAATGCCCGTTTTTTTGTTTTTTTAAACATAAAAAAAAGACGATTTCACAAATCTTAATATAAAATCGTCTTTTTTGAATGTTATTTTACCGTCTAAAAGCTTATCCTGAAAGCTTTTTGAGAAATTTAAAAAATTTTCAAATTTCTTTCAAAAATTAAGCGTTAGCGCAGCATTGTCCTGCTTGTTCTTTAAGAAGATTAACCTTGTCGGTTTTTTCCCACGGTACATCAATGTCCGTGCGGCCCATGTGACCGTAAGCAGCGAGTTTTTGGTAGAATTTTCCGCCGTTTTTCGCCGGCAGGCCTCTTAAATCAAACTGGCTGATAATCGCCGCAGGTCTGAGGTCGAAATTCTTTTGAACAAGGTCGGAAATTTCGTCATCAGAGATTCTTCCCGTTCCGAAAGTGTCGACCATGATGGAAACCGGCTCGGCAACACCGATTGCATAACCGAGTTCGACTTCGCATTTTTCAGCAAGCCCGGCAGCAACGATGTTTTTTGCAACATATCTGGCTGCATAAGCCGCAGAACGGTCAACTTTTGTGGGATCTTTGCCGGAGAAAGCTCCGCCGCCGTGTCTTGAGTAGCCGCCGTATGTGTCAACGATGATTTTTCTTCCGGTAAGGCCTGCATCGCCCTGCGGGCCGCCGATTACGAATCTTCCCGACGGGTTGATTAAGTATTTTGTTTCAGAATCGGGTTTTATCGATTCTTTTGCAAATACGTGGTTGATAACCAACTCGATTAGGTCGTTTTTGATGATATTTTGGACTTTTTCGTTGTCAGAAACGCCGTTAATCTCGGGGTCATGCTGCGTGGAGATGACTATTGTGTCGATTCTTGAGGGTTTGCCGTCTACGTATTCGACAGTTACCTGAGATTTGCCGTCAGGTCTTAAATAATTGAGAATGCCCTCTTTTCTAACCTGCGTAAGTCTGAAAGCGAGTTTGTGAGCCAAACTGATAGGAAGCGGCATCAATTCCGGAGTTTCATCGCAAGCAAATCCGAACATAATGCCCTGATCGCCCGCACCAACGTTTTCAGTTTCTGTTTTTGCGGTGTCTGCGTTGTTTGAGCGAGCTTCGAATGCTTTATTTACGCCGCCAGCGATGTCTGTGGACTGTTCATCAATGCTTGTGAGCACTGCGCACGTTTTATAGTCGAATCCGCCGCCTTCTTCGCCGATATAGCCTATGTTTTTGATTGTATTTCTCACTACTGACGGGATATCAACGTAGCAGTCAGAGGTAATTTCGCCGCAAACAAGCGCCATACCCGTTGTAACCGTAGTTTCTGCCGCAACTCTTGATGATTTGTCTTTTGAGAGAAACTCGTCGAGAATCGCATCGGAAATCTGGTCGCAAACTTTATCCGGATGTCCTTCCGTAACGGATTCGGACGTGAATAAGAATCTTTTTGATGTCATTTATTACTTCCCTTTCTTCTAATCATCAGAATGATAAGCCAAAAGACACTCAGGGTCAAACTTTGATTAAGTTTCGTTAATAAAATTATTGGACGTGCAAATATTCTTCTTTTTTGTTTCGATAATTTGAAATACCGGTGCTCCGTGGGAGGCGTCCGTTTTTTTGCGGGGCAAAGTTCAGTTATCAGGCGTTAATTTTGGATAAATCAGGACTTAAGAGCGTTCCAAAAGGCCGCTGCAAATATAAACATCGCAGATCCGCTCCGCAGATATTATTTTTCCGATTTTACGTAAATATTTCCAAACAACTTAACAAACGAGCTGTTTTCGTTCTCTAATTCTTCGAGTTTTTTGACAAGAAGCCTGTTATCTGCGAGAAGTTCTTCCATTTTTTCAACGAGGAGCTTGTTGTCTTGCTTTATTTCGCCGTATTTTACTGCGCTTTCAATAAAATCGGCTCTTTTGAGAAATTCTGAAACATCCGAGGTGATTTTTCGGGCAATCGACTGCGCCAGCACCGCAAGCGTCTGGTTTGAAATGTCAACTGTGATATTTTGCAAGCCTGCTTCGACTTTTTTTGAGATTTCTGCGGGCAAATCTACGGGCAGCGCTGTTATTTCTTCACTGGGCTTTTCTTCGGCCGGTTCTTCTTCCTGAACTACTTCAGCAAAGGCCGATTCGGGCATTTTTTCTTCTTCAGGCTCCGGCTGGACAAATTCTTCAGGTTCGTTTTCCTGTTTTGGCGGTTCTTGCGGAAAATCCGGCTCAACCGGAACCTCAACGGCCATTTCCACGGGTTTTATTTCGTCTTTGTCCATGACGTGGATTTCGCATTTCGGTTCGTTTTTCTTTGAGATTCCGTCTTTGATTTTTTCGACGGTCATTTCGTCAAAATATTCGACTCCGTTTTCATCTTCGTAAATCGGGTCGATTTTCCAGTTTTTTATGAACGCCTCAAGGATAAAATTGTCGATAAAAAGACCATCCTGCGTGATGAGTTCTATTATTTTTTCTTTGTTGAACATTGATGGCCTCCTTATTAAAAAATTTTAATATACTTTGGCAAAAAAATCAGAAGTTATTAAATTTTGTAAATATTGAACATTATTTTCGGAAACTTTTTTCCTCTTTTTCGTCAAAAAAGGTAAAGGAATGAGATGAGTTGAGGATTTTTTATTAATGAGCGAGATGGTTAGTATTTATTCTCCTGACGAGGAAATCTCTGAAAAAGAGTACATTTTGCCCGATGAAAACGGCGAAGAAGAAGCAACTTTCAGCACTATTGTTAAAAAAGACGACATTTTGCAGAACTATTTGAAAGATATCGGCCGAATCCGCCTTTTAAAA
Organism: Candidatus Gastranaerophilales bacterium; assembly: GCA_944322685.1. Taxonomy (GTDB): domain Bacteria; phylum Cyanobacteriota; class Vampirovibrionia; order Gastranaerophilales; family Gastranaerophilaceae; genus Spyradomonas. The sequence goes on from CALUPP010000014.1 coordinate 15,950, forward strand.
ACCGAAGAAGAACGTGAGCTGGGCAAAGCAATCAAGAAAGGCGAAAAAAGAAAAGCGGAAATCGCAAAGAAAAAGCTGATTCAGGCGAATTTGCGGCTTGTAGTAAGCATCGCAAAAAAATATATCGGCCAGGGTGTGCTTTTTATGGATTTGGTGCAGGAGGGGTCATTGGGGCTCATCAAAGCGGCTGAAAAATTCGATTATGAAAAGGGATTCAAGTTCAGCACCTACGCGACGTGGTGGATAAAGCAGGCGATTGTACGCGCAATCTCAAACCACTCGCGCACTATCAGAATCCCCGTGCACATGACCGACAAAATCAGGTTGTACAAGAAAATCCACGTCGAACTCAGCCGTGTTCTCGGCAGGGAGCCTACTGATGAGGAAATTTCCAAGAAGATGGGGATTAGCGGGAAAAAATTCGAAAATATCAAGCATTCGATTTTCAAAGACCCGATAAGCCTTGACACGCCGATTGCGGAGGATTTGGTGCTTGAAGATTACGTCCCGGATGAAAGCTATCGTGCGCCGGAAACCAAAATCCAGACAGCTTTTATGTACAAAGACGTGATGGAGATGCTTGAGATTTTGAATGAGCGCGAAAAAAAGATTCTAATAAGCCGTTTCGGGCTCAACGGCTCCTCAAAAAAGACTCTTGAAGAAATCGGGCGCGCAATGGGCTTTTCAAAAGAGCGAATCCGCCAGATTGAAAGCATTGCGCTTCAAAAACTCCAGACAAATCAGGAAATAACGCATTTGAAAGAGTATTTAAATTAATTGCTCCAATCTTGGCCGGCTGTGCCGGGGATTCCGCGGCAAGCCCGGAACGACAACGGCAGGTTACATTAGCTGAAAACTTAAACTCCTTAGTGACGCTATTTGCAGCAAAATCTTCTTTAAGATTTTGCTTTTTTTTGATTTTTTGATGCGGCGGAAGAACCAGGGATTAAATTTTGTGCTGGGCGGACAAGTAAAGAATTAAATTTTTAGAACCTTAAAAGCGGCGTAGCCCGTTCAGGTTCTAAAAATTTAATTCATTACTTGCCATTTTGAAAATTGGAAAGAAAATTATTGCTGTCCGGCGTTTTATGAGATGTTTTGGGCTAAAATTTGCTTGTCATTATCTTTTTTTTATTAATTATGAATAAATCCACGCAAAAATAACGGTCAATCTTCCCGCCTCCTCAGATGTCAACCTGAACTTGTTTCAGGGTCTATCCAACATTAAACGCAGGTGTTAAACTTGCATATTAGAAAATTATTATACAAGTTTATAAGACCCTGAAACAAGTTCAGGGTGACAAATTTAATAAAACCCTGCTCACGCAAACTCTCTTATTTTTTATGCTAAAATATCCATGAACTTGTACACAAAACATGAGGAATGAAAAAATGACAGAACTTTCACCGCTGCAACAGGCAAGACTTAAATTTCAGCCTGTATTGCCGCAAACTCTGGCTTCAGGCATCACAAGACTGAACCTGATTGAGGGCAGCAACACGGAATCAGTGGCTGACCAGAACGAAATCAATAAACTTTTTCCGCATACGTACGGGAAACCGACCGTAACTTTTGAACAATCGGAAAACGAAAACGAATTTGCACAGAAAAACGTCGGCGTAATCCTCTCAGGCGGCCAGGCTCCCGGCGGACACAACGTTGTGGCCGGAATTTATGACGCTTTGAAACAGGCTAACCCCGAAAACAAACTTTACGGCTTTTTGGGCGGCCCTGCGGGTATTATCGACGGAAAATACATTGAATTGACCGACGAAATTATCGACGCGTACAGAAATACCGGCGGTTTTGACATTATCGGCTCGGGCAGAACAAAACTCGAAACCGAAGAACAGTTCCAAAGCTCCTGGGAAAACTGCAAAAAGCTTAATATCACCGGCATTGTAATAATCGGCGGCGATGACTCAAACACAAACGCTGCAATGCTCGCAGAATGGTTTAAATCGAAAAATGCGGGCATTCAGGTTATCGGCTGCCCGAAAACAATCGACGGCGACCTGAAAAATGACCAGATTGAAATCTCTTTTGGCTTTGATACGGCGACAAAAACCTACTCCGAGCTCGTCGGAAACATCCAAAGGGACGTAAATTCGGCTAAAAAATACTGGCACTTCATTAAACTCATGGGAAGAAGCGCTACCCACGTAGGGCTTGAAGTTGCGCTCCAAACCCAGCCCAATATCACGCTGATTTCCGAAGAAGTTGCCGAAAAAGAGATGTCTTTGAACGAAATCGTTGATTACATGGCTGATATCATTGTAAAACGTTCAAAACTGGGCAAAAACTTCGGTGTTGCGCTTATTCCGGAGGGTTTGATTGAATTCGTTCCCGAAATGAAAGCGATGATTGCAAATCTGAACGATTTGATGCCCGTTCTTGAAGAAGATCCGAACTTCACGCAGCTCACGAGCGGCGTTGAAAAAGAAGCGGTTATCGAAAAACGCCTCAGAGCTGAAAATGCGGCTGTTTTCCGTTCTCTGCCCGCGATGATTAAAGCTCAGCTTTTGATGGACAGAGATCCGCACGGCAATGTTCAGGTTTCTAAAATCGAAACCGAAAAACTGCTCATTGAAATGCTCAAAACCAAGCTCTACGAAATGAAACAGCAGGGCGTTTACACGGGCAAATTCTCTGATCAGTCGCATTTCTTCGGTTATGAAGGCAGATGCGCGTTCCCGTCGAATTTTGACTCAAATTACTGCTATGCGCTCGGCTACAACGCGTTTGCGCTGATTCAGTTCGGCTTAACCGGCTATCTTTCTTCAGTTAAGAACCTTACCGAAGCTCCTGAAAACTGGGTTGCAGGCGGCGTTCCGCTCACAATGATGATGAACATGGAAAAACGCCATGGACATATGAAACCCGTTATTCAAAAAGCGCTGGTAAAACTCGACGGCCCTGTGTTCAAAAAACTTGAACAAAACAGAGAAAGCTGGGCTCTTGAAGACAAATATATCTTCCC
>CALUPP010000015.1 GCA_944322685.1 Candidatus Gastranaerophilales bacterium
ATTTGCCGTTTCCAATGCCCAAATATTGCGAAACAAGCACAGAAGACGGCACGCAAAGTTTTTGAGCCAAAGCAGGAGGCACCTGGGCCGTATCTCCGTCAACAGCCTGCTGGCCGCAAATTATAAGCGAAAAATCAGGCAAAAATTTCTTTACAAAACACTCTAGGCAGTAAGATGTGGCCAAAGTGTCCGAACCGGCGAACTTTTTGTCGCAAAGAAGAAACGCTCTGTCCGCTCCCATGGCAATTCCGTATGAAAGCGACTCAACAGCCTGCGCGGGGCCCATTGAAACAAGGGTAATATTTGTATTTGAATGGGATTTTTTTATGTCGAGCGCGATTTGCAGTGCGCCCATGTCATAAGGGTTTATAATCAAATCCATCCCGGCTCGGTCAATGGTGTTATTTGCCGTCCATTTGATGTCATTTGTGTCAGGGACCTGCTTTATGCAGACCAGAATGTTAAAAGCCATATTACATGTCCAATCCGAGGTCTAAAACTGGCGCATTTGCTACAATTGCGCTGGTTGAAATTATATCAACTCCGCTTGATGCGATTGCATTTACAGTATTTAGTTTAACATTTCCGCTAGCTTCGACAATAGCCCGTTTGGCGATAAAATCTACGCATTTTTTCATTTTTTCGGCATCCATGTTGTCCAGCATGATAATATCTGCCTTATTTTCAACGGCTTCTTTTACCTGCTCGAAAGTATCGCATTCAACCTCGATTTTGTGGGCATGAGAGCCGTTTTTGCGCAAACTCTGCACCGCATTTGTGATTGAACCCGCATGTTTTATGTGGTTATCCTTAATCATCGCGCAGTCGCACAAATTAAACCGATGAAGCTTGCCCCCGCCGATTGCAACCGAATATTTTTCAAAAAGCCGAAACCCGGGCGTATTTTTTCTCGTATCGACAATAAATGCGTTGTACGGTTTTATTGCTTCTTGGTATTTTGCCGTTTCTGTCGCGATTCCGGACATTCTTTGGATATAATTCAGGGCTGTTCTCTCGCCTGTCAAAATAGCCCGCGCAGGGCCGATAATTTTAGCAAGATTTTGCCCTTTTTGTATTTTATCGCCCTCAGCAACCTCAAAATCAATGCGGACGTCTTTTGAAAGTATGCGAAAGACCTTTTTGAACACCGGAAGACCGCAAATTATGCCGTCAGCTCGCGTGTTCAGATAGGCGGTAAGAAATTCTGACTCTGAATAAATGAAATCCGTCGTTATATCGCCAAAACCAATATCTTCTTCCAGCGCATTTTTTATGTGTTTTTCAATAATAAAGTCATTTAACAGAAATTGATTCATTGTTTTTTACCTCAACGGAAATTTTTTCATCCGAAACGGGAGAATCATCTCTAAAGTGTGCTCCGATTGATTCTTTTCGCGAAAGTGACGCATTAGTTATCGCTTTTGCAACATGCAAAAGGTTCCTGAGCTCAAATTCTTCCGCGCTTGAGCAAAAACGGTCATTTCCGAACTCCTCTGATATCTTTTTCAAGTCTGAAAGTGCATTAAGAAGCGAATTTTCGTTCCTGATTATGCCGACATTCTGCCACATTGTGTCTTTTAATCGCGAAATTAGTGCATTTACGTCACAATCATTTACATCGGGCATATCTTCAGGCTCATAATTTTTGATGGCTTTAAGAATTGAATCGTCAATTGCATCTGAAACCTGCAAATTTTCAAACGAAAGCGTATTTGTAAGCTCAAATGCGGTAACAACGCACTCAAGAAGCGAATTGCTGGCCAGCCTGTTTGCGCCGTGCAAAGATGTGCAGCCTGCCTCGCCTATTGCGTATAAGTGGCGGATTGATGTTGTTCCGTCTACGGCAGTTTTTATCCCGCCCATGCAATAATGCGCTGCGGGTGACACAGGAATGAAGTCTTTTGTGACATCAATACCGTTTTCCGCACATTTCTTGTAAATATTCGGAAATCTTGTTTTAAATTTTTCAATAGGAATAAGCGTTGCATCCAAATAAACCCTGTCGTCGCCCGTCAACTCCATTTCTTTAACAATTGAACGCGAAACAACATCCCTCGGCGCCAGATCCTTTTGTTCATGGTAGCGCTCCATAAAATATTCGCCTTTGTTGTTCACAAGGCGCGCGCCTTCGCCGCGGACCGATTCAGAAATCAAAAATCTTGACTCATCGTTGTCCAAGGAAAGCGCTGTGGGGTGGAATTGTATAAATTCCATGTCTTTTATGTCCGCTTTTGCCCTGATTGCAAGCGCAAGTCCGTCGCCAGTTGCAACAGCGGGGTTGGTTGTGTATTTAAAAACTTGTCCTACGCCGCCAGTTGCCAAAACCGTCGCACCTGCGTATATGGTTTCAAACTCATTTGTTGCTTCATTAAACGCAATAACACCTCGGCACTCGCCTTTTGCGTCAATAAGAAGCTCTACCGCATGCGATTGCTCATAAATTGAGATATTTTGCGAAATTGACGGGTCATTTTTTACTTTATTTACAAGTGCTTTTTCAATACCGTATCCTGTGGCATCTCCGCCGACATGGAGGATTCTTCTGACGCTGTGAGCGCCCTCAAGCGTAAAAGTAAGCTCGTTTTTGCTGTTTTTATCGAACTCAACGCCGCAGCTCATGAGGTCTTTTATTGCGTACTGGCTGTTTTCTGAAATAAATTTAACAACATTGAAATCTGAAAGCCCGCAGCCGGCTTTAATTGTATCAGCCACATGCAAACTGACCGAGTCAGGCGTATTTTCGGGCAAAACTCCGACGATACCGCCCTGAGCATATCTGGAATTGCTTTCAGAGACCTGCGATTTTGTCAGCAAAAGGATTCCGTCAGGGAGGTTCATGCTCTCTGAGAGTTTTATTGCGGCGTATAGCCCTGAAATGCCGCTTCCGACTATGATTACTGAATATTTTGAATGTTTCATTGGCATAATTACTATAAATATAATACAAACGCATTTCAATTGCCATAAAAAATAAGTTTAAATCTTTAGGGCAATATCAAAAGGCGTTATTTTTTTATTTCTTGTTTTAAATAAGCCTCAATAAATCCATCGATTTCTCCATCCATTACAGAGTCGACATTTCCGACCTCGTAGCCCGTTCTGTGGTCTTTGACCATTTTGTAAGGGTGAAAAACGTACGAGCGGATTTGTGAACCGAAATTTATGTCGAAATTTTCGCCTTTCAGCTCTGCAAGCTTTTTGTCATGCTCGGCTTGCTTTATTGCGAGGAGCTTTGAGGCAAGCATTTGCATCGCGGTTTCTTTATTTTGGAGCTGTGAGCGCTGCTGCTGGCATTTTACGACAATTCCTGTCGGTTTATGGAGGATTCTGACTGCGGTTTCGACCTTGTTTACGTTCTGACCGCCAGCGCCGCCAGAGCGCATCGTATCAACCTCCAAATCTTCAGGCGGAATGTGAATAGCTTTCTCAAAATCCTCAAGAACAGGGCTTACTTCAAGCGAGGCAAAGCTTGTCTGGCGTTTTCCGTTCGCATTGAACGGCGAAATTCTGACTAGCCTATGCACGCCTCGTTCCGCTTTTGAGAGCCCGAACGCATATTTTCCGGTTAATTTTATTGTTGCGGACTTAATACCGGCCTCGTCGCCCTCAGATTTGTCCAAAAGCTCAACTTTCCAGCCCTTTTTTTCAGCCCAGCGCATGTACATTCTCAAGAGCATTTCCGCCCAATCCTGAGCATCCGTGCCGCCTGCACCTGCGTTTACTGTCAATATTGCGTCGTAAGTATCGTATTCTCCGGAAAGCGTAGTTTGCACTTCCCACTCATTTAACGATTTTTCGAGGCTTTCCAGCGTATTTTGAAGTTCTTCCCAGAGCGATTCATCCTCAGTTTCGTTATAAAGCTCAACAAGAACGCCGCAATCGTCTATTGTTTTGTCCCAATTTGCCGTTTTTTCGAGAGTATTTTTGCATTCTGTCAGCTCTTGCGACAATTTTGCCGCTGCTTGCGGATCTGACCAGATATCCTCGCTTTGCAGCTTTAAATCAAGCTCTTTTGCCTTTTTTTCAACCTCAGCAAGGTCAAAGACACTCCTTTGCTTTGTTTATTTTCAAAGCCAGTTCTTCTAATTTTTGTTTTTGCTCAATATCTATCATAGTAAACTTATTTTAGCACAAATAGCAACTTTTAAAATTCACGGTTTTTAAGCCCGCTGTTATGATTATTAAAAACGACCCTCAAAACTATAATAACCGAACAAATTTTAAATCAAAAATCTATAACAACATATCTGAAATCACAAAACAAGTTGTAAACTCATTTGAGCCGGTATATATTCGCCCGCCAAGGTTTGACAATGATATTTTTGCAAAAAATTTTGCTGATACTGCGCCCAAAAAGCGCAATTATTTACACAAATTCGCAAATTTAAGCGAGCATTACAGTCTGATGTATAATGTGCTTGATTTAAAGGCGTTGAGTGAATTAACGTTAAATAAACTAAAATCCCTCTTTTTAATGGCATCAGCAAAGGACGAAATGGGCATAATTCGATTCACGCCAGCTCAATTACTTCATGTCAGTACATTTAGCGATGACACCCTTAATTTTATCAGGCCATTTGCGCACCAAAAGGATTATTCAGGCGTTTTTGCGTACAAATTTGAGGATATAATTAAGCTTTTATCGCTTTCCGATGGGCAAAAAGATAAAGCAATGCAGCTTTTTAAATACAACTTGCCATCTGTGGACCTGGTTTCAATATGCAAGGACAAAAACGCAAATATAACCGGACTTGAAAGCTGTCTAAAGGTCATTAACAAGATTTTTGGCCAAAATATATCAGATATCGGGCTAAAACGTTATAAAAATGATTATGTGCTTTCTTTGACGGACAAAAGGGACTCTAAAGTGTATAAATACGTTTTTGACAGCAACTTCAACCCTAATCCGAGCTACATGTCAAATATTGATTTTAATGCAGGGAAGCTGAAAAATGGCAGCATCCTAAAAATGCTAAATCTCTCAAAAACAAAGGCCGAAACGACAGTAAAAGAGAATTTTAGAGTTTCGGACAAAGAACACTTTCAGGCAATCGGCAAAATAGTCGAATGTGCGGAATTTTTAAAGCAAAAGCGGCTGGAAATTTACAAACACAACTTTTTCACACTAATGAGCGGTGCAGGGCACTTGGTGGAAGCTGAAATTAAATTTCCTGATAAAATGCTGGTTAATTATTGGAAAAACGGGGTTATTTCTGACGCTGACTTGATAAAAATCTGCACTGAGTACGCCGAACTTGTTCCGCAGCACGACTTTAATTATTTTGCATTAAACAAGATAAAAATAACCCCGTTTGACACAGAAAAGTATCTTGAAATAAGAAAATTCGGCGTAAGTTCTCCCGCAGTCTCAGCAGGCTCAGAGTATTATGCGAAAGTGCTTGATAAAACATTGCAACTGGAAGCTGAAAAGCTAAAAAACATCAAAACTCAAAAAAGAATGATAGTGATCGACGGGCTGCCGGGCGCAGGAAAGTCATCGCTTATCAAAAGCATTCTTAAAAACGACAAAAATTCGTTTTATACGCCCGATTCGGACGATATTAAAACAATGTTCAAAGAAGTGTACAAAAACGGTGAAGGCGCAGAGCTTGTTCACAAAGCTGCCGGAAAAATCCTAAAAAACGAAATTCTACCGCGCGTTTTTGAGCAGGGGAAAAACGTTATATACCAAACAACGGGGAATTTTGTCAGTATTAACAAAATAATTCAACAAGCAAAAAATTACGGCTACACAATCGATTTTATTCACGTAAAAACCCCGAAAAATCTTTCTTTAGAGCGTACTGCCGCAAGATTTAGAGAAACGGGCAGATTTATGGACCCTTTAATAACCATATCGATTTTTAATAACAACAACAAAGAAAAAATGTTCGCTGCGAAGATTTTTTCGCATCATAAAGATGTTAAAAATGCTTATATTTTGGAAAATGGGAAGCTCCATCAAGTAAAAGACGGAATTTTGACCGGCAAAGTAATTGAGACGTAAAATCCAGCTTATACAAAAACGGACGCATGGCTTTGCGTCCGTTTTCTACAAGAATTTATCCCTTTTTAGAGGCGCCGGCGATTTCAGAATCCAACCTCAGGAAAACAGGCTTAATTTTGTCCTTTTCAGTGATTTTCCCGGCCGGAATTTCGCCCCATTTCAGCTCATCCAGCTTCACATCAGCAGCTTTTTCCGTTCTGTTGAGCTGTTCGTACACATCCTGGGAAATATTCGGGGTATAAGGCGCAAGAAGTGCAGCAATGAACCTCATGGACTCGAGCACATTGTAAAGAACCTGTGCGCATTCGTCCATTTTTCCCTCTTTTGCTAATGCCCAGGGCGCAGTGTCATTTACGTATTTGTTGACAGTATTTGAGAAGTTTACAATTTCCTGTGCTGCTTCAGCAACCTCAAATTTGTCAAAATGGGCTTTTACAAGCTCAACAGTTTTTATTGCCTCATTAGCAATTTCATTTTTCGAATCCGTAATAAATTCCGGCTTGATTTCGCCGTCAAAATATTTCACCTGCATGTTGAGCGTCCTGTTGAGCAGGTTTCCGATGTTATTTGCGAGGTCGGCGTTGACTCTTTCTTTGAAATCAAGGTCAGAATAGTTCCCGTCACGCCCAGTCGGCGCCGTAACCATCATAAAATACCTAAATGCATCGGGATGAGCCAACTCAAACGTTTCCATAACGTCTTTTGGCGCAATTACGTTGCCGATTGTTTTTGACATCTTTGTCTGATCGATTGTAATCCAGCCATGCGCAAGAATCGTTTTAGGAAGGGGCAAATCAAGCGCCATCAAAAACGCGGGCCAGTATATTGCGTGGAATTTCAGGATATCTTTGCCGATAACCTGAACATCAGCCGGCCAGTATTTTTTGAATTTTTCTGACGGATTTTCAGGATCGTAGCCCAGTGCCGTAATATAGTTTGAAAGTGCATCAATCCAAACATAGATATTTTGCGAATCATCACCCAAAACCGGAATTCCCCAGCTTACCGACTCTTTTGAGCGCGAAACCGAGATATCCTCAATGTGCTCAAGCTGGTTCAAAACCTCGTTTGCCCTGAATTCAGGCTGAATGAACTCAGGATGCGATTTTATGTGCTCAATAATTCTGTCTTTGTATTTTGAAAGCTTGAAAAAGTAGTTTTCCTCCTTGACTTCTTCAGGTTTTTTCAAATGATCTGGGCAAAGCCCGTCTTCTGTTAAATCACGGGGGTTAAGGAATGATTCACAGCCCGCACAGTACAAACCGGTGTATGAATGTTTGTAAATATCGCCGTTTTCTTGCAATTTTTTGAAAATTTTCTGCACAATTTCTTCATGTTCGGCGTCTGTCGTCCTGATGAACTGATTATATGAAATATCCAGCCCGTCCCAGCATTCTTTGAACTTTGCCACGTTCATATCGCAGAGTTCCTTGGGGGTAATCCCTTGCGCTGCGGCTGTTTTCTGCATTTTTATGCCGTGTTCGTCAGTTCCGGTCAAAAAATAGACATCATCGCATCTTTGACGAAAATGCCGTGCAATAACGTCGGTTTGTATCTTTTCATAAGCGTGCCCGATGTGCGGAGCGCCGTTTGCATAGTCAATTGCGGTCGTTAAGTAAAATTTTGTCATAATCTATCCCACTTTTCTCTAATTTGATAAGATAAAATTACCACAAAAATAAGTTTTTGTGTGCAAATGTCTTATTTCCGGGGCGCAATCCCCGCACAATTCGGATTAAAAGCAAAAAGGAGATATAAAATGTCAGAACGCCTAAATTCACGTAAAAACAACGAGCTGAGAGGGATAAAATTTACAAAAAACTACACAAAACACGCTTTGAGCTCCGTGCTGGCGGAATTTGGCGATACAAAAGTAATCGTGACGGCCAGTGTTGATGAAAAAGCGCCTAAATGGATGGAAAAAGATGACCCGCGCGGCTGGATAACCGCCGAATATGCACTTTTGCCGACATCTACACACACCAGATGCCAGCGTGAAAGAACAAAAATCTCAGGAAGAACACAAGAAATCCAGCGTCTAATCGGCAGAAGCCTGCGCTCCTGCGTTAATCTTGAAAAATTAACCGGCCTGACAATCACCATTGATGCTGATGTAATCCAGGCTGACGGCGGAACAAGGTGCGCAAGCATTTGCGGCGGTTATATTGTGCTTGAGGAGGCGGTCAAAAAACTGCTTGAAATGGGGAAAATCACAGAAAACCCTATTTTAGAACCGATTGCGGCTGTTTCTGTCGGTTTGATTGACGGAGAAGTCAGGCTCGACTTGGATTATTCGGAGGACTCGCATGCGCAGGTGGATTCTAACGTCGTTATGACCCAAAGCGGCAAAATTATTGAATTTCAGACCACAGCAGAGGGGAATCCGTTCACAAAATCAGAACTTTATCAAATTTTGGACACAGCAGAAGCAGCAATTAAGGAAATTATCGAAAAATACCGGAACATCTGATTTTTGGCAATGATTTGCCTTACCAGAACGCCGAACCGTATTTTTCCCAGTGCGAAATCTTTTCTTCAATTTCCGCACGCACTTGTTTTACGGTTTTTCCGCTTGAGGGTAAGATTTGATCATCTTTTAAAAGCTCAAAATCCATCAAAGTTTCCTTTAAGCGCCTTACTGTTGATTTTACGCGTTCACGCTGTTGAAATTGCCAGCCTTTGAATCCGCAGCCCGGCGGAAAAAGCGACCAGCCGTTTCGAGGAGCTCTGCGGCAGCAATCCGGACGTGTAGGGTGGATTGCGCAGGTATTTTGGGGCGTCAAATGCGGACAATAATAAAAAGATACTTTTGATTCATCAAAATCCGGATTTTTCCTTAATTCATTCAAAATATTTTCGACATGCCCGGGTACAGCTTTTCTTGCTTCGTCAATTGAGGGATATTTCTTGAAAATTTCGACAAAAACTTTAGCTTCCTCCTGTCCTTCCGACGCAAGCTGCCTGAGTTCTTCATGAGTGTATGGTGTAGTAATGGCTTTACAGCACTGACCGCACATTTTGCAAAGATGCTGGGGAAAATCATCCCCTAAACCTTTTTCAATTCCCATAATTTGATTATAACAGCAATATCCATTTTGTGCTAACATGCGAGCATGATAAATACGCTGATTTTTGACCTTGACGGGACACTTTTGAACACTTTGGAAGACTTGAAAGAGAGCACAAACGCTGCTCTCAAAGAATTCGGCTATCCGCAAAGAACGCTCGACGAAATTCGAAATTTTGTGGGAAATGGCGTTGAAAAACTTATTGAACGGGCAATTCCAGACGGGAAAATGAATCCGGACTTTGAAGATTGTCTGAAATATTTCAAAAATCACTACAAAAAGAACATGTACAACCATACTGCCCCTTATGAGGGAATTTTGGAGATGCTTGGAGCCGCAAAAAAGCGCGCATTTAAAACAGCTGTTGTTTCAAACAAGTTCGATGCAGCTGTAAAAGAGCTTTGCGAACGATATTTTGGCGGGTATATTGATTCGGCAATCGGCGAATCGAAAAATGTCAACAAAAAACCCGCTCCGGACAGCGTTTTTGAGGCAATAAGGCAGCTAAGCGCAAATCAGAATGAATGCGTTTACATAGGTGATTCGGATGTCGATGTTCAAACCGCTCAAAACGCGAATTTGCCCTGTATAAGCGTTACCTGGGGATTTAGGACCAAGGATTTTCTTAAAGAGCACGGAGGCGTGATTTTTGTCGATAAACCTTGCGAAATTTTGGAAATTGTTCATAATTTAAAGTAAATTTTACAAGATTTGCGAGGAAAATTGCATCCCCGGCGCAATTTATGCGCTTAAATTTCCTGGAAAGTCTTAAAATGGGTTTTTACAAGATTTTTCAGCTCATCCCTTGAAAATCTGTCTGCAATATCCCGCGCAGCAGCTATTACCTCTGAATTGCAGCCCTTAGGAATTTTTACAGCATATTTTTTGGAAAAATCGGCCATAATTTTCAAAAATTGCTCCCTGGCAACGATTGACGCAGCAGCTACCGCAATGTCGCTTTCGGCCCTGTGCATCTGTTCAAGCGTAATCTTGCGTCCCTTGCTCATAAGTGCATTTTTTATCAGATTTTCGTCGCCGAATTTATCAGAAAGCGCAAAATCACAGTCAGATTTTTCCAAAACATTTTCAATTGCACGTGCATGCCCCCATGCAAGAAGCTTATTGAGATTTCCAAACTTTAAATAAAGCTCGTTGTACTTTGCCGGAGTGATTGTAACGGTCGAAAAAACGCAGTTGTTCTTCACAGCAGCCGCAAGCTTGGGAATTTGGGCGTCCGTGACCTTTTTACAGTCTTTTATGCCGGCTTTGATAAGCAAATCAGCGCTTTTTTCATCCACAAGCACAGCAGCAACAACCAGAGGGCCGAAAAAATCGCCTTTTCCTGATTCATCGACACCAATATGCCTTGCTGGGATGTTAAAAGCTGGCGTTTCAGCAATCAAAGCCGGTTTCACGCCGAGAAAATTTTCAACTTGCGCCGCGATATCCGCAACATCTGCGCCTTGAAGCAAAAATTTTCCCGAATTATAAAAAATAGCGCAGTAATTTTGCGTTTTAGCGCGCCAGAAAGCATACTGCTGCACAGAAATCTCAGCACCGGCCGCACGGAAAAAATTTTGAAGCTCTTTTTCTCTGTTTGTGTCGATTTTTAGCGTGTAATTGTTCATAATTCCCCGTTTCGTAACAACTATATCACAATCATGCCATGCTCCCCAAAAAGTTATAAAATAAATTAATTCAAGGGGAATTTGTTCTCAAAACCGCATAAATTCAGAAAATGTGTGTTAAATATGAAGAATTTTCAAAAAATACTGCGAATATTTCTTATTTTTTTGGGCCTGACGGGCGCAATTTATCTGGCTATTTGCTTTGTTGTGCCGTATTTTCTAAATTCACGCGATTATTCGGGCATTATTTCCGATGCGGTGAAAAAACAAGTTAATTTGGACCTCAAAATCCATAACTACAAAATAAAAATCTCACCGAGGCTTAATTTGACGATTGATGCGGAAAATGTTCAGCTTTTTTATCCGAACAAATCGCAAATTTTTGATATTGAAAATGTAAATCTTGATTTTTCTACGCCCGCACTTTTTCAAAAGGAGCTAAAACTCGAAAAAATAAGCGCCGACAAGGTTCAATTTTCAACAAAGCTTCTAAAAAACGGCAAATTTACCCTGCAAGAACATTTAGAAAAGAATTTCAAGGAAAATGCAGAAAGTACGCTTAAAATTTCGGACAATATTCCGGACATAAGGATAAAATCACTGCTAATAAAAATAAAGGACGAAAAATCGTCGCAAAAATTCAAACTTGAGGCTCAAAATCTAAATCTGGAGCGCTCAATCCTTGCCCGAACGCTCAAATTATCTGCCGAGGGCGCTTTGTACTGTTTTTCTGACAAAATTACAGATTTTAGACTGAAATTTGCTTTCCCTCATCAGCTGACAAAAAATTTCGAGCCAAAACCGGTTCAAATACCGTTTTCCGACTTCAACAGGTACAAAATGAGCGCGAAATTGGATATTGACTTGTCCTTGAATGAAAAATCGGCTCTAAACGGGAAAATCAATGTGTCTGACTTCACAATGAAGTCCGCTAACGGGATGAGACTCCCGCCGTCGCATTTTTACTTCAAATTCGGCAATAACAGCGGCTCCATGGACGCGGAATTTTACACGGCAAAAGAAGAAAGGGCGGCTTTAAATGCGAAATTTGCGCTTAATGGTGCAAAAAAACTCCATTTAAAATGCACAGCGAAAAAACTTTCGCTCAAAAACCTGCGCCCTGTGCTGATTTCGCTTTCTGAGATACTGAATATTCAGAATAATCTTAATGAATTTGAAGCTGACGGCTATTTAACCTCGGATTTTGTTCTGGATACTGATTTTAAGGCAATAACGTCCTCGGGGCGGCTTTCTGTGGTCAACGGAAGCCTAAAACACAAATCTATCCCGTTAAAAATATCAGAAATCAATTCTGATATCAGTTTTGACGGAAATGAGGTAAATATCAACAAATCTTCGCTTTTTGTGAACAATCAGCCGGTAAAATTAGCCGGAAAAATCGACAAAAACGCCTGGGGCAATTTAACGCTGAGCGCTGAAAATCTTAGCCTCGCAAACATTTTAAACGCGTTCTCCTTTTTTAAGCTGCCGGACAAAATCAAAATAAAAAGCGGAACTTTATCGTTCAACGCCCAAATCAAAGGCAAACTTGACAAAATTTCACCAAAAATAAATGCTGAAATAAAGAATTTTCTTGCTTTCTGCGGAAATGACCGATTTTCTGTTGAAAAAGCGTCCTCGATAATCACAGAGGCCTCTGATGAACACTTCAAAGGCACGCTGAGCGCGCAAAATGTGAAATATTCGCCGGCCGGCTTGCCCAAAAGCCTCATTTCGAAGCATATTGAGGCAAGTTTTGACGAAAATAACCTGAAATTAAACCCGTCAAAGTTTTCTTATGATAAAGCAATCGTGACGGTTTCGGGAACGGTTAATGATTACAAAAAAGCTCAAAATGCGAATTTCAGCCTATTTGGCACTGTTGATTCGGCTTTTTTGCGCTCTCTTTTGCCTAAAGAACTGAATATTTATGCAAAAGGCGTAATCCCTGTCGGTGCGTCAGTGATTTCGAAAAACGGGAAGATTGATATTCAGGCTAACGCGCTCGCCATGCCTGATGCATACATTTCGCCTGTGATTTTGCGAAAAAAAGGCAATACTCTTTTACATGCTGACCTGAATTTTGAGGATAATTTGCTAAAAATTAAGGAAATAGCGCTGACCGAACCGCCTGCGTCAGTAAAATTATCCCAAAATGTGGACATTTCAAGGTTAAAGCACCTGATAACCCTAAAAGGCGAAATTAAAACGCCGCAAAATCCTATTTTCAACAATTTGCAAATAAAAATCCCGCAAAATCTTGTCTTTTCTGCTGAACCTGTTGATTCTGCGGCGGTTCAAGCGGATTTGCGGCTGAACGGAAGCATAAAATCGCCCGATATATCCGGTATTTTAAGCCTGTCCGATATAAAAATAAAAGAAATTTATGCAAAATCAATAAAAATCGCCCCGGGAAAAAGCTATATCAAGCTCAACGCCGATTCACTAAAGGCCGGGAGCACTTTTGCCAGTATTTCGGCGATTTTACCCTCAAATGCTGCTTTAACAAAGAAAATAAACAATCTAAACATTACGGCCGATTACATAGATTTGCAAAATCTTGTAAAACTGACTGGGTTTTTGCCGCCAGCGAAATATGCGCCCGGGTTTGAGGCTCCGTTTGATATAGAAACGGGTAAAATTGCCATAAAATCGGCTGATATTAACGGTTTGAAGCTGCAAAAT
Organism: Candidatus Gastranaerophilales bacterium; assembly: GCA_944322685.1. GTDB lineage: Bacteria > Cyanobacteriota > Vampirovibrionia > Gastranaerophilales > Gastranaerophilaceae > Spyradomonas. The sequence goes on from CALUPP010000015.1 coordinate 13,389, forward strand.
GCGGTTTCGGACATGAATATCACAAAAAACATACTTTATCTCAAGAATCTGCGCGCAAACGCATACGGTGGGAATATTGCGGCAAATGTTGAGCACAATATTCTCTACACATCAACAAAAGCACAAATTCAGGCCCGCGGGCTTCAATCCGCTGCGGCTGCGCTTGATATTTTGCCTGTTAATACACAGATTTCGGGCAAATTGGATTTTGACGCTGATATTTCAATGTCCGGGCTTTATCAGGATGCACAAATGAAAACACTCAAGGGAAATGCCGACATTCTCGTGACAAATGCACAACTTGGCCCGCTCGGACGGTTTGAACATTTTCTTCATGCGCAAAATTTGCTTTCCCAGCGGTTTATTAACGCCAGTTTGAACAGCGCAAAGCGCGCAATTGCCCCGAAAAATACAGGATATGTTGACAATTTAAAAGGAAAATTGAAATTTAACAACGGGCTCATTTATCTTAGCCCCGTAACAACGGCCGGGCCGCAAATGAGCATGTATATTACAGGTATTACAAATATTATTACTGGAGACGTTGATTTGCGGATTTTGGGACGAGTTTCGCCGGATGTTTCGGATTCTGTGGGTACTTTGGGAGATATAACCTTGAAAAATGTGCTCGATGAGCACACAGAATACGGCGATACGATTGCCAGATTGTTTACGTCTTATAATGCGGAAATTCCGGAGATGGATATCTCAAAAATACCGGCTTTAACCTCGAAATATCAAGCAGAAACTAAAAATTTCCGCGTAATTATTGCCGGAAACCCAGAAAGTATAAAATCAATAAAATCTTTCACCTGGGTAAACCCGCCCGGAACGTTGCAGCAGGTAAAAAACATCACTCCGGCACCGGAATCAGGCCAAAAAACAGCTGAACCCGTTCAAAAACCGAACCAAACACAAGTTCAGCCGCAGCAGCCCAAGCAGCCTAAGCCGCCTGCGCAGAACCGGAGTTTTCTGGAATCAATTCCTGACGATTTTCGTTGATTATTCGTCCGGTTTTGGCAATTTTCACGGGTTTTCCGTTAAAAGATTTTATATATTCAATCAACATCTCGGTTTCGTTCTTATCTGCCTGTGCGACCTTTTTCTCGGGCGCATGCAGGTTAGCCAGCCCCTCAGAACCGCCGAATAGGAAAGAATTGTATGCTACTGTGTAAAATTTGTCCGTACGCGGGGCTTTTGCATCGATTTTTTCTTTCGTTCCGTCATCTTTAACGAAATAAACATCCTTAACTTTGTGATCCGTGCCGATTGTGTATTGCAAACCGGCAACCTGAAGCGCGCCTGTTCTATGGTATTTTGCCGTAGCCTCAATTGCGTTATTCAAAGTGTCAATAATCTCTTTTTCGCTGAATTTATAAACAGAAACCTCGTTAAAATAAGGCATCAAATCCATTATCTGCGCATCGGTAATCGGCCCTTTGTAAAGACTTGCGCGCATTGTACCGCCATTATTGTAAACAATATCCGCTCCGGTGTATTTTTTGTATGCATCGCACAAGAAAGAGCAAAGCGGGTTCTCCTGAAGCGCATATTCGGGAAGTGCTTTCACTGTTTCGGCGATTTCACCGATGACCTGAGGCTTTCCGAGAAAAATATTTTGCGCAACATTGACCATAAGGCTCTGCGGAACGTTTTCCAGGCTTCTTATATCGTTTTTTGCACTGACAATTTTGCCGTTTTTGTCATATTCCACATCGAGAACCCCGTATGCATGCCCGTTTTTGCCGGCCTGCGTGATAATTACCGGCTCACCGCGCCTGGAGGTAAAAATATTGACCTTGGGAATCAAGCCCGGCAATGTATCATGCGAATGCGCCCCATGAATCACGTCCAAACCGTCCACAGCCTTTGCCATTGCGACATCCGCGTCGTATCCCATGTGAGAAACCAGCGAAATTTTATTGACACCCTGTTTTTCAAGCTGATTTACCTCCTGCTGAACGGCCTTTATTGTGTCAGGAAGATTCATAATGCTGAAATCATTGCAATAATCCTTGGTTTCCTGGCTTATCCGCATAAATAAATCGGACGGCGTCAGCCCTATTACCCCAAATTTTTCGCCATTTTTTTCAATTACTGTTGATTTGGCGAGTTTGCCCATATTTATAAGCTTTTCAAACGGGCTGCCCGGTTTGATGTTGAGATTTAGCCCCAAAGTCAGGTAATTAGCATCTTTCATCCTGTCAAAAAGCCCTGTTGATCCCTTTGAATCGAATTCATGGTTGCCGTTTACCACAGCATCGGGCTTTATTATGTTCATTATTTTAACAATAAGCTTGTTTTTAGGCTCATTTCCGCCCACATAGCTGTCTCCGCCCAGAAAAACAAAACCTGTGCGTCCCTGTTTATCATTTTCCGCCCTAAATTTGTTGACTTCGGTCGTAAGTTTTGCAAAACCGTCAACATGGCTGTGCAAATCATTCGCATAAAGCGATTTAACTCTTACATTTTGGTCATTTTGCTTCGGTTGTGTTGGAATTTGGGGCTGTTGAGCGCGAAAATTGACTTTCATTTCTTCCACCTTAACGTATGTTAATATAATGCAGCTAACGGCTGATTTTTGCTAATTTATTTAATTTTGTTTACAAATAATTACAAATTTTTAATTCCGCGCAATTTTTATGAGCCAAATGTTTTTATATAAATAAGGTTAGTTAGTTTAAATATTACGGTAAGGTTATGATTAACAACATTGGTTACACAAATCAATACATCCCGGCATTCGGAAGCACAAACAGCGGATTTCAAAAGGGTCTGCAAGGTGCTGTCGTTACAAATCAGGATAAAATTAAAGATTTATCCGGATATCTGTACAATGACCAAGTTGCGGGTGCTGATTCCGAATCGCTCAGAGCCGCTCTTTCGGGAACACCTTTATTTCTCTCGATTTTTGGCGGAATTCAGGCGTTTCCTTGGTTAAAAAAGAATTTCAGACATCCTTTTGAAGCAATTAAGAACCAGAAAGCAGCATTTTTAACAAATCCTGCAAATAAACGCTATGACTTGGTCGGAAATGCGAAAAATGTATTAATTGAGCAAAAAAATAAATTATTTCATAAAATGACGGACGCAGAAAAAGCAGCGCTTCAAAAAGACAGAAAATTTCTCGGAAAAGCGCTTGATTTGATTCCGGGTTACAAAAAACTCAGAGCAACAGGCTTCGGACAGTTGATGGGCCGTTCGGGAGCAGGCTGGATGCTCGCAATCGACGGAACTCTCCGCGTATTTACGGAAATTGCCCCCACTTTCAAAGAATTGGGCACCGCAGCCGGCATGAAACAAATAGGAAAATCCGCAGCATCGGTCGCAGCGGGTGCAGCAGGCTGGACAGCAGGCGAAGTTGTCGGTTCTGCGGTCGGCGCGGCAATCGGTACGGCAATTTGCCCGGGCGTCGGCACGGCAATCGGAAAATTTGTCGGCGGATTTATCGCAGGTACGATAGGTATGCATTTTGCAACAAAAGGAGCAAGAGCTATTACCGGAAAATCAGAACTTGAAAAGCACAATGAAGCACAGGCAAAAGAATTGGCAAAAGAAGCCGCAAACAGCCCCGAAAA
>CALUPP010000016.1 GCA_944322685.1 Candidatus Gastranaerophilales bacterium
TTTTTCTAATCCTGATAACTGCTGGAATTTGCCCGGACAAGGTGCTTATGCCGGGAGAACAATTGAAAAATCTGTTGATCTTCAACAGGGGCAAAGTATCTATGTCTATGTCGGCAAAGGCGGTACAACCAGCATGGAAACCTTAAATAATAAAGTTGTCGGCAGTGCAGGAACGGCCGGTGAGGAGTCATATGCATCGACCGGAGATCTCGCGGCCGGCACAAGCCCGGGGTATTACAGATATCTCACTATTCCGTCGTACAAATCGGTTCCTGTAAGGGATTGCAAGCTGGTTGTTTACGAATATTCGTATGATTGCTCAGAAAGAGATTATCGCAGCTGTAATGATTATGCCACTGATCTGGTAGTTTCGGGTTCTGGCAGTGATTTTTGGTGTACAACTGATGAATGCAGGTCAACTTGTACTTCTTTAAATTCTTCCTGTAAAGTTGCTGGTAATGTTTATACTAATGATGAAGGTGAAATCACATCTGATTACAGATACTGCACCGGCTCTTATACTGTTGTGATACCTAAAACCTGTTATGGTAAAAGCACAAAAATAGATTACAACACCTGTGTATATAAAAGTATAGATATTGATGATCTGAATTTGCATGCCTGCGTTACAGGTTCCGGCAGCGGCCCGAACTCGGGTTATAGCGCTGATAAGCCTCAACTTATAAACACAACAACCGAAACCGATGAAGACGGTACCGAAGTTATCGGTGGTGCCGGTTCAGGAGGATACGGAGCAGGTCCTAATATTTATATGACCGAAGAAGGTTATAAAACTTATTTAGCTGAGCCTGGTCATGATGGTTCTGCGCTTGTAAGCTATACTGATTTTGCCGGCGGCGGCGGCGGTGAAGCCGGAAAAGTCGTCATGGCTGTATTCAAAAAGCTTGGATATGTTAAAGCAGTACCGGGCTTAGGCGGTTCTGGAAGTGCGGCTGATTCCGAGGCGGATGGTACAGCAGGCGGTAATTCTCAAGTAACTTATGCCTACACAGGTGGCAACGGTAGTTTAAACGCAGGTACATATATTGTTGCAGAAGGCGGCCGCGGCGGAAAATTCGCTTCTCAGCGAAGCAATTTGCAGGTTAGTGGCTCTATCGGCTATTTCCCCGGAGGTAATGGCGGTTATGCTCCGTTGTATGCTAATATAAATAATCATGGTGAATATGCATATGGCGGCAAGTATTCAGGTTCATCAGATTGGAACGGACAATCCGCAGGCACTCCTGCAATTCATAGGTATAACAAGTCTAAATTAGAACTTTTATACTTACAGGCGCAGTTGCTGCTATTACAACAGGGCTCTCTTGTGCCTTGGCAGGTGAATTTGCTTGGTGCTGGTGAAAGTGACCTGACCTATGGTGCCGGCGGCGGCGGTGGTGCCGGCGGCGGAACATACCATGGCGGTATTTTTAATCCCGGCCATTATGCAGGTGATGGCGGTGACGGTGCTCCCGGTATAGTTATAATCGAATGGTAAAGGTTCAATAAATGGCAAAAATCATAAAAATCAAAACGGCTTTTTCTATCGCAGAAGTATTGGTGACAATGCTTGTTGTTTCTTTGATAATGGTCATGGTTGCACCGATTTTTACCAAAAAAAATGCAGTTCGTTCATCGGTTCCGCCGGGAGAGTGGACATGTACGCTTGATGCCAGCGGCCGGCATGTGGCTTCTGACGGTTCTGTTGCTGCCGATGGTTCTTATTGCATATTTAAGCCTATTCCTGGTGTTACAGATTATTCCGTTTATGCCATAGGCGGTGGCGGCGGTGGTGCTGCGGGTAGTGATTCCGGGTTCAATCTTGTTTCATTCGGTCAATCTGTTACCGCAGAGATACCTGAATCAGGTAGTTATGATTATGTTATGGTCGGTGGCGGCGGTGGCGGCGCCAGCTATAATAGAATCTTTCCTGGTGACCCCCGCGGCAGAATTGCATGCAATGGTGCGCATGGCATTTTTAAATCTGGAACACTTGAACTTACTAAAGGCACGCAGATTAGTATTCAGGGCGGTTATGGAGGTGTCGGCGGTGAAAGAAGGGGTGATGGCTTTTCTGCTACCGGGGTAGTGTCTTGTGACTCAGAGGTCTCAAGAGAACAAGATGGCGGTGAGAGTTTAATCACAACACGAACTAATGATGGTGAACAAAATATATCCGCTGATGGCGGATCCGCCGGTGATAAAAGCAAGTATAGCGGTTGTGCCACTGCGGAGTTGTCTGCATCTGATAGAAACTCTTTAATCTCTTTTACCGGTTTTTCTTCTAACTTTATTTCCAATTTGGGGCGTGGTGGTAGTGGGTCTACTTGTATGGTTGCTGCCAAGCCGGGTACTAACGGATTGGTTATGATAAAATCCAGTCTGGTCTCAGGCGGTGGCGGCGGTAGTGCTGGTTCTGTTGCTTATAGAACAGTTGAAAAACCTCCATTTGAAGTTATTGTTAAAGTTGGACAGGGTGGTGGCGGCGGCACTTATGCAGCTAATGACGGATATCAAGGACAGCCGAGCGCATTCGGAAACTATCTGATTGCTGCTGGTGGTGCCGGGGGACATGTTAATGCAACGCATGACCCAACACATGCTTCCGGCACTAATGGTGAAGCTTCACCATTAGGTGGAATTTATTCCGGCTCATCCGGTGCAAATAATGCACAGAATGATATGGATCAGAACCAAGGATATGTTCTTGTTGGTTCAAATATGTATGGAGCCGGCGGCGGCGGCGGCGGTTATGATTCTTCTAATGGCTTCGGCAAAGGCGGACGCGGCGCAAGCGGCATAGTTCGTGTTGAATGGCATTAGTTTTTGCAAGGTTTTTAACTTAATAAAGCACCAGAATAAGGATTTTTCTTGCAAACAGGATAAAACCTATCGCAAGGCTGGTCATCGCGGCAATAAACACGACTCCGGCCGACAAATCCTTTGCCATTTTTACGAGTTTTGAATATTTGTTTTTGTAGTATGCGTCCAGCGTGAATTCTATGACAGAATTGAACAATTCTGCCGTGATGACGTTGCTGATTGCCAAAATCAGCACGCAATATTCAAGACATTTGAAATTCAGCACGATTCCCAGCAAAAGCGACAAAAAACCAATCAAAAGATGAAAACGGTAGTTTTTTTGCGATTTGTATGCGCAGCTCAGCCCGTTGAATGCGTTTTTAAAACTTCTGAAATACCCTGTTGATGCATATTTAGACATTATTACCCTCGGTCATTTCTTTTTGCATATCCCACATTTCGCACAGGGTTTCTTCTGTTTGATGATCGTAGCCCATAAGGTGAAGTATCCCGTGTGCCAATAAAAAGTATAACTCATCTTCAAAAGTTTGACCATTTTCTTGGGCCTGGGTTCTTGTTTTTTCAATCGAGAGGATAATTTCGCCAAGATTTATCTCGTTATCAAAAATAAACCGCTCCTTGGGCGCGCTGTCCGCAAAAATCGCAAAAGAAATGACATCTGTGGGCCGGTCAATGTTTCTGTATTCTTTGTTTATGCGGTGGATTTCGTCGTTCGTGCAAAAAACTATGTCAAAACACAGCGTGTCGTATTCATAGCCGTTCAGGCAGGATTTTTTGACGAAATTTTCTTTGGCGAGAAAATAGCGCGTCATTTTTTTTAGTTTTTCGGTGATTTTTCCCAAGTCCAGCCCGGATTCGGCTGCATCTTCAACAAAAATGTTTAATTCCGGTTTATTCATTTTCCTTTTTCAGTCGTTTTTGAATCTTTTTTTCAATTTTTTCTTCATCTTCCGATATAATTTTTTCAGGCGCCACGAATTTTTTCTTCATAGCCTTTTCTTCGAGCTCCTGAATGATGTTTTCATGGTATTTTATCCTTTGGTGGTGGGCTGCCCTGAGACTTTTTGAAAAAGTTTGGGCAATTGTTTTCAAATCTTTCAGCGTAAGCGGGCTGTCAGAGAGCTGGCCGTCATTCAGGCGATCTTGAATGATTTTGTTAATCATGTTGTCCAGTTCCTCGGCTGAATGGTCTTTTAGCGTCCTTGATGCCGATTCTACCGCGTCCGCAATCATCAAAATTGCGGTTTCTTTGGTGTTCGGGCGCGGGCAGGTGTAGCGGAATTGTTCTTCTGTGACCTTTTCTGCGCCTTCTTCTTGTTTTGCCTGGTTGTAAAAGTACTTTGCAATCGAATCGCCGTGGTGCTGGATGATAAAATCCTGAATAACCGGCGGAAGTCCGTATTCTCTTGCCAAATCAAGCCCGTCTTTGGGGTGAGCTGTGATTACCATCTTGCTCAATCTCGGATTAAGCTTTGTATGAGGGTTTTCTATCCCGAAATATGTCTGGTTTTCCACGAAAAACAGCGGTCTTTTGAGTTTTCCGATGTCATGATACATAGCTCCGACCCTTGCAAGCACAGGATCAGCTCCGATTGCTTCGGCTGCGGCTTCGCACAGGTTCGAAACCATCAAAACATGCGAAAAAGTACCCGGCGCATCAAGCTGCATTTTCTTCAAAAGCGGCTGGTTGTGGTCAGCAAGCTCCGCAAGCCCGTAGGGGGTAACGATTTTGAACCAGCTTTCGAGCAGCGGAATCGTTCCGAGAACTATGACCCCGGCAAGAAGCCCGTTTATTAACCCTATGATTGCATTTGTCCAGATAAATCCGGTATCTATGGGGGTAATGCAGTTTTCAATAATATATACGTCGAGAATAAAGAAAAACATTGCGAGTGCAACCTCAACGCCTATTTTTAAAAGGTCAAAACGGCGTGAATATCTGATTTTTGCCGTCGCAATAGCTGAAATCAATGAAACTATGATAAACACTGCGCCAGGCTGGAGCGGCATTTGCATAGAAAGTGAGATTATTATTATCAAAATCGCCGATGAAAGGAACGAAACCCTCGGATTTGTGAAAACTGACAGCAAAATTGCATAGGCAGGGAACGGAAGATAATAAAAAGATGCTCCCTCCGGCAAAAGCGCCGCACAGCAAGCCATCACAAGCGACAAGAGCCCGGTGATTGAAAGGTGGTTTTTGTTGAGAAATTTTTTCTCAAAATACTGCATATAATACATCAGGGCGATTATTCCGAACGCAACAAGGCAGAAAATTCCGATTATTCCCTTTAAATTTAGCTCAAGCACGTTGTACCCCGCTTTTTGCAGGGCATCACGTTTGACTTTTGTTACCAGTTCCCCTTTGTAAACAATTTTTTCGCCCTTTTCAAAGGTTACTGTCACCGGGGTGATGGAGTTTACGGCGTTTTTCTTTGCGATTTCGGTCGCAACCTCGTCAACTACCATATTCGGCACAATTACCTGTTCAAGAAGTGCAGAAATAACACGCATTTCGCCTTTTGATGTTTCAAAGTTTGAATTTCTCAAAATCATGCTGTTTAGCCTGTCCAGCTCGAAATCTTTTTCCGTAACACCTTGTTTTAGCAGATTGTCGAGCGTTTTTTCGGCTTTTCCGAACGTATTCATCACCCTGTCGTCGTTTGCGTTTATCAGGTAATTGAGTATGTAATTTCTGTATGCATTGCTGTTGTCAAAGTCAAAAAGCAGGCTCATTTGGTCTTTTTTTGTCTGATATGCGCCGGTTTTGCTTCTGATTTTTAAAATATTGTTTTCTAGCGCTTTGTAGTTGTTTTTTATGTAGCTGTCTTCAGCCGGTGTGAGCACAGGTTCGATTTTTTGAGCCATTTCTTTTTTGTACTGGTCGGTTTTGAAAGTATCTACGACTTTTATTGTTTTGTAGGCAACTACATCGCGTTTGCTGGTTCCGTCATCGCCAATAATGCTCTGAAACAGAAAATATTTTGCGCAAAGCACCCCGGTAAGCAGTACCGTAAATGTCAAAAATATCAGCAGGTTAATTACTCTTGATGTTGAGAAAATATCTGAGATAAGGTTTGTAAATTTAACTTTTTTCATATGAAATTCTCGATAAATCTTGTTATTTATTACATTTTAATACTTACATATTACTTTACAACAGTTTAAAAAAGTTACTATCGTACTTAAAGATGATTCTGCGGGGGAAGTTGTTAATGTTGTTTGCTGTTTACTTTTATTTTTATTTTTATTTTTATTTTTTATGATTTTTAATAGAAATCCCCAAAAATCCCCAAAATCCCAAAATTCCCAAAAAATCCATAAAAATTCCGAAAAATCACAAAACCAGAAATTCAAAATCGAGAAAATAAAATCCACGCGCGAAAGAGGGGAAGTTTTTTTATATTTTTAGTGCTCATGGAGGAGGCGTCAAAGGTTGTGAAAATTCATTTTTGACGCTGCACGCCGGGGGAATCAGCACTAAAAATATAAAAAAACTTCCCCACCCCAGCCAACCCCGCTCAAAACCATTTTCTCCTCCCTTGTATTCCCTCCAAATAATTTACATAGTTCCGTTTTAAGCCCGAATGTAATATAATTTTCCCATCAGAACGAAAACGGAGATGATTATGAGAGATGAATTGCTTTCAATATTGGAAAAAAACAGCAGAATCGATTTTAAAGAGCTTGCGGTTTTGCTTGGCGCCTCAGAAGAAGAAGTTTTGAGCGAAATTTCAAAACTTGAAAAAGAAAATATAATCTGTGCCTATCACACACTCATAAACTGGGAAAAAACCGATATCGAAAAGGTTTCCGCGCTGATTGAGGTGAAAGTTACGCCTCAAAGGGGGCAGGGTTTTGACCGAATTGCGGAAAGAATTTACAAATATCCCGAAGTAAAGTCGGTTTATTTGATTTCGGGCGGCTATGATTTGCTGGTGACGCTGGAAGAAAAGAGTTTGAAAGAGATTGCGGGCTTTGTATCGGACAAATTGTCCACATTGGAGAGCGTTTTGAGCACGGCAACGCACTTTATCCTCAAAAAATACAAAGACCACGGCACAATCATCAACGAAACAACAAAAGACGAGAGAGAGGTAATAACTCCATGAGGAATTTTCTCTCAGATAAGGTTACGGGGCTAAAACCGTCGGGAATTAGGAAGTTTTTTGACATTGTTACGGAAATGAAAGATGCAATTTCGCTCGGCGTTGGCGAGCCGGATTTCGATACGCCTTGGTTTATCCGTGATGAGGGGATTTTTTCGCTTGAGCGGGGGCGCACTTTCTATACGTCGAATGCCGGATTGAAAGATTTGCGCAATGAAATCTCAAACTATATAAAGCGTACGCAAAATATCGAATATAATCCGGATTCCGAGGTTATTGTTACGGTCGGCGGGTCTGAGGCGATTGATATCGGGCTTCGTGCGGTGATTAACCCGGGCGATGAGGTCATAATCCCCCAGCCGTCCTACGTTTCGTACGAGCCATGCGCGATTCTGGCCGACGCAAAGCCCGTAATTGTTGATTTAAAAGCTGAAAACGAATTCAGGCTTACAGCGGATGAGCTTCTCGGGGCTGTTTCGGACAAAACAAAGGTGCTTATCCTGCCTTTTCCGAATAATCCGACCGGTGCGATTATGGAAAGGGAGGATTTGGAAAAAATTGCTGAAATTGCCATAAAAAAAGACATTCTGGTCATGTCGGACGAGATTTATTCAGCGTTGACATACAAGGGCGAGCATGTTTCGATTGCGGCGATTGACGGAATGAAAGAGCGGACGATTCTCATCAACGGTTTTTCAAAATCTTATGCAATGACGGGATGGAGGCTCGGTTATGCGTGCGGGCCGAAAGAGATTATTGCCCAAATGACCAAAATTCACCAGTTTGCCATAATGTGCGCCCCTACGACGAGCCAGTATGCGGCCGTTGAAGCGCTCAAAAAGGGTGATGAAGAGGTTGAAAAGATGCGCAAATCCTACAACCAGCGCAGGCGCTTTCTGATGAACGCATTTAAGGAAATGGGGCTCGAGTGTTTTGAGCCGCATGGCGCTTTTTATGTTTTTCCGTGCATAAAAGAGTTCAATATGTCGTCTGAGGAGTTCGCGACGCGGCTTTTGATGGAGGAAAAGGTCGCTGTTGTCCCGGGAACGGCTTTTGGGGATTGCGGCGAGGGTTTTTTGCGTATTTCTTATGCTTATTCTATTGAAAATCTGAAAGAGGCGATTTCCAGAATTCAAAAATTCGTGGAAAGGCTCAGAAGTTGATTTTTTCTGCCGACAGAGGCGAATTCTGACGAGAAATTGTACCAAATCCGGCTAGCGGCCGCTTTTTCCCGCTTGAGTGGGCACGCTCTGCGGCATTTTACCCAAATTTTGCAAATATGACCGAACTCCCGGCAATAGCGCGTCGGAATCGATTGCGCAAAGCCGTTAATTGAGAACTTTCAAGCCAAACACCCGCTAAAATCGTGCCAAAGCCGCAACAATCTTCCGCCCAATATAAAAAAAGAAAAACCTCTTTCCGAGGAAAGAGGTGAGCACTAAGTACAAGCAATCAGAAGAGTTGAGGATTTACTATGTTATGATACGCGATAGTGCTTGTTATTTCATTGCACTTTTTAGCCAAGTTTATTTATAGCCCTTTCGGGCAGGATTATTTTGCAAAAATTTGTGTAAAAATTGAACTTGACTTGCAATATGAAAAAAATCTGATATACTGTTATTAAGAATAATTCTTAATAACAAAATCTAAAAATTATGCAGCATTCAGAAGAAATCGTAAATAAAAAAATAGAAGAACTCAAAAATGAGTGCAAAAAACGCGGCATGCGCGTGACCCCGCAGCGAATTGTGATTTATCGCGAGGTTGCAAAATCCTGCGTGCACCCAGATGCCGAGGCTGTTTATGAATCTGTGAAAAAAGAGCTTCCCAATATCTCTTTTGATACGGTTTATCGCACTTTGGCGTCGCTGGAGGATATGGGGATGATTTTTCGGGTTGATAACCAGCTGCCAAAAGCCCGTTTTGACGCGGATAAAACGCCACATCACCACTTTTTGTGCGTAAATTGCGGCGAAGTTTACGATATAAAGCTTGAGGATAAAGAAGATTTAAAAATACCTGCACATGCGGCGGAATTCGGCGATATCAAAGATATGAATCTCCAGGTTCGCGGCATTTGCAACAAATGTAAGACAAACAAATAGCAAAAGGAGAAAATTATGGAAAAATTTGTATGTACGGTATGCGGATATGTTTACGATCCCGCGGAAAATGATAATGTAGCGTTCGCAGATTTGCCGGATGACTACGTTTGCCCGCTTTGCGGCGTTGGTAAAGACCAGTTTGAACAAGAATAGGAGAAATTATGGAAACAGCGCAGACAAAAGAACTAAAAGGCTCAAAAACGGAAAAGAACCTTATGGAAGCTTTTGCCGGTGAATCGCAGGCAAGAAATAAGTACACATATTTTGCATCCCAGGCAAAAAAAGACGGCTACGTTCAAATCGCAAAGATTTTTGAAGAAACAGCCAACAACGAAAAAGAACATGCAAAAATATGGTACAAATTGCTTCACGGAGGAAGCATCGGCGATACGATGGCGAATCTCCAAGACGCAGCAGCCGGCGAAAACTATGAATGGACGGACATGTACGCAAGATTTGCACAGGAAGCAAAAGAAGAAGGCTTCAATGACATTGCTTTCCTGTTCGAAAAAGTTGCGATGATTGAAAAACACCATGAAGAAAGATATCAAAAGCTTCTGGCCAATGTTAAAGAGGGCAAAGTTTTTGAAAAATCCGAAAAGGTTGTTTGGGAGTGCGCAAATTGCGGATTTTCTCATGAGGGTACGAATTCTGTGGAAATCTGCCCGGTTTGCAAGCACCCGAAATCTTATTTCTTTATTCAGGCTAAAAATTACTAGAAATATCCTCCCAATGGGTAAAAAAGCGTACAGGCTTTCGGCTTGTGCGCTTTTTAAATGCGATTTTTTCAATCTTTCAGAAGAATTTCGATTGCGGCCATCAAACTGGACGGATCCGCGCAGTTTTTTGCAACAATATCGTACGCGGTGCCGTGAGCGGGCGATGTTCTGACCACATCAAGGCCGATTGTCATATTTACGGCATTTTTTGAGGCTAAAACTTTCATCGGTATGAGCCCCTGGTCATGGTAGCACGCCACATAGCAGTCGTAGGGCTGGGGGGCGTTGTTTTTTATTGCTTCTGCCGCTTTAACAAATAAAGTGTCGGCCGGGAGCGGTTTTGTGACGTTAATGCCCTTTAAATTTTTTATGGCCGGCTCAAATTCCTCAATTTCTTCTTTTCCAAGTATTCCGTTCTCGCCGGCATGCGGATTTAGCGAACATAGCGCTATTTTAGGCGATTTTATTTTGAACCGGAACCTTAGAGTATCGTTCAGCCGCCTGATTTTGTCTTCAAGCAGCTCTTTTGTAATTTTTACGTCCTTTAGCGCGAGATGTCTTGTTAAAAGCATTACCCTAAAGTCGCCGGAAACGAACAACATTTCGGCTTTTTGACCTTTTTTAGCAAGATTTTGTTCAAGTATTTCTGTCTGGCCGGAAAAGTCGTAACCCGCAAGATGCAGCGCGTTTTTTGAGACCGGAGCTGTTACGATTGCCGATGCTTTTCCTGATTTTGCCATATCGCAGGCGGTTTTCAGACATTTGTAAGAAAATTCGCCGCCTTCAGCCGTATCTTTTCCGAAATCTGCGGCTCCGGCCGGTGTTTCTTCGACTTCGTACGCAAAATCCGCCGGCAAAAATCTTTTGCTTCCGATAACAAGTATTTTCTCTTTTGGAGGTTTCAGCCTGTAAAGCGCTTTTGTGATAATTTCAGGGCCGATTCCGTTGTAGTCGCCCATTGTGATTAAAATTCTTTTAGAGTTTTGAAAAATCAATAAAACTACTCCTCATGAGCTTCAAAGTATCTTAAAATGTCAACGAGGGTGTTTGAATTCCCGACATTTCCCGATTTTGTAACTATCCATTGCGCTTTTACATCCATACAAAGAGGAATAGCCGGCGTTACAGCGTCAATAACCTGTAAAGCGTTGCTGTTTATTGCTTTGCAGCACTTAAAAGAGGTTTCTCCTCCGATTGTAAGAAGCAGCACGTCTTTATCAAAAATAACCCGTTTTGTAAGGGTCGCAAGATAATCGCAAATCTTTGAAAGCAGCTGTGATTTTGACATTTCGTTCTCAAAAAGCATTTGCCCGAGAACTTTTGAATCAACCGTTAAATCCGACGTGTGAACAATGACGGAATTGTCTTTTACAAGGTTTTTTGACACTCTTTCGACAATTTCATCGCTTACGCCCGCAAGAATGTCTTCAAGCTTTAAAGAAATGAAATATGTGTTTTCAAAATCGTCGGAATCATCTAGTTTTTGAATCTGCGTAGCCGTGATTTTTGTAGCGCTGCCCGAAACAAAGAGTTTTGGCATTTTTGGGATGGAAGTAATTACGTCATGCTGCTGTTGGTCCGGCAGCCAGATGTTTCCCAGCACCTGTGCGCATCCGGCCGAGCCGCAGGGGAGAATATTGTATGAACTCTTTTCCATTGCCAGCACAACCTGCTCAATATCCGTCGTGGACATTGAATCTGCGACGATTAATTTTTTCCCGTTTGCGATTAATTCGTTTAATTTTTGAAGAATCGGCCCCGCGCCTTTGACGATTGTTTTTAATTCCAATAATCCGATTAAATCATGATTTTCTTCGTCCAATTGCTTTTGCAAAAGGGTCGGAATGTGCGATTCTGCAATTGGCGAGAGCGGATCTCTTGCCATTTCTGTTCTTTCGATTGGCACGCCCTTTAAAAGGTGATAACCGCCTATTGTAACGCGTCCTTCCTGCGGAAAAGCCGGAATAATAACCGCTGCATCCCACTCCAGCGTGTCCAGCATCGCCAGACATTCAAGTGCGATGTTTCCGCGCAGAGTTGAGTCCATTTTTTTGTAAAAATATTCGACATTTAGGTTGTCACGCAAAAAAGAAGTCGCGGTTTTAACGCGTTCGATAGCTGTGTTTGCGTCGATGTTTCTTGTTTCGGTGGGGATTGCCCAGGCCTGTGTATTTGCGCTGTTTTCCGGTTTTACGGACGGATCAAGTATAATTTGTGTGTTTGCTCCCCGCAAATGAAACTGTAAAGCTGTATCGTCGGCGCCTGTAAGGTCATCGGCAACAATGCCTATATTATTTGAAACGAACATAATTATTCCTGTGAATTTTTAGAACCTAACAATCTCATATTTTGCGCACGAACAAAAGCTCGCTCTCTGGTCGCGCCAGAAGCGTCATTCCACTTGCTTATGGCCAGTCTTCCGTCGATTGCAACGAGTTTGCCTTTTTTTACGTATTCTCCTGCGATTTCTGCGAGTTTATCCCACAATTCAATATTAAACCAGTCGGTAACTTCGCCTTTTGTTTTTGCGTCCCATCTGTTTACGGCCAGAGAAAAAGTTGTTTTTACTTTTCCTGATTCAAAATACTTCATTTCAGGATCTTGTCCTACTCTACCAACAACAACGACTGAATTTATCATCAAAAATCCCTTTTCTTTATAATCTTTTCCATGATTATAGTTTAAAAAAACGGGCATGCACAAAAATAGTTACCAAATGTTAAGCTGGCGCGATTTTTGTAAAAAAATGCACGTTTTGTTTTTGTTATCATGTTTTTTGGAGAGGTAAAAATAAGTTATGCATAAAATAATCGAATTAGCCGAAGAAAAGGTAATTGAACAGTTTAAAAGGGTTGATAAAATAAAAGAATACAATCAGGAAAAGGTTTTGAGCGCTTTTCAGAAATATAAAATCGGTCTGGAGCATTTTGCGACGGTAAGCGGCTACGGACACGACGATATGGGGCGTGAGGCGCTGGATAATGTGTTTGCGGATGTTTTTAAAACCGAATCTGCGGTTGTGCGCAACCATTTTGTGTCCGGAACCCATGCAATTGCGTGCGCGCTTTTCGGAAATTTGCGATATGGCGAAAAACTCGTGTCGGTTGCGGGCACACCTTATGACACAATGGAAGAAGTCATCGGAACAAGGGGCGACAAGCGTGCTTCTTTGATGGGGCACGGGGTTTTGTATGAAGAAATCCCTCTGAAAGACGGAATGGACGTTGATTTTGAGCTTTTGGAGAAAAAAATCGATAAATCCGTAAATATGGTTACAATTCAGCGCTCACGCGGGTATTCGCTGCGAAAATCGCTTGATATTGCAACTACAAAAAGGGTTATTGATATCGTAAAAGCTAAAAATCCCGATTGCATCTGCTTTATCGACAACTGCTACTGCGAATTTGTCGAGGAAAAAGAACCGCTCGAAATCGGTGCGGATTTAATCGCGGGCTCGCTGATAAAAAACCCCGGGGGCGGCATTGTTGAAACCGGCGGGTACATTGCGGGCAAAAAAGAGTTCGTTGAACAGGCCGCAATGCGTTTAACCGCACCAGGAATCGGCGCAGAAGGCGGTGCGATGCTAAATCAGCTTCGTTTGATTTTTCAGGGGCTGTTTATGGCTCCGTCGGTTGTTGCAGATGCGGTTAAAGGGTCGATTTTGGCCTCTCAGGTGTTTGAGGATATCGGTTTTGTTTCGACTCCGAAGCCCCACGAGCCGCGCTGCGACCTTATTCAAACGATAAAATTCGGCGCCCCCGAGCCTTTGATGGCATTTTGTAAGGCTTTGCAGTACTATTCTCCGGTTGAATCCTACCTGACGCCTATTCCTGACGAGGTTCCGGGCTATGAGGACAAGCTCATTATGGCCGGGGGAAGCTTTATTGAGGGTTCTACGATTGAGCTTTCGGCTGACGGCCCGATGCGGCCGCCTTATGCGGCTTATATGCAGGGCGGGTTGAACTATGCGCATGTTAAAATTGCTTTGAACGGGATTTTGAAAGAATTGGGAATGTAGATTGGCGATAACTGCTTTATTCCGGCGTTCTGAACTTATTTCGCGGGCTGCATGGCGATGATTGTTGATGAAATGCTGAAATAAGTTCAGCAAGACGATTTATTGTTGCCATTTTGGGCAAATTGCGCATTTTTTAAGAGATTAAACGTCAGGGTATGCAATCGGGTTGTGTTCGTTCTTAAAAATTTATGCTAATTTATTAGTATGAAGAAAAGAACGTTATTGATTACTGTTATCCTGTTTTTTGTGCTTTTGCTGGCGAGCTGTATTCGTGCGGATAAGCTGGAAATTGACAAATCCGTAACAAAATCGCAGCAAAACGCGGAAGAAGAGTTCGCTCCTTACCCTGTGCGGCTGAAAACAATCAACGGCACCGATTATCTGCTTTCCAGAAGCCCTGCTGGAAAATACGGCGGTACAATGGTTATCAGCACAATCGGCGAAGGGCCGAAAACGTTCAATTCCTGGAATTCAAAAGACGCAACCTCAAGCGTGGCAAGCGATATTATGTTTGAAAGCCTTGTTACGACCGATGCTTACACGGGCGAGGTCATTCCGAGGCTTGCAAAAACAATTGAAACACTTCCTGACAAAAAAACTTACATAATCACCCTCAGAAAAGGGCTGAAATGGTCGGACGGCAAGGAAATCACCGCCGATGACGTCGAATATACCTGGAATACGTTGATTTTTGGCGGTTACGGCAACACCAGCACCCGTGATGCAATGTATATCGACGGAGAACTGCCAAAAGTTACAAAAATCGATAAATATACGGTAAAATTCGTTACACCGAAGCCATTTTCACCGTTTTTGCGGCAAATCAGCGTGCCGATTGCGCCGAAACATGTACTAAAACCGGTTTCGGACAAGGGAAAGCGCGCTTTTGATTCTTTTTGGGGGCCGTCGACCCCTCCCGGGGATTTTGTTGTCAGCGGTGCGTTCAAATTAAAGGAATATGTGCCCGCACAGCGTATTGTTTACGAGCGCAACCCGAATTATGCAATGCTTGACGAAAAAGGGCAGCGGCTGCCGTATTTGGACAAGTACATAATATTGATTGTCGGCGATTTGAATAACGAACTTTTGAAATTTAAGGCAAATGAGCTCGATTTAGTATCGCTGCGGGGCGCAAATGTTTCAATTTTTAAGGAAAAAGAGAAAAATTCGGATTACAAAATCTATAATCTCGGGCCGGACACGGGTACGATGTATTTTGGGTTCAATCTCAACACACGCAAGGATGAAAAGGGAAAATATTACGTAAATCCGGTAAAACAAAAGTGGTTCGGTGATTTAAACTTCAGAAGTGCGGTGGATTATGCGATTGACCGTGAAAATATGGTGTTTAACGTTGCAAATGGTGTTGGGGCGCCGCTTTTTACCCCGGAAGCGCTTTCGTCGATTTATTTGAACGAAAAAGTTGCCCAGGGGCATCCTCAGGACGTTGAAAAAGCCCGTGAACTGCTCAAAAAATCGGGATTTTACTGGGATAAAAACAACAAACTCTATGACAAGGACGGAAATAAGGTTGAGTTTGACCTTTATACGAATGCGGGCAACACTGAGCGCGAATCAATCGGCGTAATGATTAAGCAGGATCTTGAGGATTTGGGAATGAGCGTGAATTTCAAGCCTGTTGAGTTCAACACCCTCGTTAACCGGCTTACGAACACTCTTGATTGGGATTGTGTGATAATGGGCTTCACCGGCAACCCGCTGGAGCCGTACAGCGGCAAAAATGTCTGGCAGTCCAACGGTTCTTTGCATCTTTTTAACATGCGAAAAGAACCGCACGAAAACAAAAACATTTTTTCCTGGGAAAAACGCCTGAACGAGATTTTTGACGGTGCTGCGATTGAGCTGGATTTTGAAAAGCGGCGTGCGCTTTATGAAGAATATCAGCAGCTGATTTATGACATGAAACCTATGATTTATCTCTATTCGCCCATAAGAATCACCGCAATTCGCAAAAAATTCGGCAATATTCATCCCACAGAACTCGGCGGGGTTACGCACAATCTTGAGGAAATTTATATAAAATAGTTTTGCATGTTTAATTTAAAAAATTGTGAAACATCTCGCTAAATCTGCGGTTTTGTTGTGATTTTTGTTACAAAATTTCTTTTTTATGAATAAAATTTCATAAAAATCCGTTTATTTTGCCTTTAAGCAAAATGAAATTAAGACTTGAAAAACATATTTCTTTTGTTTAGAATATAAAAGCAATTAACCCCATATAGATTCATTCTATAATGCTGAAATCGGGACGTAGCGCAGCTTGGTAGCGCACTACCTTGGGGTGGTAGGGGTCGCAGGTTCAAATCCTGTCGTTCCGATTTTTATTTTGGCTGGTTTTGGTGCTTTTTCTGTTTTAAAAAGAAAAAATTTGTTATTTACTTCAAGAAAAGTTGGGTTTGGTAAATTTTATATATACAGGAATTATAAAAATATTTTGTTATCTTATCTTTTTAAGATTTGCCATTAAAAAGTCCAATGCCGCATAAACCGTCTTTTTTATATTGGTTGGTAATGCTTCTATCATCTCTTTATCAAGGAATCTTGAACGCAAAACAGCATTGTTTATTGCTCCGTTTTGATCAGCAGAAACACTCAAATAGTTGGTTTCTATTGCTTTATTGAACCAGCTGCCGTTTCCAATTTTGTATTTAGTAATAGAGTTATATAATTTATTATTTTGACGTTCAATAACAGCTTCTTTTAACTCCCCGAATTCATTATAGGAATAGTGGCTTGATTTGCCAATCGGAGTGGCTCTTTTACCGGTATATTCGTCAACATAATAGGTATCAACATTTTTAGATTCTAAAACCGGCTTTTTACCGGGATATACCCTGTATGTTTCAGATACATCTGATCTGATGTTTCCTATTTGTTTACTGGTGTTTACCTCATTATATTTAAAATCCCGCGATATTCTAGCTGGCATAAAAACTTCCTTTTACTTCTTTAACACTTGCAAAATTATAAAAACAAAGGCTTGTTTGATATTGACCTGCTAAAACTTGTGTTTTAATAATTCTTTACAAAATGTTTTATTCATATAACCTTAAATCCTAAGTGTATTAATAAATATCCTGAAATAATTACATTTATAAAATATTATTTTCCTAAAAATTATAATATTGTGGCTGAAAACCCAACCTGCGGTAATATTAATAATGGTGAAAAAGGTGTTTTTTACAACACAAATTTTTTTTGTTTGAAATCAGTCACAGCGTTCTGTTTTCCTGTTGAGGTGCATTAAATTTTGAATTCAACGAAAATTGAAGCGATTGAGGTTATTGATTAAATGAGTTATAATGTATTATCGGTATGAGGTCGTAGAATCTGCCTCGCACGACGTTTGGCGCGGCCATACGATGACAAGTTGGCAGTCTGTGCATACCGATATTTTTAGTGATTAGTTTTCTGCAATTTTTGGTTTGTGTGATATTAACAACTAACCTATTTGGGTCAGCTTATTTATATAAAAAATCTTTCTTTTGTGTAAAACTCTTTCAAAAGTTCATAAATTTTATGCAAATTTCGCAATTTTAACCGGATGTTGCGCGCATGTGCATAACAATTTGAACAAAGGTGTTTAAAATCACACAAATGAAAATATATAGTCAAATCATCCGTTTTTTATAAAATTACTTAAATTTTTTTAAATAACTCAAAACCCTTTTTGCCATAGGAGTTAGTTTTTCTTTGAAATTGAATTTTAAAATCAGATTTGCGTCGTCAGCGGGGATTTCATTTGATAAAATTAATTTTTTTGACATATCCAGTGATTTTCCGTTAACAATCAGTGTTCTATCTTCACCAGCATTAAAATTTATAGAGGCGTTTTCTATTAATTCGCCTTGTTGATTAAATAAATTTTTTATAATTATTGAATTAAGGGCAGTTTCATTTTCAAATTTTTGTGCAATAAGCCTGTAAGTGTCAAGCCCGTCAATATTTTCTTTTTTGTATAATTTTAAATATTTTTTATAATTGTGTATGCTGGTATTTTCTGAATTATCAATGTTTGATTTTAGGCAATATTCTCCTTTTGAGGATTTGAACTCTTTAAGTGTATATGGACAATTTGGCGTGTTGAGTTTTTCCAGCTTCATTGAAGCTCTCCTTTTGTTATTACTTATTTTATTGTAAAACCTGTAAAATTATTTTTTGCTACAAGGTTAACAATATTTTACAGAAACATACATTATAAATCACAATGGTATTTTCAAGAGTTAATAACGAATAAAATGTTTTAAAACGAAAAAGTGCTTTTTTGATTAGTTTTTTCGACGAAAATTGTGTTACAATACAAAAATGCTTTACAAAACAACCCAAAATACGCCAATAGGCAATATAACCCTCTGTTCCGACGGAAAAAGCATCGCCGGGCTTTGGATTGAAAACCAAAAGTACTTTGCGCAGACCGCAAAAGAGGAAATGATAGAAAATGCGGATTTGGCGGTTTTTGAGCGGGCAATTGATTGGTTAAACCGCTATTTTGCCGGGGAAATGCCCGATATTTCCGAGATTCCTCTTTCACCTGAGGGCAGCGAATTCAGAAAAGCGGTCTGGAAAGTACTTTGCGCAATCCCATACGCAAAGGTCACGACTTATGGCGAAATCGCAAGGAAAATTTCGGCCGAAACAGGTAAAAAAACTTCTGCAAGGGCTGTTGGCGGCGCGGTCGGGCACAATCCGATTTCAATAATAATCCCCTGCCACAGAGTAATCGGCGCAAACGGCAATTTGACCGGATATGCCGGCGGAATTGGCTTGAAAGTCCGGCTTCTTGAGCACGAAAAGGCAAATTTGTCGGATTTTTTCCGCTTTAACTACTAATTCAGCTTATTTGCGGCTTCATTTCTCGGGCAGGAAATCTGCTCGGAGGTTTCAAGATTTTTTATTGTTACAGTGTTGTTCTTTATTTCGTCTTCGAGCAGAATCAGCGCAAATTTGGCGGTTTTTGAGGCTTTTTCGAGCTGCTTTTTGAATTTTTTTGATGAATAATCAAATTCAGCACAAAAACCCTTTTCCCGAAGCTCATTTGTGAGCTTCATCGCTTCTGCCGCATCTTCTGAGATTACATAAGCGTCAATTTTCGACGGTTCGGGCTTGGAAATCAGGGAATTAAGCCTTTCCATCCCCATTGCCCAGCCGACAGCCGGTGTGGGCGTTCCTCCGAGGGTTTCCACAAGCGAATCATATCGCCCTCCGCCGCATACGGCGTTTTGTGAGCCCAAATTGTTCGATTTAATCTCAAAAACCGTTCTGTTGTAATAATCCAGCCCCCGAACAAGCAGTTTGTTGACAGAATATTTTATTTTGAGAATATCAAGGTATTTTTTGAGTTTTTCAAAGTGCTCCGCGCAATCCGGGCAGATAAAATCGGAATAAATCACATTTTGAATCTCTTTTTTCTCAAAAATCTTTTTGCAATCCGGATTTTTGCAGTCCAAAATTCGCAAGGGGTTTTTTTCATACCTGTAATTGCAGTCTTCGCAAAGTTCGTTCAAATACGGCTTCAAAACCTCTTTTAAAGCGTTTTTGTAGTTGTTTCTGCATTCAGAGCACCCCAGAGAATTGATTTCTACGTCCAAATCGTTTAATCCGAGCTCGTTGAGGTATTTTACGGCGAGATTTATGGCCTCGGCGTCCGCAGAGGGCTCAGAAGCACCGAACATTTCGATTCCAACCTGATGAAACTGGCGCTGGCGGCCGGCTTGAGGGCGTTCATAGCGGAACATCGGGCCTTTGTACCAGAGTTTTACCGGTTGAGGAAGCCTTGAAAAGCCGTTTTCAATATATGCACGCACAACCCCAGCCGTATTTTCGGGCCGCAGGGTCAAAGAACGCTCGCTTTTTTCAAAAGTGTACATTTCTTTGTTTACAATATCCGTAGAATCGCCCACCCCTCTTGCAAAAAGCTCGGTTGCTTCAAAAATCGGGGTTCTTATTTCTTTAAAATTGGCTTTTGAAAAAACTTTTTCAGCAGCGTTTTCCATTCTGTGCCAGTTTTCGATTTCTGCGGGAAGTATGTCTTTTGTACCTTTTTGTGCCTGTATCACCTTTTTGTTCCTTATTTTTTTATATAATCTTGTTATGAAAATCAACAATCCAGAGGCTTTTTGGCTGATTTATGCCGTTTAATTTGCCGTTTTGCCGGAATTTTGACTTTTCCTCACTATTCTATTACAAAAACAGGCTATATTAAAATTTCAAAATTTGTAGTAAAATCACCAATGTAATAAAAAGCTCGGAAAGAGGCGAAATATGGATTTTAAAAACAGCTTTACTGCTAAAAATATAAGTTTTACGCTTTTGATTCTTTTTCTCATTTACTGCATAATCAAAATGCCTGATATAGCGTTATTGCTGTTTGTCGGATATGTGATATCCTGCGCGATAAATCCTGTTGTGGACAAACTTTCTGAAAAAATGCCCAGAACAGCTGCGACTTCAATAATGTTAACGGCAGTTATTGCCGTAACTTTGGGGATTTTTATCCCTATAATCGTTATGGCGGTAAAAGAAATCAAAGAATTTGTCACCCAGCTCCCGGATCAGATAGGAAATATTCAAAATTATCTGGATTCGGTAAAAATCGCGGGCCACAGCCTTTCTCAGCTTTTCAATCTTGATACCGCCCTCGCTAATTCCGGCCAAATAGCGCAGGAAGTTATTGATAAATCAATAAATTTCACCGTAGGCGCTCTTGGGGTTGTGACGATTCTTGTTACGGTTGCGATTATTGTATTTTTCTTCACAAATGACCGAGATTCCATAAAAAAAACAATGCTGAGGCTTTTTCCGGTTGATTTGCGAGATGATGCTTCAAGAATTATTGATGATTTGGAACAAAAAGTCGGCGGATATGTCACAGCGCAATTTCTTTGCGTGATTCAGGTCGGGATTTGCGTTGCAATCGGGCTTGCGGTGTTAAAAGTTAATTACGCACTGTTTTTGGGCTTTATTTCTGCGATAATGGATCTTATTCCTGTTGTTGGCCCTGTGATTTCCGGGGTGATTATTTTGCTGGTTGCGTTTTCGCATGGGCCGCTCATAAGTGTGTTGGCAATTGTCGTGCTTTTGATTGCCCAATTTATTGAAAATAACTGGGCAAAACCCTACTTTTTCTCTAAATATATGGATTTGCACCCGTTAATCGTAATTTTTTCGTTCGTTTTTGCGGCAAAACTCATCGGTGTAATCGGCGTTGTGTTTGCTCCGGCGATTGCGGCGGTTATTGTGACACTTTTTGAAGAAATTTATGTAAGAATAATGAATGAGGAAACCAAAAAGTGATTCAGGCGCCTGAAGAATTATTTTTGTACAAAAGACCGGTTGAAAAAGCGCCGGAAATAAATATTTGGGCAGCTTTCCCCGCAATATATTCTTTTGGGATGTCGTCGCTTGGGTATTTGTCGATTTTTAAGCGGCTCGACGAAAGAAAAGACTACTTTGCGGAAAGGATTTTCACTGACACAAAATCCACGGCGATTCCGCTTTCGGATGTGGATTTGATGTGTTTTTCTTTCTCTTTTGAGATTGATTTTCTCGGAATGTTCAAAATTTTTGAACGATTTAACATTCCGTTTAATTCAAAAGACAGAAATGAGGATTTTCCGTTGATTTTTGCGGGCGGGCCGGTTTTAACTGCGAATCCGGAGCCTTTTTCGGACTTTTTTGATTTTATAATTATCGGCGATGCTGAGCAGATGGATACGACGGTAATTGATGTTGTTAAAAATAACAAAAACTTGCCTAAAAACGAGATTTTGCGGCTGCTTGCGGGGGTTGAGGGCATTTATGTTCCGTCATTGACCGAATTTGATGAACAAAATCAAACGGTGACAATGAACGGCAAGCCGCTCGAGGTGAAAAAAATCACAGCGGAGCTTGGCGGCTGCATTACAACGCCGATTATCAGCGAAAAAAGCTATTTTTCGGACACTTACATAATTGAAATCGCGCGCGGCTGCTCGCAAAGGTGCGGTTTTTGCCTTGCCTCTTATCTAAATCTGCCAACAAGGTTCGTTTCTTACGAAAATATCGTAAAATCAATAGATTTCGGGCTGAAATACACAAAAAAAATCGCCCTGCTCGGCGCTTTAATTTCTGCGCATCCGGATTTTGAAAAAATCTGCGAATATATCCTGAAAAAGAAAGAAGAAATTCCCGAGCTTGAGATGTCGGTTTCTTCGCTGCGGGCGGATACGATTTCTCCGTTAATCGTGAAAACTCTCGTAAAATGCGGCCAAAAACACTCGACAATCGCAATTGAAGCCGGTTCGGAACGTTTGAGAAAGGTTATAAACAAAAATCTTTCGGAAGAAGAAATTTTCAATGCCGTAAAAATCGCTCAGGAAAACGGTTTAACCGGTTTGAAAATTTATGCGATGATAGGGCACCCCACGGAAACAATGGAGGATATAAAAGAGCTCGCGGATTTGGCAAAAAGGCTGAAAAAGACCTTTAAAAACTTTGATTTTACCTATTCTTTTGCGACTTTCGTGCCAAAAGCGCACACTCCTTTTCAGTATTGTGCGCGGGAGGCAGCAAAAAGCCTTGAAAAAAAATATAATTACCTGAAAAAACATTTTCACCAGCTTGGTATAAAAATCCGCTGCTCAAGCGTAAACTGGGATTATTATCAGGCGCTTCTTTCGCGCGGCGACCGCAGGCTGGGCAAATATCTCGTCGAAGTTTACAATGAGGGCGGAAATCTCGGCGCTTTCAAGCAGGCATACAAAAAAATGCGCCAAAAACGGCTTTTACCACCGTCTGATGATTTTGCAATCGCTGAAAAACCGCTTGAACAGCCGCTGCCTTGGAATTTTATAAAAACTGCGCCCGGCGAAGAAGCTTTGCGCAAAGAATTTTGCCGGCTTTTGAGCTGAATTTCTGTTAAAAACCGCGCCGTTATAACTGTTAAGTTAATGCCGACGCAGTAAAATCTTTAAATAACCGAATTTCTTTTTATTGTTGTATCGGTTTTTCTGATTTTTTCTTTTGTATGTGTTTTTTTATATAATAAATACCTGCCGCGGCTAAAATAATCAAAAATACAGATAATACGGGTCTATAAACAAACCAGGCTATTGCTATTGTAATTAATGATAAACACAATGAGATAATAGCCATAGTAAAAATTGTTGTGAATTCCAGTATTGTTCCTAATAAAGGAAAATAGTTAGCAATAGCTATAATTGGATTAAGCATTAGAAATAGTCCCCCAAACATAATGATAAATCCCATCAATCTAAAACCGAATGTTAATAATTTATTGCGTTGTTTGAAACTGTGCAGCATACCTTCAAGACTGTGCATTCCGTCGGATTGCAGATATATTCCGTCTTTTGAGGTGTACATTGGTACGATAGTGTTGTTGTTTTGCTGACCGATTATGGAAAGATATGAACCGGAGGGTATAAATCGGTACGAAATTCTTATATCGCCAACCTGCGGTTCTGAAAAATTCTTTCCTTTGTAATAGTAATTGTCAACTATTTTGTAACCGTTAACCGGAACCAGTTTTTCTATGCCTTTAAAATTCTTCATAAGGCTTATTTGTTCCTGCCTAAGCTTAAATGCACCAAGTGTTGCGCTATTTGCGGTAATAGATTTTGTTTTTATTGTAAATTTTGGGTTTTTGTATTCTGTTTTCTTGAAATTTTCAGAATTATGCTCTATTTTGTCCCAGTCTTTTGTATATGAATATGTTGTTGTCTTGGTAGTGCTTCCGCCTTTGTTTGGGGTTTTTTTGACTTTTTTGTGTTCAATCCATTGATACATTTCAACTTTTCTTTCAAGGCGAAGTGCTTTGTTTACGCTGATAAGAGAATCAGAAAGGTTTTCTGTTGTATAAACTCTGCCGTATGTTGCGATTAGCTTAGAATTGTTACTTTTTTCAGGAACATCCGGGTTGACGGCAATTGCATTTTTTTTGATAAAGTCTTCTTGTCTTAACAGGCTCACATAATTTCCTTCATTCCACCATAGCAGACAGAATGACAGTATGAATAATATTGCTCCTAAAAATACAGCGCCTATGGCTTTCTTAATATTTTGGAGGTAGGAAATTTGTTCAGTTACTTGAAATTCGTTTGACATATGTACTCCCAACATTTTTATTTCTTATGGTAATTGAAATAAATATAAAAAATTTAAGTTTTTTTGTACACATTCAAACGGTTTATTTTTACTAACTGCAAATATCTTTGCAATCAAATCAATTTTATTGTGAAGTTTGTTTTTATTTATATAGCGAACATGTCAAAAATGGGGTAAAATAGTTACATGGACAAAATCGTTGATATAACAAAAATTCTTGAAGAAACAAAGGAAAAACAGCCCCCGGCTGCCGAAAAACCGGCTGCAAAAAACGCAACAAATCCGATTTTGAAAAAACTGGCGGCTTTTACAAACCAAAAACTCAAGAATAAATTCGATATCGGCGATTTGTTAAAATAACATCAAAATTTGGCATTTTAAACTCGTTTTGAAATCTCAAAATGCAGTGCTGTGGCAAAATCAATGTACTATTTGAAAAACACCCTCTTTTTAAACCTGACAAAAAACCAGAAAGCCTCGCTGATGAGCTTTCTGAAAAGTTTTACAAAAAAACATAACGAAAAATCCGCTCAGGAGATTATTGACCTGTTTATTGAGGATGAAACTTATTATTTTGAGCAGAAAAACCCGCATTTTGAGTGGATTATCGAGGAATTTGAAAAAGAATCGTTTTTGAAAGAAATCGAAAAATATATCCTTGCCGTGAAAAAAGATTTGCAGATGAAAGAGGCCCAAAAACCTTTGCTTGAAAAGCAAAAAGCCATAATGAAAGAACAGCGCAAAAAACAGCAGAATTTTCTTATGTCAAAACAACCTCCAACCAAAAAACAGCTTTTCTATTATGATAAATTATGCAAACAGCATAAAATCGAGCCGAAAGAAACAAACGGGCTTTCAAGGCTTGATTTGAAAGAGATGATTGGAGAAATTTTAGAGGAATCCGATGCGAAAAAAGTGGATTAAAGAATATAAAAACGCGGGTTTTGATGAAAATGAGGCAATTGCGGAAATCGATTTTGCTATTGAAGCGATAACTTCGTTTTCTCGCATGGATTTGTTAAAAGATGCGCAGATAAACGATTCTGACCGGCAAAAATTGCAAAAAATAATCGACGAACGCCTAAAAAACCGCCGCCCGCTCGCTCAGCTACTCGGATGCGCGTTTTTTGCGGGTAAAAGGTTCAAAGTCAGCGAGGATACCCTGATTCCCCGCCCTGAAACCGAACTTCTCGTTGAAAAATCAGTCGAATTGATAAAAAAATACGATTACAAACAGATTCTCGACATAGGAACGGGCACTGGCTGCATTGCGTGTATGGTTGCGTTGAAAACGGACGCACAGGTGCTCGGGGTTGACATTTCTACGGGTGCTTTGCGCTGTGCTTTGGACAACGCAATGGAAATGGGGCTCATGAATCGGGCGCTTTTCAGAAAATCAGACATTTTTTCCAATATTCAGGAAAAATTCGACCTGATAATCTCAAATCCGCCCTACATACCGCTTTCAGAAAAAGAAAACCTGCAAATCGAGGTTCGTGAATATGATCCGGCCGGTGCGCTTTTCACTTCTGATGAAAAAGGCGTTGAATTTTACGAAAAAATTGCAAAAGGGGCAAAAAATCATCTTAATCCCGGCGGCGCGCTGGCTTTTGAGCTTGGAATCGGCCAACATGAAGATGTTTCGTGCATACTTTGCGAAAACGGATTTTCAAATATTGAAATTTTCAAAGATTTGAGCGGAATTGAGCGCGTAATCACCGCAAAAAATGCATAATACTGCAAATGTATGAAAAACGTACGTAAAGGTTTGATAAAATCGAAAATATAGATTAAAATTACATTTATAATTTAAACAGGAACGATTATGCCGTCATTAGCTAAAATTTTAATAATAGATGACAACCCGAAATACCTTGCGGACGCGCTTCCTTTGTACGGATATGAGGCGGATGTCGCTCTGGACGGGCTTCAGGGGTTAAAAAAGCTTTCTGTTGATTCGACAAAGTATGATTTGGTGCTTTTGGACGTTATGATGCCAAATATGGACGGCTGGGAAACGTTAAAAGCCATCAGAAATAACAAAAAATACGCTTCTATCCCGATTATTATGATTACGGCGCTGAACGAGGAACAAAAAGAGATTTCGGGGCTGAAATTCGGGGCTGACGACTATATTGTGAAGCCTTTTATCCTCCCGAACCTGCTTGCAAGGATTGAGGCGCTTTTAAGGCGTTCAAACTGGCAAAAAGAGGAGAAAAAAGCCCCCGCTGTGGATTTAAAATTCACTCAAGAAGGCGCTGTTGAGCCGCTTACGGCCAGGGAAAAAGAGGTTTTGAAGCTTGTTTCGCAAGGAGCAAGCAATCAGCAGATTGCGGACGCTTTATTTGTGCGTGAAGTTACCGTAAAAACGCATCTTAACAGTATTTTTAAGAAGTTAAAAGTGTCAAACAGAACCCAGGCGGTGCTTCTGGCCATGCAGATGAGAATTATTGAAGACTAAGGAGAAAAATATGTCCACCTATTCAAAAGAAGAACTTTTTGATTTAATCTTGAAAAATCCCTCGGAATTCAACGATCACAGGCTTGCTGTGGGTGAATTGGATTTGAGCGAAACGGATTTTTCGAACACAAATCTTGAACAAATTGATTTTACAAACTGCGACCTTTCCGGAAGTACTTTCAGCGAGGCTCATCTTACGGAATGCAAGTTTGTGAATTGCGATTTGACCTCGACGGACTTTACAAGAAGCAATCTTGTTGAATGCGACTTTTCTGAAGCGCTTTTGAACGGTACTGATTACAGCTATGCTACGGTCAGCTACTGCAATTTTACCGATGCGGATATGGCTGGCGCGATTCTCATTGAAAGCGACCTTTCTGGTTCGGATTTTTCTGCATCTGAAAATCTCAATGCGACCAGATTTGACGAAACGACAGTTTTTCCTGATATGGAAATGCTCCCTGACGATTTTGACACAACAAGCACAAGAGATTTGTCCTCGTTGGAGGATGAAGATGAGGCTAATATTTCGGATTATTAATTTATATTAAATTTTAACCGATAAAGTGGCAAAAATTCCCATGCTCTGATTTATTATAATCAAAAGGAGCATTGAGATATGGAAAACAACGTTTCGGCTGCCGGAATTTCAGGAGCACCGGTTAAAACAATCGAATTATTAGACCCGAGAACACGAACAGTAAGAAAATTTACAAATACACCGGATGCGGTCGACAAATATGTCAAAGATGCTCGCAAAGCTGAAAAAGATATGCTGAGAGATTCGTCTTTCACATCTGCGGCAGTAGGCGGAGCGGGGTTGTTTGCCCAGTTTTTATATGACGGCATAAAACGCCACAAATTCTATCCCGGAAAAGCGCTCGCAACGGGGATTTTTATGGGGATAATAAGCTTTGCTGCGACAGCGCTCATTCATTACAAGACAAAAATCTGCACGCTTGCCGATAATTTTATGAAAGATTCCGAAAAGAAGTTTCTGCAAAAAGATACCGATGGAGAGAAATTTCTCGAATATCTGAACAGAAAAGCTGAAGAATCCGATAAAATTCATGCGGCTAAAAAAGAAGAATCGGCTCAAAATGAAGCGTTAAAAGCACAAGAAAACGCTCAGGGTGCCGAAATTCCGACCAAAACTAACGAAGAATAAATTACTCCATCACAAAATAACTAACTTAATAAGCTCCAGGACTCAAAAATGCGTATAAATGCACTTTGTGCCGGTAAAAATTATCAATACAGCGTTTATAATGTGCAAAACAAAAAACCGACTCCGGCCACACCGGAAATAGTTAAAAATTCACAAAAATACATTTCCTCGACAAAAATATCTTTTAAAGGCGCGGTAAATCAGAACCAAATACTGGTTTTGGCCGCAGAATGCACTCCTTATTCGGTTTCGGGCGGATTGGGTGCGGTAATAAGGGACATGACGAAAGCCTACAAGGAAAATTACCCGCAAAAAGACTTGAGGCTCATGCTTCCCTTTTACAATGCCGGTTTTTCGGCGCAGGATGATAAAATTTTTTACGAAGTTGACGGTGTCAAGGCTGCGGATGGAAAAAATAACTTAAAATTTGAGCTTGAAAAGACCGGAATCAAAAAAGAGTTTTCTTATGGCGTTCGAAAAAGCACTGCGGAATTGTTCAAGGCAAAAAATCCAGAAAATGGCGTAACAACGTATTTTTTGTATTGCCCTGAGTTTAAAGATATGAAAAAGCAGTATGCGTTGGATGATTATTCGCTGTTTGAGCGCTATTGTGCGTTCAGCAATGCGGCTGTTGCGCTGCGCGGGGCGCTACAAGATTCAAAAGAGGCATTCAACCCGGCGATTTTGCATACAAATGACTGGCATACGGCGTTTGCGGCTTTTAGGGCCCAAAATTGCGAAAAAGACTTGAAAACCGTTCATGCACTTTTGAACGCAAACGCTCATTTTCAGGGAAAATACCTGCCTTTTGCCGCTGCGTTGAACGCTTTTACGCCCGAACAAATTGACCGCCTAATTCAAAAGCGGGAATTTAAGCGTGAGATTATGAATTTGGTTTTTGACAACAGTGAGCTGCTTTTGAATGAAAAAACGCGAAAATTTTCGACCGGAAATCTCAATCTCGATTTGAATGACAAAGAATTTATGCTCGCAGTGCTTCAAAACACTGCCGAAAACTATCAAAAACTTTTTAATGACCCTAAAAACGAGCTTACGTATTCATGCATAAATGAAGTTATGAGAGAAGAGTTCAAAGACGTTTGCTGGGATGAAAATCGGGATTTTAATGCAACGGTTAACGCCCTGAAAGGCGCGGATGCCTGGTTTACAATCTCAAAAACGCATCTTGGCGAGCTTTTGACCCAGAGCGAGTTTTCTTCATTGGCTTTGTACAATATGATGCGCGTAAAACTCAATAAGGGCACCGCAATTCTCAATAAAATCGATATAAACAGATATGATCCCAAAAATCCGGAGCAGGTAAAATATCCGTATGATTTGAGCTCATTTGTGCCGGGAAAAGCGAAAAATAAGGAATTTTTATTCAGGCAGTTTTCGAAAAACAACATTATTAACAAAAATTTTGATAAAAAACTCATTAATAACCCAAATACGGCGCGGATTTCCGGTTATTTGAACCCGATGTATAAAAATTATCCGCTCGCAATGACTGTCAGCCGTTTTGATACGAACCAAAAAGGCTCGGATATCGCTTTAAAAACTGCGGAAATACTTTTAAAGCAAAATAAGAAAATAAATTTCGTGTTTGCGCTTCCTGATATAAACAACCTCAATGCGCCGCTTTTAAAATCGTTTGAGAAAAACGTAATTGAAAAATATCCGGGGCGGGTTGTGGTTATTGACGCGTATGTTCCGATAAATGAATATGCTGCGGCCGCAGATTTGTCAATTATACCGAGCCGCTCTGAGACTTGCGGGCTTGTGGGCTATCAGTCGATGAGAATGGGCGCAATTCCCGTCAGCGCACCGGTCGGAAGCATGAATGACTGCCTAATTACGCCGTATCATGACATAAAAACGGCAATGGGCTTCAAAGCGCCGCTTCATTTTTTGAATGCGTCAAATCCGGCTAAAATTCTTGCCTCAACGCTTAATACTGCGGTCGATTTTTATTATGACGAGCCAAAACAGTTCCAAAGGATGATAAAAAACAGCATGCTCTACGACAGCAGCTGGAATTCTGCGGTGAAAGAGCAAAATGAGCTTTATGAAAAAACGGCTGCGGGGCTGGATATTGGGAATTTGACCTTAAACGACCTCAAAGAACCCGAAGAACGCCACAATTTGACCATATTGCGCAAAGACGATATTAAAAATCTGCAAAAAGCGGATGTTTTGGTGCTTTTGTCGCATGCTGACGATGAAATTTTCTTTTTACCGGTGATGGAGGCGCTAAATAAGGGAAAATCCGTTCAGTTTGTCTACACGGCAAAAGGCGAAAAGGGCCATTATAAAGCCGGTGCACCGAATACCGAAAATGAGCTGGTAAAACACAGAGAAAACGAACTTTTGGATGCTTTAAACGCTCTTGGTGTGGAAAGAAGCCCGATTATGCTGGAAATTCCCGACCTTGAGCTGTGGAAAGAGGAAAATAAACGCGAAATTTCCGAACTTTATGAAAAAATTATCGAAAAAGTCCGCCCTCAAGAGGTATGGTCATTCGGCCCCGACGGAATTACCGGAAACAATGACCACAAAATCACCGGGAAATTGGCATTTGATACGGTAAACGCCTATAAAAAATCTCAAAACCCAGCCGCGAAGCTTTATCAGCCGGCATTAACACCGGCCGATGCTCAAAGATTCAAGGATTATTCTTCCTACACGACGGATGCCTTTGATTTCGCAAGCCCGTCGAAAGTTCCGCCCGCTGGCCGTATTAATGCGGCAAAATACCGCGATAAATTCGAAAAATCACTAAATATATACAAATCCCAATGGACTCCGAATGAAGTCAAGGCAATCGCGGATTTTTATACAAATACACCGGTTTCTTATACCTCTTTGGAGACATTTCCTGAGGTGGACGGGGCAGAAAATCCCTGGCTGGAAAGAGAAAACAAGTTCAAAACAACTTACGGAAGCGATTTCGAGGAATTTAACTCCGGAATTTCGTTCAAACCGGCCGGAAAAAACTATAAAGTTAATCTATACCTCGGAAATTTCAACAAAGACAAAAAACACATCTGGGTTGAAACTTCGGGACTTAAAAATATTGATACTGGTGCTGATATTTTGAACGAACTTTTTGAAAACGCCTCAAGAATAACCAAAATACCTCAGTTTAGCGAGGTTGAATATTTTGATATCGTATTTTATGCCCCGAATGGCAAGCTGAAAATACTTTTCCCGGTCAATGAAATGCAAGATTTCAAGGGAATGGGCGCTGCTTTTGCAAGAAATCCGATATCAACCCTTTTTGACTTCAGACGTAAAAAACCGGGTTCAAATATTAGATACAGCTATATTTAAACATATTGATTTATCAATGTTTTTAAATCATCGCTGTTCATTTTAAATTTTGTGTTTTTGCTTGAATAATTGTAGTTTTCGGGCAGCGCTTTTGCGTTATTCCAGAGTTTTTCGCGGTTTTTGAAATCCTCCTGAGGCAAAATAACGTATCTGTCCTCCAATTCCAGCGTGTTTTTTTCTTCTACGGGAGAAATAAAGTCCTCATTCAGCTTTTCCCCCGGCCTTGCGCCGATAAATTCGACTTTTGCATCGGGAGCGACCTGTTTTGCAAGCTCGAGAATGCTTGTATTTTTGAGCTTGGGAATAAAAATTTCCGCACCGTTCATCATTTCGATTCCCGTAAGAATAAGTTCGGAAGCTTGTTGCGGGGTCATGAAAAATCTGGTCATATCTTTATCCGTGACCTTAATTGTGCC
Source organism: Candidatus Gastranaerophilales bacterium (assembly GCA_944322685.1). GTDB lineage: Bacteria > Cyanobacteriota > Vampirovibrionia > Gastranaerophilales > Gastranaerophilaceae > Spyradomonas. Next base: position 31,275 of record CALUPP010000016.1, read on the forward strand.
GGATTTGCTTTGTTCTTTGAAAAGCGGGATAATGCTGCCCCTGCTGCCGAGAACATTGCCCAAACGCACGCAGCTGAACCTCGGGCCGCCCTCTTCGGTGTATTTGTTTGCATGATTAAAGAGTTTTTCTGACACAAATTTTGTTGCACCGTAAAGATTTGACGGTGAAGAAGCTTTGTCCGAGCTGACAAAGAGCACGCGTTTAACATCGTTGTCAATTGCGGCGTTGATTATGTTTCTTGCGCCGTCAATGTTGGTTTTTACGGCTTCTTCAGGATTTTCTTCGCAAAAGGGTACATGTTTCATCGCTGCTGTGTGAATAACCGCGTCAACATTGCGAAATGCCCGCTGCAAAGCCTTTTCATCCCGTACATCGCCGATTATGTACTCGAGTTTTTGATTTTCCCTGCTTTTTTGCTTCATAACGTGCTGTTTTAGCTCATCGCGCGAATATACGATGACTTTTTTCGGCGAATAGTTCTCAAAAAGCGAATTTATCAGATAATTCCCGATTGTGCCCGTTCCTCCGGTTATGAGGATTGTTTTTCCGTTCAAATCGAACTTTTTCTGCGGATTTTTGTTTTGTTCGCCGAAATTTATATTTGAAGTGAAATAAATTATGCTGCTGCGGCCGATTCGCGGCATTTCTGACGGAGATTTTGAGATATTATCCGGTTTTGAGTTGATTTCCGGAGGATTATTTCTGTTGTTTGTGCCAATATTTGCGTAAGTGTAAGATTTGATTGCCTGAATTTTCATTTTTAAGTTAACCTTTTTGATTTTTTGCTTATTTTGTTGAATTGAGCTTTTTTTATGCTCAATGTTTGTGTTTTTGTGCTTTTTCGTGCCTGATTCCGATTGTCAGCGCTCCGGCGGCCAGCATTAGCAGCCCGATTCCTGCGGTTGAGAAAAATTTGTGCTTTTTCAAGGGCGCTGCGGGCTCTTTTTCAAGAAGAATGTCGCGATATTTTATCAGTTTTTTGTACAAATCCGGTTCCGATTTATCCAGCCCTTTTGCCTTGAAAACCTTAGCCAGGGCATCCATCGGGTTAAATCCGAAACCCTCTCGCACGGCTTTTATGTATGCTGTTTCAAAATCGTCCCAAATTTTGAAGCTGTAAGCCTTGGGATTGTTGAAATTTTGCATATCAAACCGTTCTCTGCACCCAAAAACGTCCATATAAAACAACATATTGTTCTTTGCGCTCATCGGCTCGGCAAATTTTGCCTTTGCAAATTCGATTGGGTTTTGCAAAATTGTTTCCGAAATATTCAAAATCCTCGCCAGGGGCGCAATCTGGTCTTTTTTGTATAATTTTGCGGTTTTTTTGCCGTTTTCTATCACAAAATCGGGCGCTCCCTCCGCGATTTGCCGCAAAGGCTGCGGATCGTGGTTTCCCACCCCGATAACGAACTCATCCGGCGACCATTTTCGATAATTTAAAAATGCGTCGTTTGTTCCCCAGTTTTCGCTCAGATGCGCGGAGCTGTAAACCTTTTTTCTGCCTTTCAAGGGGTCAATAAGCTCGTTGTCGTTTTTCATTGCTCTGAATTCTTCTGAAGAAGCCTCAAATTCATGTAAAAGATTGTTCACGTCAAAATCGCCGCCCTTTACCTCTTTTACCCAGCCCTCAATCAGCTTTAAAAGCGAATCGCCCATCTCTTTTCGGCTTTCTGTGCCGTCTTTTTGGGTTAAAAGCGGGGTTACGTAGCACCAGGAAACATCAAAACGTATGGAATCATAGCGTCTTGCTGCGAGCTGGACTTTTTTCTTCAATAGTTTGTGCGATGCGCTCTGCGAATCGAGAATATTGTCATAATTCAAGGCCGGCAGCCCCCAGGAACGCAGTCCTATATAAGTATCTTTTGCAAAAGCGTCGGGAAACGCGGCAACTTCTTTCGGAGAAAAGCCGATTTCGCAATCTCCGTATAATTTCAGCCCCATTTTATTCAGTTCGCTGCGGGCAATTTTCAGATGTTCTTCTGCGAGAAACTGTTTGAATTTAAAAAACGATTTTTCTTCCTCCGAAGCATTTTTTGTCAGCGGTTCAAGCCAATCCAGGTTTTCTTTTTCAAAAATCTTGTAATTTTTTTTCAAATCGCTGCTTTCATCAATATTTTTGAACCGGTCAAACGCTTTTTTTAGCATTTTGTCAAACGGCGAATCGTCATCCATAACGTTTTTATAGTTGGCCTGGTTCGGAAAGCTTATATTTTTCTTAACAACCTCCTGAATGTCCTCCTGCGTGATAAGACGGCCGAATTTATCTTCGGTAAGAAGCTGCGGATTGATAACATGGTTTGCGAGCGGCAGCGCTGCTGAGTCATACGCGCAATATATACCGTTTTTAGGGGAAATCGGGCCCTGGGGTAAAATTTCTATTGTATTTATGCCCAGATAGGTCTTCATTGTTTCAAAAAACTTCAAAGATTCTTGCGATGAAAGGGTGCCGAGGCCTGTATTGCTGCTGCGGTTTTGGGGAAGGCAGGTGTCATGCACAATAAGTATGGATTTTCCGGTTTGACCGGTTTTTTGCTTTGCCGCATTTAGGGTTTGTGTGTAATCGGCAATTTCCTCCTTGCGCAATTTACGCTTAAAGCTCAAATTTCCGCCGGTTGCAGCTTTTACTCGCATGAAGTTTAATATCCTCTTAGTAAATTACTTATTTAAAAACTCTAAATGAGATTTTTGCCAGATAATAGCCGGAAATATCCTAATTTTTACAAAGTTTAACAAATTCTCCATCCCCCGAAAAGCTATAATCGCTGCTTTGACCTCAATTTTGATAATAAGCGCTAAATATGCTACAATAACCGAGTCATAGAATATCTGAGCGGGTATGAAAAAGAAACTTTCAATTGCAATTATATGGCACATGCACCAGCCGGCATACAGAACGGGGCCCGAGGAAATCTATCTTATGCCCTGGGCAAGGCTGCATGCGGTTAAGGATTATCTTGATATGCTCGTGATGATGGACAAATTCCCCGGGCTAAAGCTCAATTTTAACCTTGTTCCGGTGCTTGTTGACGCGATTTACAACTACGGGTTCCAAGGCGCGCATGATATTTACTCAAAACTCACGGTTATGCCGGTCGAGGAGCTCGGAAAAGAAGAAAAAACGTTTATTTTGAACAATTTTTTCGACGCAAACTACCAGAACATGGTTTTTCATCATCCTGCTTACAAAAAACTCTACGATAAAAGGTTTTCTTCGGACAATATCGGCATAGATGACTTTTCATTGCAGGAATATTCGGATATTATGGCGTTGTTTAACCTTGCCTGGATTGATCCGCACTGGAAAAATTACCCCAGATTGAAAGAACTCGCTGAAAAAACCGACGGAAACTTCACGCTGCAAGACAGAATTGACCTGATTGAGCACCAAAGAAGAATAATTCGCCGAATAATCCCCACCTACAAAAAATATCAGGACGAGGGCAAAATAGAAATATCCACAAGCCCATATTATCACCCGATTTTGCCGCTTCTGGCCGATATGGAGGATGCAAGGCGCTCAAATGCGAATATTATCCCGCCCCAGATGGAGTCTGATCTTTACGAAGATGCTGTTTTTCAGGTAAAAGCCGCTTTGGATATGTTCGAGAGGACTTTTGGGAAACGTCCTGCCGGGATTTGGCCCTCGGAACACTGTGTAAGCGAAAAAACAATGGGAATTTTGCAAGATTTGGGCGTAAAATGGACAATCTCCGACGAAGGTGTGCTCGAGCAGTCCTTAAAAAGAGAGTTTTCGAGGGATTTTAGGGGATATCTCGAAAATCCTTACGATTTATGCCATTCTTACGAATACAAAAACGGCAAAGCCCCGATAAATATAATTTTCCGCGATGCTGTTTTTCCGAACCTGATAGGTTTTGAATATCCGAATTATGACCCCAAAAAAGCTGCAAATGACCTTTATGACCGGATAAAATCCATACAATACAAGCTGGAAAACTCACCGGATGAGCACCATCTTTTGACAATCGCGATGGATGGTGAAAACTGCTGGGAAAATTACCCCGATGACGGAAATGAGTTCCTTGAAGCGCTTTATAGTCTCATAAATAACGATGAATTCCTCGAAACCACTACCGTAAGCGGCTATCTGGAAAAAATCAAAAAGCCTAAATCAATAAAAACAATACATCCGGGCTCTTGGATTAACAGGGATTTTATGCTCTGGGTCGGCGAACCTACGAAAAACCTTGCCTGGCAATATCTCGACAAAACCCGCATGGATTTGAAAGAATTTGAAAAAGAAATTACGGATGTGCGGCTCCTTTTTGAACTCTGGCGTGAAATTTACATGGCCGAAGGCAGCGATTGGTTCTGGTGGTACGGCGAACCTAACGATTCCGGTCAGGACAATCTTTTTGACCTATTATTCCGCGCGCATTTGAAAAATGTTTACAAACTCGCCGGAAAACCGTATCCTGATTATCTTGACATCCCGCTTCATGATTCTGTTGACGTGGGTTCGAGATATCCCAAGGGCGAAGTCGAAGGCTTTGAGCTTTCCGGTACAAACCAGGAAAACTGGGTCAACGCCGGCTGCATAGAAATTCCGACAACACCGACAATGCAGGAAAAAAGGTTCTTTAACAAGATTTTCTTTGAACATGACAAGGACAATTTGTACCTGCGCTTTGATATCAACAGTTATGTAATTGATGAGGAAATTGGATTCAAAGATTTTCACCAAATTTATCTGTATTTTAAAAATTCATCGGACATAAATCCCCCGGTGGCAAGCATCAGAACTATTATTAAAACGGAAAATGTAATGCCGCTTTTAAAAGAAAAATTTACGAATGAAGTCAAAATGACATTTTTCAGAAAAGTCAATTTTCCGGTGCAATTTGCAAAAGCAAACCAGGATAATCTCTGGATTTTGCAGATAAAACACGGAATAAGCACTATTTATAAGGATTTTGTCGAAATAAAAATACCTTTTGCGGATTTGGGCATACAAAAGGGCGAAAGTTTGGAATTTTTTGTAATTCGCGGCGAGCTTGGGCTCGTTGACAAATTCTATCCGCGCGATACCCTGCTTTCTGTGACAAGACCGCTTGATTAATTATTATACTTAACAATTCTACAAAGTAGCATGACAAATCTATGCGTGTTGTATATTATAAGTATATAGATTGGGACGGTTAAACGTTAAATTTTATGGAGAGAAAATTGATTAAAGACCAGATTAATACAGAAAATACAATTATTACGGAGCAAAGCGCTTTATCTGATGAAAATGATAAATTCAGCAACCTCAGCACCTCAGCAATGCTCGCAAAAGTCGATGTACCCCGTTCGCACGTGCTGGTTGCGGACAATTATATGGTCATAAAGAAAATTTATGGTTCTCCTGTTGTAAAAAGCCGCATTACCAATCAGGAAAAGGCTATGCTGGCAAAATATGACTTCAATCCCCTCGAATATTCAACAATCAAGCAGATTAACGAAGAACTTGTCCTTTTGAAAAAATGGTCAATGTCCCAGGATGTTAATCTTAAAAATGATTCTGATGAAATCATAAATATTCGCTGCAAAGAGCTCAAATATCTCGCCGCAAGCCGCTACACCCTTATAACAAACGAGCTGTACAACGGCTATATGGCGCTTGAGAAGTATTTTGAGGATATTTCAAAATACAGATATTAATCTGGGGCTGAAGCTGCCTTTATTTCTTGCAATACCTTTATAAAACGAGCTTTCGTGCGGTTTTTTCCCGGCTTTTATGATGTAATCCGCAAAATGTATTGGTAATAGTTGCTGTTTTTGTATTTTTTTGCATTTTCGCGTATTGATTCTTTGTCAACAAAGCCCATGCGCCATGCAACTTCTTCAAGGCAGGCAATTTTGATTCCCTGGTTGTTTTCGATTGTTTGAACATACGAGCTGGCCTGCAAAAGCGCATCATGCGTGCCCGTATCAAGCCAGGCAAAGCCTCTGCCGAGAACTTCCACGTTCAAATTGCCGTTTTTCAGGTAAATATTGTTCAAATCGGTAATTTCAAGCTCGCCTCTGGGCGATGGTTTCAGGGATTTTGCGTATTCGGCTACTTTGTTGTCGTAAAAATACAATCCTGTTACCGCAAAATTAGATTTTGGGTTTTTGGGTTTTTCTTCGATGGAAAGCGCTTTTTTATTTGCGTCAAACTCAACAACACCGAATCTTTCCGGGTCTTTCACCTGATAAGCAAAAACTGTTGCGCCGTTTTCCCTTTGTGAAGCCGATTTTAAGATGCTTGAAAATCCCATGCCGTAAAAAATGTTGTCCCCGAGCACAAGTGCCGCATTATCATCGCCGATGAAGTTTTCCCCGATAATAAAAGCCTGTGCAAGGCCGTCAGGTGAGGGTTGAACAGCGTATTCAAAGTTCACTCCGAGGTTTTTCCCGTCCCCGAGCAGTTTTTCGAACTTTGGTGTGTCCTCAGGTGTTGAAATAATCAAAATATCACGGATTCCTGCAAGCATGAGTACAGAAACCGGGTGATAAATCATCGGTTTGTCGTAAACAGGCAAAAGCTGCTTTGAAACAGTCATCGTAGAGGGATACAGACGGGTGCCCGAGCCTCCGGCAAGGACAATTCCTTTTGTTTTTTTAGTCATCTTCGCGTAATTCCATATATTGTCTTAGTGATACTTTCCAATCTGGGCAAATTCCGCCGTTTTCCATGACCGAATATGCCGGACGCTTTGCCGGGCGTGGAAATTCTGCCGTTGTAACGGGAATTACCGGCGTTTTTATGCCCGCAAGTTTGAATATTTCCTTTGTAAAGCCGTACCAGCTTGTTTTTCCGCTTCCGCATACATGATAAGTTCCAAAATCCGCCTCATCTTCGAGCAGCTTGATAATTGCCTCAGAAAGCGCTACGCTCCAGGTCGGACAGCCGACTTGGTCATCAACAACGCGCACTTCCGGCATTTTTTTGCCCAGCGAAATCATTGTTTCAACAAAATTCTTTCCGTGGTGGCCGTAAAGCCAGCTTGTTCTGATTATGTAGTGCTTTTTGCAGTGTTTTTTGACGGCTTCTTCGCCTTTTAGCTTAGAAAGCCCGTAATTGTCGACCGGATTGGGTTTGTCGTCCGGTTTGTAGGGTTTGTCAGCCGTTCCGTCAAAAACATAGTCCGTGCTTATGTAAACAATCGGAATATCCGCTTTTTCAGCCGCAATTGCGACATTTTCGGTGCCTTTTTCGTTTATTAAAAGAGCTGTCTCAAAATCTTCCTCCGCTCCGTCAACATTTGTATATGCAGCGCAATGGATTACCAAATCAGGAGCCTGTTCTGCGAAAACCTCAAGAACTTTTTCCTTGGCGGTTATGTCCATTGTTTTTGAGCGCGTTTCGATTACGTCATAGCCCTCATCTTCAAGCAGCGGGCACAAATCCTGCCCAAGCATGCCGCCTGCGCCTGTAACAAGAACTTTCATTAAACAGCCGCTGCCTTTCTTGCTTCAATATGTTCAATCCAATCCTGATTTTTCAAATACCAGTCGATTGTGAGCTTGATTCCTTCTTCAAAAGTAACGGACGGCGACCAGCCGAGCTCTTTTTGTATTTTTGAGCTGTCAATTGCGTATCTTCTGTCGTGTCCGAGTCGGTCTTCGACGTATTTTATTGAGCTTTCGTCTTTGCCGAGCTCTTTTATGAGCAGTTTTGTAATTTCTATGTTGGCTTTTTCGTTGTTTCCGCCGATATTATAAACTTCTCCGACGCGTCCTTTGTGAAGAACTGTGTCAATCGCCGCACAATGGTCATAAACATACAACCAGTCGCGAACATTCATGCCGTCGCCGTAAACCGGAACCTGTTTTCCTTTCAAAAGGTTAGAAATAAAGAGCGGAATTAGCTTTTCGGGGTACTGGTACGGGCCGTAGTTGTTTGAGCAGCGCGTTGTTAATACGGGCATTTTGTAGGTTTCATAATACGCTCTGACGAGCAAATCCGCACCGGTTTTTGAGGCTGAATAAGGGCTGTTCGGCGCAAGCGGGGTTTCTTCCGTGAAATAGCCGGTTTTGCCGAGCGTTCCGTAAACTTCGTCTGTCGAAACCTGCAAATATCTGTCAATTTTGAATTCTTTTGCGTTTTGAAGCAGGTTCAAAGTGCCCTGAATGTTGGTTTCTACAAAGATTTCCGGCCCTGTAATGCTTCTGTCGACGTGAGATTCCGCAGCAAAGTTTACACAAGCGTCAACTTCCGCCATGAGTTCGCGAACGAGCTTTTTGTCGCAGATATTTCCGTGAATAAATTTGTAATTCGGGTTATTTTCAACGTCTTTGAGGTTTTCGAGGTTGCCTGCATAAGTAAGTGCATCAAGGTTTATCACCTTATAATCCGGATATTTGTTCAAAATGTGTCTTACAAAGCAATTTCCTATAAAACCGGCGCCTCCGGTAACCAATAATCTCATATTCACCTCTTAAAAATTGTTATCTGCATCTTTTAACAAAGGATGTTTTGCATCCTTTTCGGAAATAATCGGTTCTGAATCAAGATTCCAGTCGATTCCTATTTCCGGGTCGTTCCACATAATTCCGCGGTCGTTTTCAGGGGAATATTCATCTGAAGATTTGTAACAAATCTCGGCAATCTCCGATCTAACGCAAAAACCATGCGCAAACCCCGCAGGAATATAGAGCATTTTTTTATTTTCCTCCGTAAGTTCTACGCCAACCCATTTTCCGTAGGTTTTTGAGCCTTTTCTTATGTCGACCGCAACATCAAAGATTGCGCCTTTTACGCATCTTACGATTTTTGCCTGGGCTTTGGGTGCTTTTTGGTAATGAAGCCCTCTGAGCACGCCTTTTGACGATTTTGAATGGTTATCTTGAACAAAATCTTCCTTAATTCCGTTATTAATAAAGTCAGAGCTTTTATATGTTTCCATAAAAAAGCCTCTGTCATCGTTAAACACGCGAGGGGTAATCACAATGACATCTTCAATAGCGGTTTTTTCAAAACTGAACGGCATTTTCCCTCTCAACTTCCTGATGTTACTAAATTATATCACAAGTTTATTAACAAATTTAGCACAAAAAGGCTTCAAATAATGAATTGTAACAAAAAATTTAATTATGCTATAATGACACTATCAAAAAAGGAGGATTTTACTATGAAAAAACTATCAGCAATCGCTATTGCAGCTGCTTTCATCATGACTTCGGCATGCTCATTTGCTGCTACGGCAGCTACGCCTTGGGGTCAAAAATATCTCGACAAAAGACAAGAACTTTTGGATAAACAAAATGCTGCCATAAAAAAACAAGATGCTAAAATGGCTGAAATGAATAAAAAAGCTGAAGAAGCAAGAAAACAGCGCGAAGCTCAGCAAAAAGCGCGTCAGGAAGCCCTGAAAAAACAACAGGAAGAAATTAAGAAAAAACAAGACGCTCAAAAAGCTGCAATTAAAAAACAGCAGGAAGAAGCTAAAAAAAGACAAGAAGCTCGCAAACAGAGCGCTGAAAATATCAAAAAAGATATGAAATCTATCAAAGATTCTTTCAAATTTTAAGCAATTATAAAAAATATTAAACGATTTGCCTGATGCGGGTAAATCGTTTAATATTTAATATGAATATTGATATTTATTTTAATAGAAAGAGAGAAAACACATGAAAAAATTTTTAGTAATTCTCGGATTACTCGCTGTATCAGCTCCTGTATTGGCTGCTGACAAATATGCATCAGTTGATTTGGACAAAGTGCTCAGAAGCTACAAAGAAACTGCTGACGCAACAGCACAATTCCAAAAAGAAGAAGCTGATATCAGAATTTTCGTTCTTGACGCTCAGAAAAAAGTAGTTTCTGCAAAAACAGACGCAGAAAAGAAACTTCTTGAAGAAAAATACAACAAAGAGCTTCAAGGCAAAGTAGACGCGCTTCAGGCTAAAAAAGTTGAAGCTTTGAAAAAAATCGACGCAGCTGTAAAAGCCCAAATCGAAAAAATCGGTAAAACCGGTACTTATGCTTTGATTCTTCCTGCAAACAACACTTTGTACGGCACGGTTGATATCACTGATCAAATCATCAAAGGGCTTAATGACTCTGTAAAATAGTAAAAAATGGAATTTATAAAAAATTACATTGAAAAATCTATTGAAACAAAAAGAAACATCCTTGAAAACGAGAATATCCTCTCAAAAATCAGGGATGTTTCTCTTGTTATTGTAGATTCGCTGAAAAATGGCGGAAAAGTGCTTATCTGCGGCAACGGGGGCAGTGCTGCCGACTCTCAGCATATCGCGGCGGAGCTTGTCGGCCGTTTAAGTTTTGACAGACCGGGGCTGCCTGCTATGGCTTTGACAGTTGACAGCTCGATTTTGACCGCAGTCGGCAATGATTACGGTTACGAAATGGTATTTTCGCGTCAGGTGCAGGCATGTGCGCAAAAGGGCGATGTTTTAATCGGAATTTCCTCCTCCGGAAACTCGAAAAACGTCGTAAACGCAATTCTTGAAGCTAAAGAAAAGGGCGTTTTTACCGTAGGCTTTACGGGAGAAAAAGACGGGTTAATTTCTGCGAATGCTGACATTACAATTAAGATTCCCTCATCTGAAACCCCGATTATACAAGAATCTCACATCATGGCGGGGCATATTATCTGTGCAATGGTTGAAAAAATGATGTTTCCCCAAGATTAGTTGTTGTTCGACATACAAAGCATGCTTTCTTTAACGGCTTCAACATACATGTTCTCAAATTCGTCCATGCATTCGTCCAAAACCTTTATCAATTTAATCAAATCGGCTTGCAGCTGAATATGATAGCTTTCTCTGTCCATTCGCACATCCTTATTTGTTTTTACAAATAAGTTATCGGTACAAAACGCAAAAAACTTTAGTTTTGTGAATAAATTGTTACATTTATTTTGAATAAATATGCATAATGGTGTTTACATCGCGGCGGGAGGTGTGAACGCCGATTATATTTGTCGTGGGGAACATAATATCGTTGTTATTCTTGCTGTGGCCCATAATCCCAAGCGCATGGCCGATTTCATGCAAAGCAACGCCGTACATGTTTTTTTGTGAAACAATTTGGCCTCTGGTTCTTGTTTGCAGATGAATTCTCGATTTTCCGACAAAAAAACGTCCGATGCAGCCCGCATAGCTTGTGTAACCAACTGCGCTGCTGTCCGATGTGTTTAAATTTTCTTCAAAATAAACGAGAATTTGCCCCTGTGATTCACTTTTTGTCGAAATAAACCGAATTTTGTTTTTTGACACATACTGCCACTCATTAAAAGCGTTTACCACCGTGTCCGTGTATTTTGTGCCCGGCTGAATCCATACTCTTATGGGCATTGCGCTCCATTTGCAATTGTACGAAATATCAGCGAGGTAATTTCCGTAATCCTGTTTCTTTGCGGCCGCAGAGCTTGTATTTATTGTCTGGCATTGTTTCATGTATTTTCTGGACTCTTTTCCGAGCTTTGAATTCGGCGATATTGTTCTTATTTTGTCAAATTGTGCGTATGCGGCGCTTTTTTCTCCCAGATTCAGCAGAGAATGCGCATACAGGTACATAATTTGTAGGTTGCTTCTGTTTGCGGTTAAAAGTTTTGCCGCACAATTTTTTGAGGCCGCATAATTCCCGCGATTGTAATAGTTTAAGCAGGTATTATAAGTCAATGCAGCGTAAACCGGCCCGGACAGGGCCAAAAATAAAGCAAAGAATAAATATATCTTCTTCATAAAACTATATTACGTTATTTTCGCTCCGGTTAAATCGGACATATTGCTGAAAATTATAAATATAATGCTATCGCGTCGAGTAAATCTCTAAAGCCCAAACTTTTAGCCATTTGTTTAACATGTTTGCCTTTTGAAAGCGCAAAATCAAGCGTTACTGCAATAGCCGCAGTTCCAAGTGTGCCGAAAACTGTCATCATTGCCCAACTAGGTTTGACTTTCCCGTCTTTTTTATTTTGTTTCATAAACTGGTCATATTCAGCTTTGTTCAGCACTTTGGCGCCAATATTTCCATTATTAACGGCAACTTTGTACTTTCCCTGTTCAATTTTTGCAATTTGGTAACCTTCAACACGTGGAAGTGTAAAACTTTGCATATTAAATGTCCTTTTCTACATAGAACTGATACTTATTATAAATCAAGTGAATATTATTAATTGCTATTCAACTAATAAAAAGTAATAAAAAGAGGCACCTTTCGATGCCTCTTTTCAATAATCAGAAAGGATATGCGGTTTTTGCCGCCTAACGCTATCTCATTAATTCGCCGACTGCTTTGTAAACAGCCATTCTCTTAGCCGCGTCTTCTTCAGCCTGGCAGTAGAGCGATTCACAAGCTTCGGGGTTCGTTTTCATAAGAGATTTGTAACGACCTTCGCTTCTGATGAATTCCTGATAGCTGCCTTTGGGTTCTTTTGCGTCCCAAGTGAAAGGCTGTTCGTTTGCGGGGTTGTATCTGTAAAGCGGGAAGTATCCTGCTTCAACAGCACGTTTTTGTTCGGTTTGAGTCTTGCTCATATCGATACCGTGCGCGATACAAGGCGCATAAGCAAAGATAATAGACGGGCCGTCGTATGCTTCAGCTTCCTGGAACGCTTTCAGCGTTTGAGCTCTGTCAGCGCCGAGTGCTACTGATGCAACGTAAACATATCCGTAAGACATGCTCATCAAGCCCATGTTTTTCTTGTAAGTTCTCTTACCGCCTGTTGCAAACTTCGCAACCGCACCTGTCGGAGTCGATTTTGAAGCCTGACCGCCGGTATTTGAATAAACTTCGGTATCAAGAACGAGGATATTAACGTTCTGGTTTTGTGCAAGAACGTGGTCAATACCGCCGTATCCGATATCGTTAGCCCAGCCGTCGCCGCCGATAATCCAAACGGATTTATCCGTGAAGTAATCCTGAAGTTCTCTTACTTTTGCAAGATCGGGGCATTCGCAATCCGCATATTTTGCAAGAACTTCTTTTGCTTTGTTTTGAGCGGCAACCGCTTCTTCGGTTTTTGAGTTGTCAAAGTGAGAAAGCGCTTCAGTGAGAGCTTCTTTCAGATCCGCAGGAGTTTTTTCGTTAGAAATAACTTTTTGCGCGTAATTTTTCAAGGTTGTTCTGTTTTGATCAACAGCCAGCCTCATACCGAAACCGAATTCTGCGTTATCTTCGAACAATGAGTTTGCCCAGGCCGGTCCTCTGCCTTCTTTTGTTGTTGTGTAAGGAATTGTCGGGAATGTGCCTGAGTAAATTGACGAGCAGCCTGTTGCGTTAGCGACAAGTGCGTTTTCGCCGAACAATTGTGAAACAAGTTTAACGTAAGGTGTTTCACCGCAGCCTGCGCAAGCGCCTGAGAACTCAAACAACGGTTTTCTGAGCATTGCACCTTTGATAGTTTTCGTGGTGTTTTTGCCCATTACGTTGTCAGGCAGCTCGTTGAAGAATTTTTCGTTTACGCATTCGCCTGCTGCTTCTTCCTGCTCGATTGATGACCAGGTAAGAGCCGGTTTTTCAGGATTTTTGTTCGCAGGGCACTGGTCAACGCAAACGCCGCATCCTGTACAATCTTTGCAGTAAACCTGAACTTTGAACTGTTCATCAGCCAGGGCCGGTTTTGCGGGGATTGTTTTGAATGTGTCGGGAGCATCTTTCAGGTCTTTAGCTTCAGCCAGTTTTGTTCTGATTGCAGCGTGAGGGCAAGCAGATGCACAAATTCCGCACTGAATGCAGTTTTCGGGGTTCCATTTCGGAACTCTCGGTGCAATTCCGCGTTTTTCAAGGCATGCTGTGCCCGTCGGGATAACGCCGTCTACTGACATTGCAGAAACAGGGATATCATCGCCTTTTTGTCTCATTGAAGGTTCAATGATTTTCTTCGCAAAGTCGCTTGCGTCTTCAGAAATCAGCTTGATATCTTCTGCATGAGCCACTCCGTCCAAAGATGCCGGAACTTTGACTTCTTCGCAGGCATCAACCGCTGCGTCAATCAAAGCAAGGTTCATATTTACAACATCGTCGCCTTTTTTCTTGAATGTTTTCTTGGTCATTTCTCTCATGCCCTCAAGAGCCTGTTCGAAAGGAATGATTCCGGAAACTTTGAAGTAAGCAACCATCATAACGGTGTTTGCACCTTTACCGCGCAAGCCGGGCTGTTTTTTGATGAGAGCTTCGGCATCAATGTTGTAGAATTTGATTTTCTTGTTGATGATAGTTTCCTGCATATCTCTTGTTAAGTGAGAAAAGGCTTCTTCTTTTGACCAAGGGCTGTTGAGCAGGAATGTTCCGCCTTCTTTGATGCCCTTTAACATATCATATCGGCCGATGTATGCGTGCGCTGAGCAAGATACGAAGTCCGGAGCCGTGATAAGGTATGTTGATTTAATCGGTTTGTCGCCGAATCTCAGGTGAGATACAGTAACACCGAATGATTTTTTAGAGTCATAAGCAAAATATGCCTGAGCATCGTTGTTTGTGTCCTGACCGATGATTTTGATTTAGTTTTTGTTAGCACCGACGGTACCGTCAGATCCGAGTCCCCAGAACATGCAGTTTGTAGTGCCTTCGGGTTCGGTGACGATGTGTTCTTCAACTTTAAGTGATTTGTTGGTTACATCGTCTTCAATACCGACTGTAAATCCGTGGAATCCGTTGTTTTCAAGGTGTTTGTAAACAGCGAGAACCATTGACGGAGTGAATTCTTTTGAAGAAAGTCCGTATCTGCCGCCAATGATGTTGATTCCTTTGTTTTCAAGTGCTGCAACAACATCAAGGAACAACGGTTCGCCGATTGAGCCGGGTTCTTTTGTTCTGTCGAGAACAGCGATGCGTTTTGTAGTGGACGGAAGTGCCGCTTTGAATCTTTCAACATCGAAAGGTCTGTAAAGTCTTACTTTAACCAAACCGTATTTCGTTCCGCGTTTTGCGTTGAGGTATTCGATGGTTTCTTCGATAGTTTCGCAGCCGGAGCCCATTGCAACGATTACATCGGTAGCATCGGGCGCACCAACGTAATCAAACGGGTGATATTGTCTTCCGGTAACTTTTGCAACTTTGTCCATGTATTCCTGAACGATTTCAGGAACAGCTTCATAGTATTTGTTAACAGTTTCGCGTCCCTGGAAGTAAACGTCAGTGTTCTGAGCGCCGACTTTGCAGATAGGAGCTTCAGGACGCATTGCTCTTTTTTTGAATTCTTCAATATATTTGGGTTCAACCAGTTTTGCGATATCTTCGTAAGAGATTTCTTCGATTTTGTGTACTTCGTGAGAAGTTCTGAAGCCGTCGAAGAACTGGAGGAACGGAACTTTTGCTTTGTAAGTGGCTAAGTGGGCAACAAGAGCCAAATCCATTTCTTCCTGAACGGAGTTAGCAGCTAACATTGCATAACCTGTGTTGCGGCAGCCCATAACGTCTGTATGGTCGCCGAAAATTGATAACGATTGAG
Organism: Candidatus Gastranaerophilales bacterium; assembly: GCA_944322685.1. Lineage (GTDB taxonomy): Bacteria > Cyanobacteriota > Vampirovibrionia > Gastranaerophilales > Gastranaerophilaceae > Spyradomonas. Next base: position 46,689 of record CALUPP010000016.1, read on the forward strand.
CCGCAAGAGCACGTGCAGCAACGTGAATTACTGACGGTAGCATTTCACCGGCTACTTTGTGCATTACGGGAATCATCAACAACAAGCCCTGAGACGCTGTATAAGTAGAAGTCAAAGCGCCTGCTGCCAAAGAGCCGTGAACGGCGCCGGCTGCACCTGCTTCTGATTGCATTTCCGCAACTCTTACGGTTTCGCCCCAGATGTTTTTCTTGCCTTGTGAAGCCCATTCATCAATCCATTCACCCATAGTAGATGAAGGAGTGATGGGGTAAATTGCTGATACTTCGCTCAACGCATAAGCTACATGCGCTGCTGCGTAGTTTCCGTCAACAGTTATTGTTTTACCTGACATAATTTAAATAGTCCTCCTTATTTAAAACTATTACTTAATTCTAACTACACACTAAATATGCTAATACAAAAACATATTTAATACAAACGGGGACGTGCTCTATTTTTAATTTTAGAAATGAAAAAATAAAAAGTCCCGACGGGTTTGCTTGTTTTTTTCCGTTCCGATTTTTCCGGGTATCCGGTAAAAAATGCATAATATACGTTCGTTTAAGCTACTCCCGATTGCCTTTCCAAGAAAAACAATCGGGCTTTCTGTCATCATTTTTCTAAAAATAGCAAAAAAGATTTATATAGCTTTGTGCATAAAAAGCTCAAACGGCCGCCCAATGCTTGTTATGGGCTCCGTCAAATGAAAAAGTTAACTTTTCTCACCGGCAAGCTTCCGAAACAAGTTCGGAATGACATTATTGCTAAATTTCGAGCACATTTGGCGTAAAGTCGTCATATAATTCCGGTCAAAAAACAAAAAACACTTTTTGATTTACAAATTTTAAAGTATAATCAATTTACAAATCAAAAAAGGTAAAAATCATGAATGTTTTAATTGTCGGCTCGGGAGCAAAGGAATACACCCTCGCAAAACTGATGAAATCTTACAATAACGTGGATTTGGTCTTTGTTGCGCCGGGAAATGAGGCGATTCAAGAGTTTGCCTCATGCATTGATATAAAAGCTAACGATATTGATGAACTTTTGGAGTTTGTAAAAGCAAATGAAATAGATTTGACCGTAGCGTGCTCTGAAAAGGCAATTGAAGCGGGAATTGCCGACAAATTTAATGACGCGGGGCTTATGATTTTTGCTCCGACCATAGATGCGGCAAAAATCGCCATTAGCAAATCTGCCGGCAAAAAATTCATGTACAAAACCAAGATTCCGACCCCGAAATTCGGAATTTTTGACCGCGAAAACATGGCGGTTGAATACGCAAGAAAATCAGCGATGCCTTTGCTTATAAAAACCGACAATCACCAAAAAGGCGAAAACGTCGTTGTGTGCGATTCGTTCAAAAACGCGAAAAGAGTGATTGAAGAAGTTTTTGACAGCCAGAATAAGAAGCTGGTTATGGAGGATTACGTTCCGGGGCAGGAGTTTTCATACTATGTAATAACTGACGGGTACAATGCGATGCCCTTGACCTCGGTTGTGCCCTACAAATACTCGCTAAACGGCGACGGAGGGCTCGTTACGTCAGGTATGGGGGCTTATTCGCCGTTTTATATGATAAATCATGATATCGAAAGAAGAATTTTTAAAGAAATCATCTATCCTGCGCTTGATGAGCTCGGCAGAAACAACAATCAATACGTCGGAATTCTCGGTGTGGACATAATTTTGGACAGAAATGGCGGTTTGAATGTTATGGAATTCAACCCGTTTTTAAAAGAACCCGATGCAGAGTGCGTTTTTGCGCTTGTAAATGAAAATTTTGCTGATTTAATGCGTGCTGCGGTTATGGGAACGCTTATGGACATTTTTCCGGAGATAAGAGTAAAGCACCAGTATGCAGTATCTGTTGTTTTAACGGCCGGAAATTACCCTGTTTCGGGCCGGAGCGGCAGCGTAATCAAAGGGCTTGATGAAATTGATGAAGAAGTAATCGCCGCGCACTACAACACAACAAAAAATCAAGCCGGCGAATACGAAACAAACGGCGGAAGAACGCTTTCCGTAACGGCTTGCGGGGCTACGCTGGAATCGGCCTCAAATAAGGTTTATGAAAATATAAAACTGATAAATTTTGACTGCAAAAAGCACAGAACGGATGTCGGAAACGTAATGCCGTCAAGGTTTCAGCTATGAGCGAACATATAAGAAAATGTGCGGGATGCGCCGGAAAATTTGGCCGGGCGGGCATGATACGGGTGCTGAAAAACAGTGTTTCCGGTGAAATTCTCATAAACCCTGACAATTATACATTTGGGCGTTCGGTTTATATTTGCAAAAACAAAAAATGTGTAGAAGCAGCATTCAAAAAGGGCAGAATTTTTAAACTTTTAAAAACGCAGCCGCAAAATCAGCTCAAAGAAAAGCTCCTCGGCCTTTTTGCCGGAAAAGAATAGGGTTTATTCTTCTTCTTGTGCGATTTCTTCTGATTTTCCGATTACTTTCCCGTCTTTGTCGTAGGCTGTATTCCCAACCCAGTGGCAGTTTAGGGTTCCGTCTTTATTGTAGATATATTCCTCCTGCGGGGAAACCTGAAAACTCACGGCAGTGAGTTCTCCGTTGGGATTGTACCGGTAAATTGCAAACGGGTATTTTTCGCCGGGTTTTGGGGCTGTTTCAATCGCCACTGCTTTCAAATAGCCCGACGAATGCCAGTAAAAATAGGTTACGCCCTTTTCTTTTTTTGTATTTACGCCGTATGCCTTTGAAAATGGTAATTTGTAGAGTTTTACCTCTCTGTCCGGCAGGCGGAGGTTGTATTTTAGCGCGTTTTTGTTTTCTTCTAAATCTTTATCGAAAATATGTGATTTTATCTGCGATGACGGGATTTTGTAAACAATATTTTCAAAAGCAGCTTTTCTTGCCAGCTCAGCATTGTATTCCGCGCTGGCATGGAGTACTTTGCAATATGCCGGCGCTGTCGTCAAAATAATCGCTAATAACAGGCTTATTAAACTATTTTTCATATTTCCTCTGCTCTGATATAATATCATTATAATATTATGAGCTCAAGAGTTAAAAATATATTCACAATAGCATACATATTTATCATGCTGGGCGGCTGCGCTTATGCCGCGCAAGGGCAAAGCCGTGTTATTTTGACGGATTTTCGCAATGTTAACCTTTTTGAGGCTTTTTATGCCTATGACAAAAAGAAAAATGACTATGTTTTTACAAAGCTCGACAGAAAAACATACAAAAAGCTCTCGCCGGAAAATAAAGCAATTTATAAAAGGGTAAAAAAATCCAATAAAATTTATATAGCTTCAAAAAGGCCGATGCCGGATTTTATAAGAATAAATAAACGCCAAGACGCCTATAAAATCAACAAGTATAACCTGCCGGCCGCAAATGCGCTCGTTTTTGACTTTCAAAAGGACAAAAAATACTCAACTGCCCTCTATTATGCGCTGCAAATAAAAAAATATGATAAAAAGAACAAATATCCTGATTTGAATTACAGAATCGGTGCGCTCTATTACATGCTCGGGTATTTTGATGACTGTATTCCTTATCTGGAGAAAAATCTCAGCCTGCAAAAGCCGTTTGCTCAAAAAGATACCCGCATAATGCTTGCAGATTCATATAATCTCACTGCGGAGAATCAAAAAAATCCAAACGAATACTACAAACTTGCGCTTTTGAATGCGGACAAGGTGCTGAACAACTATGAACAGAACGCAAAAATGCTCGAGGTTAAATATAACGCCTGCTATAATTTGAAAAGTTACCGCTCCGCGATGGCTGCGGCCGAATCTTTGATGAAATTGAACCCGCAATCCGCTGATTATGCGCTGAAATATGCAAATTGCCGCGGTGCTTTGAACGATAAGCAAACCGAGCTGATTTATCTGCAAAAGGCAAAAAATCTTGCGAATAAGGGGCAAAAAAATGAAGAACTTATGAATGAAATTAACCTGCGATTAAAGAATTTCGGCGTTTTGCGTAAATAAAACTTGAATTATCGTTCTTATTTAATATAATATTAATGTAAATTATCATATTTGTTTTGCAAATGCCGATGTAGCTCAGCTGGTAGAGCAACTCATTCGTAATGAGTAGGTCGCGGGTTCGAATCCCTTCATCGGCTTTTTTGCTACCCTTGCTGGGGGCGGCTTTTCGGAAATTCGTAGATTCGGGCTTTGGGGGAATTTTCTATCTTGAAAAGACTTGTATTGATGTTTTTTAGCTCAAATAAAATTTAATTATTATTTTGTTTGTTAACAATTGTAAAATTTATAGTCATATTTCTAAAGTTTTCTGTAAAACCTGTCGATAACATAAATGTATTTAGCTTGAAAGGAGTAGAATGATGACTCAGGTTAACGGAATTCAGGGTGGTATTGGCTCTCTGTTTGGAGCGTATTTTAACAATCTTATTCAATCAGCAGTGGATAAGGCCGTAGATAAGGCAGTAGACGAAATTACAACTTCATATGATGTTGATGTAACTTCGGTCAGCGATGATGAGGCGGAGTTTGTTCCTAGTGAATCAGCGGAAGCTTCTGAAGATACTTCTTCAACATCAGGTTTTATGTCGAGTATTTCAACGATGTTTCAGACTTTAGTTCTTGGATTTTTATCGTTGATTGGGCTGAGTACATTAGCGGCACAACAAGCTCAAGGCACGGAAGAAACGTCATCTGCTGATGGAACTGTACCGGCGCAAGGAGCAGAAACGACCGGTGCTGTGTCTGATGGAAATGATAAATATACAATGACCGAAGATGAAAAGGCTTATTTGACACTGCATCCTGACTATGTTAAAGATCTGCTTGCAGAAGAACGATATCAGGAACAATACGGCGGCAGCTGGGCTCCGAGCAGCAGAAAAGCGAGAAGGTTAGAACAAATAAAAAGTCAAATAACTGACGCAGAAGTTCAGGCCTATTTGCAGCTTCACCCGAATGTAATTAAAAATGCAATCGTAATGGATGAAGTAGTAGATCGTTTTAATGGCGCTATTTAAAATTTTCATTAAAAAGCGGATGTTATCCAAAAACATCCGCTTTTTGTTTATTAATTTTGCTTTTGTTTCGGATATTTGTTGTTTTTTATGGTTTTTATAACTTAAAAACGAAAATTTGGAAAATTTGCCGATTATTTTGGCACCTGCTCCTGATTTTTTCAAATAAGCCGCATGTTGAAAATAAAAATTGCCGTTTTGGGCATTTGGCCGGTCAATTGAAGATATTTTTAAAGCCGTTTATCCTCAAAATGCACGGAGGAGGGCTTTATGAAAAAAATAATTTCTGCAATGTTGGTTTTTCTTTTGGTGTCGTCAAGTGCGCAGGCGGCATGCAGCTATCGAATGCAGAAAAAAATGCTGCACAACCGGCGTGTGGTGAAAAACAAGGTCATTAATGCGCAAATTAAAGGCAAAATGCTCGCAATCCAGGAGCTTTCCCGAAAAGACTACTGCAACGACCCCAAAACCAAGCAAAAAATTCTGGCATATCAAAATCAGATAGTTGATTTGACAAATCAAAAATTGTGCCTGAAAAAAGAATATAAAGCCTCGCTCGCAAAGCTGAAAGCGGCTCGTTAGGGGCATTTTTTGAAAATTAACGAGGTATTTATTCCGCCAAAAGCAAAATTGTTTGACATTATGACGTCTGTTTTGATTTCACGTCCCTGACCGGTGATATAATCAAGCGGTGCGCATTTTTCGTCAATGTTGTTAAGGTTCAGCGTGGGCGAATACCAGCCGGAATTGAGCATTTTTATCGCCAAAATAGCCTCAATAGCCCCGCAGGCGCCCAATGTATGACCCGTGTAGCTTTTTAATGAACTTATAGGAACTTTTCGCTTAAAAACCTCGTAAGTTGCTGTTGATTCTGCAACGTCACCCTGCAAGGTTGCTGTTCCATGGGCGTTTATGTAGCCGATTTCATCGGGAGAGATTTTTGCGTCGTTCAAAGCCAGTGAAAGCGCCGAGCCCATTGTCTCCGGGCAAGGATTTGTGATGTGGGTTCCGTCCGTTGAGGTGCCGAAACCGATGATTTCAGCGTAAATCTTTGCATTTCGCCTTTTTGCGTGTTCGTATTCTTCAAGAATGAGCGTCCCGGCCCCCTCTCCGAGCACCAATCCGTCCCTTTCCCGGTCAAATGGCGCGGGCGTAAGCTCCGGCGTGCTGTTTTTCAGGCTTGTTGCGTACAAAGTGTCAAAAATCGCTATGTGAGACGGGTGGAGTTCTTCCGCTCCGCCTGCTATCATCACTGTTTCGTAGCCGTTTTTGATTGCTTCGTAAGCATAACCGACGCCCATTGAGCCTGATGTGCAGGCTGTGGATGACGGAATCAGCCGACCTTTGGTTTTAAAGTAGAGCGAGATGTTGACTGTGGTTGTTTGGGGCATCATTTTTATGTAAGAGCCGGAATTTACGCAGCGAACCTTTTTTTCCACGTCCATTGTGTAAAAATCAATTATCGATTCGAGAGAACCCGAGGAAGAACCGTAGCTTACGCCGGTTTCACCGTTTGAAATAATCTCGTCGCCTAAAAGCCCCGCATCTTTGAGCGCTTCTTCTGTCACTGCGGTTGAAAATATGGCAACTTTGCCCATTGTTCTTGTTACTTTACGGTTAAAATGTTCAGGGATGACAAAATCGTTTACCGGCGCGGCCAGTCGGGTGTTCATGTTTTCAAATTCGTCAAGAATTTTCCAATATTCAACACAGTTTTTGAATTTTTTTAAATTTTCAAAAGCGATTTCCACTTTGCTGCCGAGCGGGCTCGTGAGAGCCATCCCTGTAACAACAACCCTTTTCACCTGTACAAACCTCCGTTTACGGAAATAACCTGACCTGTTATGTAGCTTGCATCTTCGCTCATAAGGTAATTTACGAGGCTGGCGACCTCTTTTGCGCGTCCGAGTCTGCGCATCGGTATCATTTTTTTGACTTCATCGGCCGGAATATCTTTTATCATGTCGGTTTCGATGACTCCCGGGGCCACGCAGTTTACTGTTATGCCTCTTTTTGCCAGTTCAAGGCTCAGCGCTTTTGTTGCTCCGATAATTCCGGCTTTTGCCGCGCTGTAATTGACCTGTCCGCGGTTTCCGGCAAGCCCTGAGATTGAAGACATTGTTACAATTCGGCCTTTTATCCTTTGCTCTATCATCGGCATTATTATTGGCTTTAAAACATTATAAAAACCGCCCAAATTCGTGTTCAGCACGTCATCCCACTCGTTTTCTTCCATAACGGGGAACACATTGTCCCTTGCTATGCCTGCATTTAGTACCACTCCGTAGTATATGCCGTTTTTTTTAATGTCTTTTGACAAAACCTCAAAGCATTGTTCGCGATTTTTTACGTCAAACTGCAAAATTCGGGCTTTTACGCCGCAGGATATGACTTCGGCCCGTACTATTTCGGCCATTTCCGTGTTGTTGACGCAATGAAGAACAATATCAAAGCCGCTTTTTGCAAGATAAACGGCGGTTTCTTTACCAATACCGCGGCTTGAGCCGGTTATTAAGACGGATTTGCACATAAAACTCTCACTAAATCTAAATTTCTCCGGAGTCTTCGGGCTGGTAAACATTTACAACAGCATTCACGCACTCCACACCATCATTATAGATAAAACACTCGAAGGAAACAAGTTCAGTGTCTGAAAATGTCTGTTTTGCCAATATTTTGTACTCTTTTCCGAGCTCAAATTTTTCAATTGAACAATTATAAGCCCTTGAACCCAGCAAATAGCCGATTTTTGGCTCTTTTTCACCGTTTTTGAAATATGCGTAGCAGCCGGCGGTCTGAGCCATAAATTCAATGCCTGCAAGGGGCGACATCCCCTTTATTGTTTTATCATAGAGGATTTTGTCTTCGGAAATCCTCACCGCTGCTTCCACGGTTTCATTTTCAAGGTCAACATCAACCAATTCATCAATCAGAATCATCGGCGGGTCATGCGGGAGAATTTTTTGCAGATTTTTTTTCATTATTTACCTTTCCTGAGGACTAAAACAGCATTGGATCCGCCAAAACCGAAGGCATTGCACAAAATATTGCGAAGATTCTGCGCTTTTTGTCCGTATTTTACAAGTTCAATTTCCGGCAGCGCGTCATCGTAAATGCCGTCAAACCTGTGCGGCAGAAGATTGTTGGCTTTGTTTATGGTTTCGTCGAGCATTGCGCAGCAAAGGGCTGTTTCCACTGCGGCTGATGCGCCCAAACAGTGTCCGGTCAGCGGTTTTGTGCCGCTGGCTGGGATTTTGCCGCCAAAAATCCTGAAAACGGCGTTCGCCTCCATCAAATCGTTGGTTTGTGTCCCGGTTGCGTGGAGATTTATGTAATCTATTTCTTCAGGTTTTATATTTGCCTGATTCAGGGCCGCTTTGATGGCGTTTGAAGCTTGAATCCCCTCCGGATCGGGGGTTGCGCAGTGGTAAGCATCGGAGGTTTCGCCGATTCCGGCCAATTCCGTGCTGTTTTCGCCGGGTTCTTTTTCAAGAAGAAACAGCGCGGCCCCTTCGCCTATATTTATGCCGTTTCGGTTTTTGCTGAAAGGGATGGAATGCTTTTCTGAAAGGACTTCCAGCGAATGAAATCCGTAAACTGGCATTTTGCAAAGCGCATCCGTGCCTCCAGCGATTACTGCGTCGCAAATTCCGTTTTCAAGAAGCTTTTTTGCGGTTGAAAAGGCTTTTATTCCCGATGTGCATGCGGTCGAAACGCTGCTGTAATAGCCGTTTAGCCCGAGATGCTTGTGCAGGAATCCTGACGGGTTGCCTATTTGGGAGTGATCGATGTCTTTTGAGCGTTCGTATTCGTCAATTCCGGAATTTGTCGTTCCTATCACGATTCCGACGCGATTTTTACCGTATTTTTTTATTGCGTTTTTGATTTCGCCGTTAATTTGTGCGAGGCAATGAAGAAGAAGCGCATTGCAGCGCAAATTGTATTTTTCGCTTTTGATTTCGGGCAGTTTGGTCATTATTTTCCCGAAAGGAAAGCTTTTTCCCTTGAGTAGCTGTTCATCCGGGGTCAAAAAATCAATATCCGGTTTCAGAGCATTAAAAAACATTTCCCCGGCCGAATTTCCGAGGCAAGATACCGAACTGTATGCGTTTATGTAGGTTTTGCTCATAATTTCAGGATATCCTTTTTTGATAAAAAAGAAAATTTATAATAAAATTAATATTAACATAAAGTTAGAAAGAGTCTGGTATTTGGATTTGAAATTTTATATAAAAAATCATGTTTCGAAAACCGCACAAACGGCAAATGTCGATTTTTTGCCCCCAATGGCGAGAAGAAAGCTTTCTGCTGTTGACAAAATCGCGCTTTGCGTGATGAACGAATGTTTGGCGGGGATTGAGGGCGATGAATGGGATTTGAAAATCGTTTTTGCGTCCAGATACGGGGAACTTGACCGTTTAAAAAAGCTGGTTGCGCAATATACCACTGAAAATGAAGTTTCTCCTGCGGCTTTTAGCGGTTCTGTTCATAACAGCGCGGTCGGGCAGTTTTCTTTAATCAATAAAATCACTCAAAGCTACAATTCGGTTTCTGCGGAGGAAAATACGTTTTCTGCGGGGCTGATTGAGGCTGTGATTACGGCGAAAAATTGCGATGTGCTTTATTGTTACTGCGATGCGGTTACTTTGGATTCGGCATGCGGTTTTGGCTGCTTAATCAGCTCGAATCACGCACCTAACGCGGTTTTGAAAGACGGAAAGCTATACGAACTTGCACCGGAGGGCGAAAAATGTCTTTTTTAGCGCTGAAACGCTCTTGTATTGTGCTTTTTCTTTTTGCTTTTTTCGGCGCGGGAGCTTTGTTGATAAATTATTTGATTTTTCCGGCTGCATCTTTATTTTTGCCTAAAAAATTCCAAAAAAGTTTTTATTGCAGCGTTGTTCATAAAACATGGCGTTTTTTCAACGGAATGATGCAAAAAACCGGGATAATTAAGGTTGATTTTGTGAATAGTGAGCGGCTTTTTGACGCAAAGCGCAAAATCATCGTCGCGAACCATCCGAGTTTTATTGATATCGTGCTTTTAATCGGTTTTTTGCCGGATACGATTTGTGTTGCAAAAAAAGAGCTGAAAAAGAACTTATTTATGGGAAATATCGTAAAATCGCTCTATTTAATCAACGACGAGAACAACGAACAGCTGCTTGCGGATACGGTAAGGGTGCTTGAAAACGGATATAATATAATTATTTTTCCGTCGGGCACAAGAACCGTCGAAGGCGAAGATTTGAAGCTGCACAAGGGCGCTGCGCTTATGGCTTTGCATTCCGGGGCGGATATTTTGCCTTTAAACATACACTGCGACCGCAAATTTCTTGCAAAACATCAAAAAATTATAGATGCCGGCGAAAAAACAATAAATTATACGATAACGGCAAATGAACCCATAAGAACCAATGAGCTGCTTAATTCTGCGGGCGATTTGACGAAAATTCAGCTCAGAAACCGTTTGAATAACGTTATAAAAGAAAAAATTTCGCAAGCATAAAAATTGACATTACAGTATTGTTAGGCTATAAAGTTATTGGGAAAAACAATGTTGGAAGAAGAATTAAAAAAACTAATTATAGACGTTTTGGAGCTTGAGGACATAACTCCGGACGACATTAAAACGGATGAACCGCTCTTTATCGACGGTTTGGGGCTGGATTCCATTGATGCTCTGGAACTCGGGATGGCTTTGAAGAAAAAATACGCCTTAAAAATGGGTTCTGACAAAGATGAGAACAAAAAACATTTTTATTCGGTAAAAACTCTTGCGGATTTTATCAGAAGTCAGGGAAAATAACGATGTGCGCTAAATATTCCAAAGAAGAAATACTTAACGAGCTGACGAACATTCTCGCTGATGATTTTGAAATCAAACGGGAAAAAATCACGCCTGACGCAAATTTGTTTGAGGATTTGGAGTTTGACAGCATTGATGCGGTTGATTTGGCGGTTAGATTGCAGGATTTTACGAAACAAAAGATTTCTCCTGAAAATTTTAAGCAAATCAGAACGGTTGAAGACGTGATAAACGCTGTTGAGCAGCTTTTGGGCTAGATTTTATGCGATTGGCGTTTTTCTGCGGTGAAAATGAAACAACGGGGCTTGGGTTTTGCTTTGCGCCGGTTTTTTTGCGCAAAAAACTGTTTTGGGTGCTTGATTTTTCGTTTTTGATTTTTTATTACATGCCGGAGGGCGGTTTTTAGTATGAAATTGTCCGAAATCTACAAAAAATACGGTTTTGTCTTTTCTTTTTTGTTTACCATTTGCGTAATTTTGTTTTTTCATTACACGCGATTCGGCGGGCTGAAACTTTATCCGGTTGTGGTTAATTTTGCGATTTTTTGGCTGTTTTTTTCTTCGCTTTTTCAAAATGAAACAATCATACAAAAATTTGCCCGGCTTTCTGAGGGCGAGCTTACAAAACCGGTAAAAATCTATACGCGGAATCTTACATATGTCTGGTGCGTTTACCTTTTTGTGCAATTTTTGATTTCTGTTGCGACCTGCTTTATGTCGGATAGGATTTGGATGATTTATAACGGTTTTTTGTCTTATTTTTTCCTCGGATGTTTTTTTGCGATAGAATATCTTATCCGGATAATTTTTAAAAAGAGAAATTGTCTTTAGATGAATATTTTTGAGCTGTTTAAAAATGAAAATTATGACGAAATCCCCGTTATGTATGACGGTGAAGATGTTTATTGCGCCGGAAAATTGAAAATAATGGCTGCGCGTGCGGCAAAAAAGCTCGTTGAAAATCCGCAGAAAAATATTTTGATATCTTCAGAAAAAAATTTGGATTTTGTTGTTAATTTTTTGGCTGCTGTGTACGCAAAAAAAGAGATTTTTCTTCTTTCGGATCCTAAAAAGGCAAGTTTGCTTAATTTTGATTATATTTTTGCCGATAAACCGGATTTTTGCGATAATCCGGGCGGATTTGAATTTGAATTGCCCGATTTTGAAGAAACTTTTGTGACTTTTTTCACTTCCGGCTCGAGCGGTTTCCCAAAAAGCGCCAGAAAAAATTTTGTGAATTTTTTCAATGAAACGGCGGATGTTGTGCAGGATTTTGGGCTGAAAAAAGAGGCGGAATGCAGAATTGTCACCTCGACAAAGCCGCATCACATGTTTGGTTTTATTTATTGGCTGTTTTTATGGATTTATGACCCTTTTAGCTTCAAAATCGACGTAAACGAGGTGGTTTATCCTGACAGCGCTGATTTGAAAGATACAATTTTTATTTCTTCCCCGTCATTTCTTGAAAAATTTAAAAGATACGAGGTTTTTTTGAAAGAACCGCCCGAGGTTATATTTACTGCGGGGGATAAATTGGCTGAGGTGATTTATGACTATTTTCAGAAGTACAATACGCGCATAATTGACATATACGGCAGCACCGAAACCAGTACAATTGCATATAAATCCGGCAAAAATGATGAATTTTATCATTGTATGAGCGGTGTTGAAGTTTCCGCTGACAACAATGCCCAAATCGTTGTGGAATCTCCGTATTTTCTGGGAAAAAGCCGTGTTTTATGTGATATTATAGAACTGTCTGATTCAAAAACATTCAGTTTGAAAAATCGCAGCGACAGAATCGTAAAAATTCAGGAAAAAAGAGTGAGCATGCCCGAAATAGAAGATTATTTGAACAAAAACGAGCTTGTTGCGGATTCTTATTGCTTTAAAAACGGCGAAAAACTTGCTTGTGCTGCGGTTCTGAGCGATGTCGGGAAAAAAGCTTATTTGTCCGAAGAAAAAGGCGGCAGAACCGCTCTTGTTAAAGAACTAAAGAGCTTTTTGGCGGAAAAATCCGAAATAATCCCTCAAAGATGGCGCTTTTTGTATGAAATCCCAAAAAACAAGAACGGAAAAACGGACAAGGACAAAATCGAAGCAATTTTTAATACAAATATTTCGTTTCCGCTTGTTTTGAATGTAGAAAAAGAAGAAAATCGCGCGGAATATGAACTCGTTTTTCCTAAAAACAGTAATTTTTTCAACGGCCATTTCAAGAATTTTCCTGTTTTGCCCGGGGTTGTGCAGCTTTATTTTGCGCATTGGTTTGCGCAGGACGCTTTTTGCAAGAATATCCGGCCCTGTCCTGTGAAAAAGATAAAATTTTCTCATTTAATCAATCCGGACGAGGTTTTGAGGCTTGAATTAGTTCTGAAATCAGATAGCGTAAATTATGTCTACAAATGCGGCGAAAATATCTGCTCCGGCGGTGTTTTTCGGATAGGGGAGTAATTTTAATGAAAAAATTGGAAGCAAAATGCGAAATTGATGTTGAATTTTATGATCTTGACCCGATGAATGTCGTTTGGCACGGGAATTATGTAAAATACCTTGAAAAGGCACGTTGTGATTTGCTTGAAAAAATCGGCTACACCTACGATGACATGAAAAAGGACAATTCAGCTTACCCTGTTGCGAAAATGGAGCTGAAATTTATCAAACCGGCATTATTTAGGCAAAAACTCCTCGTAAAAACGGAAATCGAAAGTGTTGAGCCGTCTTTGAACATAAATTACACAATTACCGATAAAAAAACGGGAGAAAAGCTCCTAAAAGCCAAAACTATGCAAATCCGCGTGGCTATCGATTCAATGGAGTCGGTTTATGAGGCGCCTGCTGAGTTTTTGAAGAAAATAGAGGAGTTTGGAGGGCAAAAATCATGAAAAAGCTTATTTTGCCGTTGTTTTGTATTGTTTTGTCCGCTTCGGCCGGGTTTGCGCAGGAGATTTTTAACCACAAAATCGCTGCAAAGTCTGCGGCCTCGCAGATGCCCGAGTTTGAAAGCAAATCGTGCAAATTCAGCCAGACAAAGCTTATGAAATCTTCAAATGTTGAGCTGAAATCGGGCGGAAATTTCAAATTTATAAAAAATGAGGGCGTTGTTTTTGATACGACTTATCCGATTCATTCCCAAACCTCATACAACGCGTCAAAAAACAAAAATATTAACGCGATTGTAAAATCTGTCGTTAATAAAAATTATTCGTATCTTGAGAAGAATTTTGATATTTATTTTCTGAAAACGGATGCGCAAAAATGGTCGCTAGCCCTGAAACCGCGCACAGATAGCCAGATAAAAGGCGAAATCCAAAGCATTCAGATGGCCGGCGAAACAAAAAACGGCCTTGGGCTGATTACAAAAATGCTGATAGATACTTTGAATACGAAAACGACGATATATTTCACGGATTGCAGGTAAAACGGGATGAAAAAAGAAACATTTTTGAACATACTGCGCGTTCTGTTTTGCTTGGTGTTTGCGTTTTTGGCGATTTTTGTTGTTTTTCACCCGAAAAGAACGCAGACAAACATTTTGCAGGCGATTCTTACGAACAACGCACAGGACAGGCTTTTATCCGATTTGAGCGAGAAGCATTCCGGCCGTTTTAACGTTATTTTTGAGGCTGATGGTGCGGATTTGGGCGAAATTAGCCGCGAATTTCTTTCGCTTGTTGACAAAAACGTAATAAAAACGGATTTTTCCAAAAACGGCCGATTTGCCCGTATTTTGGATACTTATAAGTATTATTCCCCGAATTTGCTTTCTATGAGCACTGCAAAATCGCTTAAGGAGCATAATTATGAAAATGTGAAGCTGGAAAGTCTTGAACGGCTTTACAATCCGCTCGCTTTGAACCTTTTGCCGGTTGAAAAAGACCCGTTTTTGCTTTTTGATGATTATATTCAGTCGCTTTCGGGGCCGCAGGCTGGCGGGAATGTGGAATTCGACGGAAAAAACTACGAAATTTTAACCCTGAGTCTGCCCGAGGAAATCGCGCTTTCGCCAACCCTTTTGAATCAGGAAATTTCAAAAGTAAAAAATATCAAAAACCGCCTTGAAAAGGAGCATAACGGCCTGAAAATCTACCTTTCGGGTGCGCCTGTGCATACTTTTTACGCAAGCTCGAAATCAATGGTCGAAATTAACGTTATTTGCGTTTTATCCTCGATTTTTATCATACTTTTGTGCAAATTCTATTTTCGTTCGTTTAAAATCCTTATCCCTATTGCGCTTAGCCTGTCTTTGGGGATGATTTTCGGGTATTTGCTTACTTCTGTGCTTTTTGATTCGATTCATATCTTGACATTCGTGTTTTCTACGACTTTAATCGGGATTTGCGTTGATTATTCGCTGCATTTCTTTGCGCATGACAACGATATTGATTCCGTGTTCAAAAGCCTGACTTTGGGCATGATTACAACGGTTTTTGCGTTTTTTACCCTTTTGTTTTCAAATATTTCGCTCTTAAAACAGATTGCCGTGTTTACTTCGGGCGGTTTGGTCTGCGTTTACCTTTTTGTTGTGCTTTTTTATCCGCTAATTTGTAAAAATATTAAGCCCAAATCCGCCGATTTTCGCTTTCCTGAGCTGAAAATCAATAAAATCGCCGCAGGTGTGTTAATTTTGCTTTGTATTGCTGGGCTTTTGCGGGTTAAATTCAATGACGACATAAAAGACATGTACGTCCCGCCAAAACACCTTGTACAGGCCGAAAAACTCTATGCAAACCTGCAAGGAGCGCAAAACAGCACCTCTTTTATAATTGTGAACGGCAGTAATGTTCAGGAACTCCTGGAAAATGAGGAAAATATAACAAAATACCTCAATCAGGATGATTTTTATTCTTTGAGCAAATTTGTTCCCTCAATAAAACGCCAAAAAGAAAATTCAGAACTAATCAGAGAGTTGTACAAGCACGAACTTAACGATTATGCTGGCTTTTTGCCGGTTTCGCAAAGAAAAAAACTCCTAAATGCTCCGCAGTTTAACGATTTTTTGACGCTTGAAAAACTGAACTTGCCAATGCTTAAAGATTTTTTGATAAATGACACAACTTCGGTGATTATTCTTCAAAAAACGCCGCCTGAGCACCTTTTGAATAAAATTTTGAGCGATAATCCGCGGGCTCAACTTATAAATTTGCGGGATGATATTTCACATCGGGTCGAAAAATGCCGGCATGCGTGCATGATGCTGATTATCCCTGCGGTTTTGGTGCTTTTTGGGCTGCTTTCTTTTGTTTATAAACCCAAAAACGCGCTGAAAATAATATTGCCGTCAATTTTGGGCGGAACAATTACAATAAGCCTGCTCGGGCTATTGGGTCTGCCGGTAAACCTTTTTCACGTGCTTGCGCTGTTTTTAATCGCCGGATTTAGCTTGGATTATGCGATTTTTCGGTTTAATTTCTTAAACAGCCCCGCTCCCGCAAAATCCGGCTGGGCTGTGCTGATTTCTTGCGCTACGACGGTTTTTTCGTTTTTACTTTTGGCATTTACGAGCTTTAAATTGATTAGTTCGCTTGGTTTTGTGCTGGCTGTCGGGCTTGTGAGCTCGTATTTGTTAAGTTTGGTGCTGATAAGGAAAGATTGAACCTCATTATTTGCGTTTTTGATGGTATAATTTGATTGATTATGGAAAAAAATGTGAAATTTTCAAGAAAAAACCGAATGTCAGCCGTAGAAGCGCTCACGGAAGCGCAAAAAATCGCTTTTGCGCCGTTTACGTTTCAGGCGCTGGCTGCGATGATTGATTTTAAAATCCTGGAAACCTTGAGCAAGGCACCAAAAACAAAAGAAGAAATAAAAAAAGAATGCAAAATTTCCGAATACGCGGTCGATACGCTTTTTGATGCAGCTTTGTGCGCAGGGCTTTTAAAAATCAACGAGGATGGCACTTATTCAAACACAAAACTCGCAGACGCGTTTTTGTACGATGAAATGACGCGCGTAAATTTCAATTTTGTGAAAGATGTTTGCTATCTTGGCGCAAGCGAGCTGGAAAAATCGTTCAAAACCGGCCGCCCCGAGGGCTTGCACAAGTATTTTTTCGATTCGGAAACAATTTACCCGATGATTACCAAAATGAACGCGCAAATGAAAAAAAGCTGGTACGAATTCGACCATCATTACTCAGATGACTGTTTTGACGAGGTTTTGGGGATAATTTTTGAAAAAAATCCCAAGACTATCCTTGACATCGGCGGAAATACCGGAAAATTTGAAAACGCATGCCTGAATTATAATTCGGATTGCACTGTTTTTATGTTTGATTTGCCTGAAAATATCAAGGCGGCGCGTGCTGGTTTTGATACGCCGAGGTGCCGGTTCATTTCGGGAAATATCCTTGATGAGGGCGATTTATCAGCTGATTCGGGGAAATTGGATGCGGTTTTTATGAGTCAGTTTTTGGATTGTTTCTCAAAAGAGCAGATTTTGTTTATTTTGAACAGGGTTGCGGGCAGCATTGACGAAAAAACGCGGGTTTATATCCTCGAACCTTTCATTGACAACCAGAGATTTAAAGGTGCGGCTTATGCATTGTCGCATATTTCTTTTTATTTCACCTGCATGGCCAACGGAAAGAGCAAAATGTACAACGAGGCCGATTTTGTCGAACTTATCGATAAATCGGGCCTGAAAATCGACAAAGCGCATCACAATATCGGAAAATACGACTACACGCTGCTGGAGTGCGTTAAAAAATGAAATGGTACGAGCTCAAAGAGCAGGCCGCCGGCGAAAAAAGGCTGATGGCGCTCTGGTTTGTGTATAAAACGCTCGGAAAACGCGCGGTGCAGTTTGTGACGATTTTTGTTGCGTTTTTTGCGTTTTCTTTTTCAAAAGTGGTTCGGAATTTCACTTTAAAAAATCTCAGGGTGATTTATTCGTTCACAAAGGATAAATCCGCGCGGCCGTGTTTGTTTAATGCATACAGATTGGTGCTGAATTACGCATTTTCGCTCGTTGACCGCATGGAGGTTTTTTGCGGAAAATTCAGTGCTGAAAAATTGGATTTTAAGGATAAAAATCAGGAAAAATCAGTTATAGAACTCCTAAATGCCGGAAACGGCGCGCTGTTTATCTGTTCTCATGTCGGGAATGTTGAGGTTTTGCGGGCTTTTATCAACGATGCGAGGTTCGTGACAAATCCGCATGTTAATATTTTCTTGAGCGAATCGCAGTGCCGGATTTTTAACGGTTTTTTGAAAAAAATCCGTAAAGAAACCCGCACAACGGCTTTCCCCGTTGAAAAAATAAGCGTTGATACGGCAATTGAGCTGAAAGAGCGGCTGGATAGGGGCGAAATTGCTTTTATTGCCGGTGACAGGGTTTCTGCCGGGGCGCCGAATGTGACATTTAGGGCTGATTTTCTCGGGGAATCAGTTGATTTCCCTCTCGGAACGTTTAAGCTTGCGCAGCTGATGGAAACAAATGTCTATTTTATAACCGCAATCAAGACAAAAAACGACAGATATGATGTTTATTTGCGGCCTTTTGTTCCGGATTCGGAAAATTCAAAGTCAGAAAACCTAAAGAAAATGTGCGATGAATATATTGCCTTTATCGAGCGGTCTGTAATGGCTGCGCCGCTTCAGTTTTACCATTTTTATGATTTATTTTCCGAAAATGAGTAATTTCTGCTTGTTTTTCTGTATTTTATGCTAAAATTAAAATATAACTTTTAAAAATTGAACAAAAAAGTCGGAATGTAGCAAGGACTCCGTTTGGAACGATTGAGTATCGTTACAAATGGAGGGAGGCGAGTCAGAAAGGAACTTTCTGTGAGCCGTATAAAGATTAAAAAGCTACTAACGTGTTGAAAATTAAATAAAAAGTCGGAATGTAGCGCAGCTTGGTAGCGCACCGTGTTCGGGTCGCGGGGGTCGCAGGTTCGAATCCTGTCATTCCGATTTTTTTATGCGAAAAATCGGGGATTTTGTGCGATTTTAATAGAATATGCTTAAAAAACGGTCATAATGCCGTTTTGGACCCATTGCGAAAGCTTGCTGTTTACGAGGCTTTGCTATTTTTAAGCTTTTTGCACCTGCGCTAGGCGAAGCGGGCTTTTAGGAGGACATTTTGTTGTTTGGGGGAGCAAATTGCCCGATAAATCAAAAAAATAAGCAGTTGCGGGCGCAGTTTTTGTTTTGTTATAATAAAACCGGCATAATTGTTGTATAAATGACAAAAAGGCTGCTGATAGTATGAACAACGGGTGAATTAAATGAAAAGAGCAATAATTATCGTGATTGATTCAATGGGCGCCGGCGCAATGGCGGATTGTGCGGAATATAACGACGTTCCGGAATGCAATACGCTGAAAAATGTTGCAGCAGCCTGCGGAGGGCTGAAAATCCCGACAATGCAGGCCATGGGGCTTGCAAATATTTGCGAGGTTAAAGGCGCAGAGCCGGTTTCCACGCCTTGCGCAAAGTACGGAATCATGCATGAAGTGTCAAAAGGCAAGGATACAACCACGGGTCATTGGGAAATGGCCGGGCTTGTGCTGGATGTGCCGTTCAGGGTCTATCCGAACGGTTTTCCGGAGGAAGTGATAAATGAATTTGTTGAAAAAACCGGCTGTAAGGGCATTCTGGGTAATTATCCGGCTTCGGGAACAAAAATTATTGAGGATTTAAACGAGGAACACCAAAAAACGGGCTTCCCTATTGTCTACACTAGCGCGGACAGTGTTTTTCAGATAGCCGCTGACGTAAATGTGGTTCCGTTGGAAAAACTTTATGAATATTGCAAAATTGCACGGGCAATTTTGCACGGCGAGCATAATGTTTCCCGCGTAATCGCGCGCCCTTATCACATAGTGGACGGAAAACCGGTCAGAATCTCCAAAGACAGGCGCGACTATTCGGTTGTGCCGCCGAAACCCACGGTATTGAACGAAATTCTCGAAAAAGGCGGCCGCGTGTTCGGAATAGGGAAAATTGAGGATATTTTCGTAAAATCCGGAGTTTCCCATGCTGTTCATACGGGCTCAAACGCCGAGGGGCTGAATTATACGCTCGCTGCGGTGCGCAATGAGCTGGATATGAAGACGTTCAGGGTTGCTGAATCCGCTGAAAACCCAAAATTTGAGCTTATTTTCACAAATCTCGTTGATACGGATATGCTGTACGGCCATAGAAACGATTTTAAGGGCTATGGCAGGGCAATTGAGGAAATCGACGCATTTTTGCCTCAAATTATGTTCGCAATGACCGAAGATGATATATTAATTGTCACGGCTGACCACGGCTGCGACCCGACCGTCCCGGGAACTGACCATACGCGCGAACAGGTGCCGGTTTTGGTCTACGGAAAGACAATTGAACCGGAAAATGTCGGCGTAAAACCGTCATTTGACTTTGTTGCGCAAACAGTGCGCGATTGGCTGTTTTGACGGCGTTGTTTTACGGGTAGAATTGCGCAAATTTCTTTGATTTATTCATTGATAATTAAATTCTTTACGACGATTGTAAAAAATGCTACAATGTATATATGAGTTACATCCGGTGGTATGACAAAGATCCAGATTTGAGCCATTTAATGCATTTTATTGAGGGTTTGAACGACGAAGTCCGCAATGAAATCGCTCAGGATTTGATTCAGATAATGACCTCAGAGCTTTCTATCAACGCTGACGGGCAAATTTCTGATATTTCTTCAGGCGGAGTAACTGAATACAAACGCTGGTACGATAGGAACATTACATTGCATTCTGCGGTGGAAATGATTAAAAATCTGGATTCTGACGAGCGCAGAGAAATTATTGAGCGTATAATGGAGTCAATAGTCCAGATTTTAACGGAAATGAATTATGAAACACAGTAATAAAGCCCTTGTTACCGGCTCAACCAGGGGAATCGGCGCAAGTATCGCAAAAATTCTTGCCCAAAACGGCTATGATGTTATTTTGCACGGCCGTGACGAAAAAAAACTCATCGAAACAAAAGAAAAAATCGGCGCAATTGACTATTTTTGTGCGGATTTGACTTGCCGGGGAGCTTGTGAGGCGCTTGCAACCGGTGTTTTGGATAAATACGGCTCGCTTGATGTGCTGGTGAACAATGCAGGTGCTTATGTTTGGGCAAATGTGGAAAAAACTGAAGATAAAGACATTGAAAAGCTCTTAAAACTCAATACCGAGGCTCCTTTTCGCCTGATAAGGGCTTTTGTGCCCTCAATGAAAGCCCAAAAATTCGGCCGTATCGTGAATATCGGCTCAATCAGCGGTGCTGTGGGCGAGGGGAATGCTGCTTTGTATTCAATGACAAAATCCGCGCTTTCAGGCTTAACAAAAGCGCTCGCGCTGGAGCTTGCATGCGACGGGATTACCGTGAATACGATAAATCCCGGCTGGGTCGATACAGAATTGACAGAAACGGCCTGCAATAGCGGCGATGGGTTTTCTGCGGACGAAAATATAGATATGATTCCCCAGCGCAGGTTTATTCACCCGGATGAGGTCGGAAATCTCGTAAAATATCTCGTTTCTGACGAGGCAAAGGGGCTTACCGGCCAAAATATCAACCTTTGCGCGGGATTGAGTGTCGGTTAGTTTTTAGATTCGCGGAAAATCGTTGAACCGAGAGAATTGTTTTCGGGAAAGTGAAAATTCTTGCTCCAAAATATTGCTTATTGTATGATAATAACAAAATATGCGAAAAGGAGAGAGTTGTGTCTATTGTTTTAGACCAAAAACAGTGTTTGATTGCCGGTGACGGCGAACTGCCCGTGCAAATGGCAGAATATGCAAAGAAAAACGGTTTTGATGTTGTTGCTATTTCGCTTTCCGGCGACAACCGCAACAAATTGAAAAAATATTGCACAAAAGTCTATAACTACGGCCCCGGCGAGATATTAAAAATCAAGCAAACTCTTATGGATGAGGGCATAAAACAGGTTACTTTCATCGGAAAAGTGCATAAAGGCTTGATTTTGCGCTGTCCTAAGTTTGATAAAGAGGCACTGCGCCTTATAAAAGAGGCACAGCGATTGAATGACGACGCGGTGATGCTTACTGTTGTGGAACAGCTTGAGCAGCTAGGAATAACCGTTCTTGACCAGACAATTTTCATAAAACACCTGATTGCGCCCCCCGGTGTGCTCGGAAAACTTGAACCGGACGAGGAGCAAATGGTTGATGTTGAATACGGTTACTGGCTTGCCAAGGAAATGGGCAAACTCGACGTCGGGCAGTCGGTTGTTATCAAAAATAAGATGATAATGGCGGTCGAAGCGATTGAAGGCACGGATAAATGCATCGAACGCGGCTGCAAACTCGGCGGAAAGGGCGTTGTTGTAGTAAAAGTAAGCAAACCGACCCAGGATAAGCGCTTTGATATTCCGGCAATCGGCCTGAATACCCTGAAAATGATGAAACGCTACGGCGCAAGGATTCTTGCGGTCGAGGCGAATGAAACTATCATCGTAAACCAAAAAGAACTGGTTGATTTTGCGAACAAAAATAACATTATTGTGATGGCAATATGAAAAAACTATTTATTGTAACCGGCGAACTTTCGGGTGACACTCATGCGGCGGCAGTTGTGAAACAATTGCGCGAATTGGGCGCTGAAATTGAAATTGAGGCGATAGGCGGGACAAATTTGAAGAATCTGGGCGTTAAGCTGTTTTCGGATCATTCAAAAATGTCTGCCATGGGCTTGAATTTTAAAATTCTTGCCGAGCATGCGCTCCTTATGAAGCGGCTTGTTGCTTATTTGAAAAATGAGTATAAGCCCGATTTGGTTTTGCTGATTGATTACGGCGGGTTTAACCTTAATCTTTCTAAATTTCTAAAAAAAGCCGGAATAAAAACGTTTTATTACATTCCGCCGCAAATTTGGGCTTCCAGAAAATGGCGGATTAAAACGGTTAAGAAAAATATAAGCAAAGTTTTGACGATTTTTCCGTTTGAAAAAGCAATGTATGAAAAAGAGGGAATAAATGCGGGATTAGTAGGACATCCGCGCGTTGCACAGCTTCCGCCCCACGCAAACCGCGATGAATTTTTTGAAAAATACGGTTTGGACAAAAATAAAAAGCTTGTCGCGATTTTTCCCGGAAGCAGGAAATTTGAGCTGGAAAATTTGATGGATGTTTTTCTTGATGCTGCAAAAATCCTAAAAAACAAAGAAAATAACGTTCAATTTGTCATTTCTCAGGCTCCGAGCATAAAAGATGAGGTATTTCGGAAATATTTTAAAAATTCGGATATAAAAGTGATAAAAAATGACAACCAGGCGCTTTTGAGCGTTTCTGATGCGCTGATTTTGGCTTCGGGAACGGTTGCGCTGGAGGCTGCATTGTATCAGACGCCAATGATTATAAGTTATCGCGGGCCGTGGCTTTATTATTTTATTTACAGGCTTGTCAGGTGCATTAACAGGGTTTGTTTGCCCAATATTATCCTTGATAAGGACGTTGTGCCGGAAATTTTGCAGGGTGATTGCAAACCGGAAATTATTGCGGAGCAAATCCATGCCCTTTTGCACGACCAAAAGAGAATTAGTGCCATGAAAGAGGATTTGGGCCACGTAAAAGCCCTGCTGTCCGCCAAAGAAGCGGCAAAAGAGGCTGCAAAAAATATCGCCGCAGAGCTTTCATAATCTACCCGGTTGGGTAAATAGCAAGGATATGCCTTTTATTATATAATCCGTAAGTAAAATTTTATCAATACGGATTAGAAAGAGTATATGTTTTTTGATTCAGCTTTACAATGCGGCCCGGCTTTTGGTTTTTTCAAATGGCAGGGTGCGAGTCCGGACATTTTTATGGCGCTTACCGCATTAAATCTGATTTTTCTCGGTTCTACGGCATATTTTATCAAAAAAACTACCGCTTTTGTTAAAGCATGGCGGTTTTTTCTTTGTTTTTTAATTATTCAGGGAGTTATGCTGGGGATTTCGTGCTGCTGCCGCATTGCCGGAGTTGGCTTGCGGGTTGAAAATCTTACTTATCTTCTTTCTGTGGTTTCATTGTACACATTGTGGCTTTCTGTGTTGTGTGCAAAGTCAATTCAGGGCGGTAAAAAACTGAATTATCTTAAATATTTGCCGGTATTGGCATTACTTTTTGCGGTTGTGAATACAAAAGCCGCGTTTTATGCGCATTTTGCGTTTGCGGTTTTTTGTTACGCGGAGTTTTTGGGTTTTATGAGAATTTTGAGCCTGAAAACCAGAAATTTCAGAAAAGAATATGTGTATTTGGCAATCTGGATGTTTTTTGACATGTTGTTCATTTATTCCGGGCTGCTGGGCGGTGTTTCGCTTGCGCCTCAGGAGGCTAAAACTGAAATTTTATACGCTTTTCAGGCAAAATACGTTTTTATGGCATTTTCCACATTTTTAATTTGCGCATATTACTGGCTCGGCTTTGAAAACGGCAGGCCAATTTATGAAAATTCCAGCCGCAGAAGCACTTTGGGTGATTTTGGTATAATTTTGGCCCTGTTTCTTTCTGAGTCGGCGGGTGCGTTTTGGGCAGGTTCATTTGAGGAAACAATAGCTTCTAATCCGGGTTTACCCCCGTCAATGGCTGTTATGGGCGAGCTTTTGGGCGGGAGTGTGGTTGTTTTGGTTTGTGCTATTTTGTATTTTTATCTGATTGTGCGCCAAAAGCTGAAAGAAGACGAAACCCTTGTGCTGATGACCGAAAAACGCCTTGAAGAAGCGCAACGAATTGCGGGAGTGGGCAGCTTTGAGTATGATTTGGTCAATGATAAGCTGATATGTTCCGAGCAAATCTATAAAATTCATGATACCGAGCGCGATGAGCATAATATTGAAAAATATTTTAATGCCATGCTCAATGCTTCGGGCGGGGAGAACTCTTTTGCGGTGAAAATTAACGAATGCATAACCAGCAGGGTTGAGCAGGAAATTGACTACAAAATAGTAACCGGAAAAGGCCATATTAAGGATATAAATCTCAAAGTTATCCCGAAATATAACGCGCAGGGCGAAATAGTCAGCCTAATCGGGACGATTCAGGATGTTACCGTAAGAAAAAAGACCGAAAAAGCCCTGATTGATGCAAAAAATGCGGCTGAAGAAGCAAACAGGACAAAAAGCATCTTCCTTGCCAATATGTCCCATGAAATTAGAACTCCGATGAATGCGATTTTGGGCTATTCGCAGCTGATGCAGGATAATTGCGGCGAAAATGCCGATATGCGCAAAAAAGCGGACATTATTTACAACAGCGGAAAGCATCTTCTCGGGGTTATCAACAGTATTCTTGAAATGTCCAAAATCGAAGCCGGGCATGTGAAAGTTAATATCGTTCCTATGGAGCTAAAATCGTTTATTTGCGATTTGCAGTTCATGTTTATGAGCAAACTCGAGGAAAATTCGACGGTTTTAGAGGTCAATGCGAAAAATTTGCCCGATATTGTGTTCACGGATGAGGATAAAATCAGACAAATACTGATAAATCTCATCGGAAATGCCGCAAAATTTACAAAATGCGGAAAAATCTTCTGGGAACTTGATTTTAACCCGGAAAACCGCCAGCTGACGATGATTGTGCAAGATACGGGCTCGGGGATTGCGCATGATGAGCTTGCTAATATCTTTAAACCCTTTGAACAAAGCTCCTCCGGGATAAAACAGGGCGGCACGGGGCTTGGGCTTTCTATTACCAAAAGTTTGGTCGAGCTTTTGGGCGGAACCATTAAAGTTGAGAGTTATGTCGACGTCGGGACAAAATTCTGCATAAATATCCCCATAGAAAGGTTCAGAAACCGCGAACCGGAAGAACTTGAGGTTCCGAGCAAAATTATCGGGCTGAGCGAGAATTCCATTCACTCCAAAATTCTCGTTGTGGACGATTCTGAAGAAAACCGGAACGTTCTTGTTGAAATTTTGACCAATGCCGGCTTTGAAACCGCACAAGCGGGTGACGGGCTGGAGGCGCTTGAGATGTTGAAAGAATTTAAGCCCGATTTAATCTTTATGGACGTCCGAATGCCCAATATGGACGGGCTGCGCGCCTCGCAAATTCTAAAATCATCGGAAGAATACCGCCATATCCCGATAATCGCCGTGACTGCGGGCGCTTTTTGCGAAGATACCGAACAAATCTTAAAAGCGGGCATGGATTCCTACATAATCAAGCCGTTTAAAAATAATGATATCCTTGAAATGGTTAAAAATTACCTTTGCGTCGAATTTGTGTATGAATAAACAACAAAAAAGCCCCGCAAGAAGCGGAGCTTTTTTATTTTGAGCGTGAATTACTCTTTTGTGTATTCTGCGTCGATTACATCATCATCTGAGCCTGAATTTTCAGCTGATGAATCGGATGCCTGGCCCGCATTGCCCTGTGCAGCCTGTTCTTCTTGCTGAACCTGGCTGTATGCGGCCTGTGAAATTCCGAACATCGTCTGTTGGAGTTCTTCGGACATTTTTTTGATTTCGTCGGCAGGTTTGTTGGTTTTCAGAGCTTCTTCAAGCGCTTTTCTCTGTTCTTCAAGTTTTGTTTTATCAGAATCAGAGATTTTGCCCTCAAAATCTTTCACAATTCGTTCTGCTGATGAGATTAAGCTGTTTGCGTTGTTTCTGATTTCAGCTTCTTCTTTGTGTTTTTTATCTTCAGCAGCGTTTGCTTCAGCTTCTTTAACCATTCTGTCGATATCCGCTTCAGAAAGGTTGGACGAATTTGTAATCGTGATTTTTTGTTCCTTGTTTGTTGCTTTATCTTTCGCAGAAACGTTTACAATGCCGTTTGCGTCGATATCGAAAGTAACTTCGATTTGCGGCAAACCTCTCATTGCCGGCGGAATTCCGTCAAGCCTGAACATACCGAGAGATTTGTTGTCTTTTGCCATCGGTCTTTCGCCCTGGAGGACATGAACGTCAACGGCGGTCTGGTTGTTTTCTGCTGTTGAGAAAGTTTGCGATTTCGAAACAGGAATTGTCGTGTTTCTGGGAACAAGCGGGGTCATAACGCCGCCTAATGTTTCAATACCGAGCGTTAACGGAGTAACGTCTAACAAAACGATATCTTTAACTTCACCGGCGAGGACACCTGCCTGAATAGCAGCACCTACGGCAACAACTTCATCAGGGTTAACTGATTGGTTGGGTTCTTTGCCCGTGTATTCTTTAACGAGCGCCTGAACTGCCGGAATACGGGTTGAACCGCCGACCAGAACGACTTCATCAATGTCGCCTTTTGAAAGGTTTGCGTCTTTCAATGCCTGTTCAACAGGTTTTTTGCATCTTTCGAGCAAATCATGCGACAATTCTTCGAATTTAGCCCTTGTCAACTGAATATCAAGGTGTTTCGGGCCATTTGCGTCTGCCGTGATGAACGGCAGGTTGATTGTCGTTTCAACAACTGAAGAAAGCTCGCATTTTGCCTTTTCAGCAGCTTCTTTCAAACGCTGCATAGCCTGTTTATCCGTTCTAAGGTCGATGCCTTCTTGTTTTTTGAACTCATCTGCGAGCCAGTCAATGATTTTCTGGTCAAAATCATCACCGCCGAGGTGCGTATCACCTGAAGTCGAAAGAACTTCGTGAACGCCGTCACCGATTTCAAGAACTGAAACATCAAAAGTACCGCCGCCAAGGTCGAATACGAGCACTTTTTCAGGTTTATCTTTTTCAAGCCCGTATGCAAGCGCTGCTGCGGTCGGTTCGTTTACGATACGCAAAACATCAAGCCCTGCGATTTTACCTGCGTCTTTTGTCGCCTGTCTTTGGGCGTCGTTGAAGTACGCAGGAACTGTAATTACGGCTGATGTAACTTTTTCACCCAGATATGCGGAGGCATCGTCAGCGAGTTTTCTCAAAATCATCGCTGAGATTTCCTGCGGGGTGTAATCTTTGCCGTTTATGTTCTTTTTATAATCCGTACCCATTTCACGTTTGATTGAAATGATTGTTTTGTCAGGATTTAAGATTGCCTGACGTTTAGCCAGCTGACCTACCAGTTTTTCACCGGTTTTGGAAAATCCGACGATTGACGGGGTTGTTCTTGAACCTTCTGCGTTGGCAATAACGGTCGGTTTTCCGCCTTCCATTACCGCAACTACCGAGTTCGTCGTTCCGAGGTCGATACCAATTGTTTTTGCCATTGTTTATTCTCCTTCGTAACTTACGTTTGATTATTTTCTTAACTAATTAATTTATATCATTGAAATTCATAAAAAATTAAAAAATAAACAAAAAATTAATATTTTAATCACGGTTTTTTTGTTCGGTTGGGGTGAATTGTAACGAATTGTAACAATATTATCCATCAGATGTTATAAAACGATGAAAAATGGGCATTAAATAAATAGAGGGATATAAAAGGTATGTAAATATGACATAAAAATGTCATTTTTACCCTTTTCCCCGCTCAACCAACCCCGCGTAGGATGGGAAAAGCTAAAACAATGATTTCTGAACAAATGTTCCAATCTCCGCAGCGATTCCCACCAATCAACAATCACATCCCCCTAAATAATCGTCATCCTGAACTTGCAGCTCCTCTTGTTGCTGACGCAGGAAGCATACAAGGGAGGGTGCTCGCAGAGTATTTCAGGATCGCATAGGCCGGAAAAGCGGTCATTGAACCCCAAACCCCGGTAAAAACAACAAAATCCCGGTGCGGAGCCCCAAAAACCCAAAGGGCCAACCCTCACCCCAGCCCCTCTCCCAAAGAGAGGGGGAATAACAAAAAACTTCCCAAAAGCCCAAAAGTAGGTCAGGCACCGCCTGACAACAACAAGCGTTGACCATAATTTCCCAAAAACCAGCCCCCACCCCGGCTTCTCCCCATCGGAGAGGGCAAGACCAGGAAAATGCCCGCTAAAAGTTTAATTATCCGGGTGATTTGCTGAAATCTTGCGCTATATAATAAAAAACCGGAACATTTATTCCGGTTTTTTTACTATGAACTGAATTTATTTAGAATTCGTAGTTAACAATAACTGTTCTTGTCGTGAACGGATACGGTGTCTTAAATGGGGACGATTTCCAGATTGCATCATAAATTCCGTGGTTGAATTCGTCGGATTTTGATTGCTGTATTGCTTTGC